>JBBQXV010000304.1:0-10976 GCA_038209335.1 Polyangiales bacterium | reverse complement strand
GATCGTTGGCTTGCTACTCGCGATCGATCGCGCGCACCCGCGTTGGCGCGCGTCGATGCCCGAGCCTGCACGCGGCCCATGGGGAATCACGCTCAACGGCGGCTACCTCGCGGGCGGCACGCTTCGCAGCGACGCGGAGGGCGCGTGCCCGGCGAATTGCCCGTCGAACACGCGCCCCGACGGCGCGATGCTCGGACTCCGCGGCTCGTATCAGCTCCCGTCGGGCCTCGCGCTCGAGATCGGCTTCGGCTACTTCTCCGCGCGGACGTCGTTCGCGCGCGTCGTTCACGATCGCTTCGGGCCGAACGCGACACCTGTAAATTACACGCTCCTGGACACGCTTCGTCTCCAAGGGCCGTACGCCGCGCTCGGCGCGAGCTGGGACAAGCGTGTGCTCGGTCCGATCTCGGTGGTCACGCGCCTCACGCTCGGCGCGCTCTTCGCGACATCTGCTGATTCGATCGCAGGCGCCGCGGCCGTCGGCACCGCCGCGACGAACGTGCGCGTGGCCGGGCGCGACGACTCGGTCGATTCCGTCGCGCCGTTCGTTCACCCGTCGCTGGGCGTGCGCGCGACCGCCGGAGGCTTTCAGTTCGGCCTCTCCATTGGCCCTCTCTTCGTCGCGCGCCGCGGCCCCGAGCTCCCGCACGGCGCGATCATCGTGACGTCGGCGTGCCCTGCAGGAAACCCGAACGCGCCCGGATGCGTCCCAGACTCGAAGGCGATCGCCGGTGAGCGCGCGTACGGTCCCTTCGTGCTCTGGGTCCCGCAGATCGAAATCGGTTATCGCTTCTGAGCTACTGACACGTCCCGCGCGATTGCGGATTCTGCGGATCGTTCGGCTTGCAATTGAATGACGGAGCCTTCG
Organism: Polyangiales bacterium; assembly: GCA_038209335.1. Classification (GTDB taxonomy): domain Bacteria; phylum Myxococcota_A; class Polyangia; order Polyangiales; family Polyangiaceae; genus JBBQXV01. The sequence continues at coordinate 10,108 of JBBQXV010000304.1, read as the reverse complement.
CGCACGGAGTCGCCGGACACGCTTGCGGGCAGCTCTTCTCGTACTCGGCGAGCGCCGCGGAGAAGGCCGGCGCGACCGACGCGGTGATGCTGAACGGGCAGCAGACGTCCACGACCGCGAATCCGCACTGCTGCGAATTGCAGAATGGACAGCACGTCTTCGCCTCGGCGCGGAGCGCGTCGACCTTCGCGCGCAATGCATTGCAATCGACGGGCACCGGCGCGTCCATCAGCGTCGTGCCGTCTTGCGTGACGATGGCGTCGGCGCTCGTCGCATCGCTACTCGCGCCTGCATCGCCCACCGTCGCGACGGTCCCGCCGCACGCAGGCGCGCCGAGCGCCGCGATCGCGCCGAGTGCCGTCACGAGCGCCATGGCAAAGAAGGATCGACCGCGTTGCATCGGCACCAATTGACCAGGGAAGAGGACGCGCGTCCAGCATGCCGCCCCACACGCGCAGGACTGGGAATCCCGCTCTGCTGCTCCCGCAAGACCTCACTCGATGCGGTCTGCCTGCGGGGCGCATTGGCAGCTCGTCAGTTGCGATTGGCAATTCGCCAATGATTCTCAATCGTGCGCCACTGGCCTACATCTCGCACAAAACTGGCACGGTTATTCGATAATTGCCGCGCGACCGGATAATGACCGTCGAGTGTCGATTTTGTGTTTGCGCTGAACGAAAGCACCGGTAATTACATTGCGCGCTGCGCATCCGTGGGGCTGTGCTTCTTTTTCACGCTTTCTTGTTTTGACGGATGTCCGCCTGATCGCCCCCGCGCGAAAGGAGCAGTGCGCATGATGTTTATCCCGACGATCGCCGCGTCGTTCGTGCTTTTGATGGCACCGGAGCAAGCCTCCGCGGGTGAGTGGTTCAAGGCCAAAGAGCCGAGCCCCGCCGTGGAAAAGGTCTCTCCCGCCGTCCGGGCGAAGCGCGATCGCGAGCTGACGTCGCTCGGTCGCGCGCGCAAAGCGCAGCTCACGGGCTCAGGCCCCGCGTCGCGCGGTCGCTCCGCTCCGCAGGACGACGCGCCCGTCGCCGCCGCATCCGCGTCCGATCCCGCGTCCCCGCGCGCCAGCTACTTGTGCCCCGCCGGCATGGTCATGATCGGCCACAAGTACTGCGTCGACATCTACGAAGCGTCGCTCGTCGAGGTGAACGCCGACGGCACCGAGCAAGACTGGTCGCCGTTCCTCGCGCCGCAAAAGGGCCACACGTTGCGCGCGGTCAGCCGCATTGGCGTGAAGCCGCAGGGGTACATCAGCGGCGTGCAGGCAAAGTCCGCGTGCGTCGCGTCCGGCAAGCGCCTTTGCCAGCCCGACGAGTGGAAGAAGGCGTGCATGGGCCCGAAGGAAGCCATGTGGGGCTACGGCGCCGAGCACGTCGACAACAAGTGCAACGATCACGGCCAGAGCTCGATGCACTTCTTCAACAAAGGCCTCACCGACAAACCCGAGGACGCGTGGAAGTGGGGCGCGAACGGGAACATGATGGACCCGCGCCTCAATCAAATGGAGGGCGGCCTCGCGAAGACGGGCGATCACCCTTCGTGCACGAACGAGTACGGCGTGTTCGACATGGTTGGCAATCTGCACGAGTGGGTCGACGATCCGTGGGGGACGTTCCAGGGCGGCTACTACCTCGACACGCACCTCAACGCGGACGGCTGCTACTACCGCACGACCGCGCACGACATGAAGCACGCGGATTACTCGACGGGCTTCCGCTGCTGCGCGGATGTTTCTGATTTGTGAGAGGGAGCGCTCCTCCCCCTCGACCCCCAGCGGGAGGACGTGGCGTCACCGGGTGGGCGTTCGCACTTGCGTGGGTGTGACGCTTCGGAGTGAGATGCGATCGTTTTGAACGATCGATCTCCGCGAAGACATCGCGCGCGCCACAAGCGTGACGACGGCGCGCGCCCCGATCTTTGCGACGTCGGCGGCGATCTCCTCCAGCCGGTCGAGCGTCGCACGATCGATTTCGTTCGGCGCACGTTCGACGACGGTCCGGCGGATCGCGTCGTGCGTTGGATGCAGAAGAACCTCGGCGCGCGTTGGATCACCTTCTGTACGGAGAACCTTCGCAACGTCTACGGGCTCGATCGCCTACCGCCGCTCGACAGCGGACAGAGCTTCATCTGCGTCAGCAACCATCGCAGCTTCTTCGATCTCTACGTCGTCACGTCGACGCTCGTGGCGCGCGGGCTTCCGCATCGCATCGTCTTCCCGGTGCGCGCGAACTTCTTTTACGAGAGCTCGCTCGGTCTCCTCGTGAACGGCCTGATGAGCTTCTTCGCGATGTACCCGCCTGTGTTTCGCCAACGCGAGCGCGCCGCGCTCAACCTCGCGAGCCTCGACGAAGTGACGTGGCTCTTGAAGCGCGGCGGGACGTTCTGCGGCATTCATCCCGAAGGGACGCGAAAGAAGGACGACGATCCCTACACGTTCCTTCCTGCGCAAAGCGGCGTCGGACGAATCATCCGGCACGCGAAAGTGCCTGTCCTGCCGGTCTTCGTGAACGGACTCGGCAATGATTTCGTAAAGCAGGTCGCGAGCGATTTCTCGCGTGAAGGGACGCCGATCACGGTGGTGTTCGGACGACCGATCGATTTTCGTACACTCCTCGACGAACCGCCCAGTCCGCGCCTGTACAAGCGAATCTCCGAGCGAACGCTCGAAGCCATCGGCGAGTTGGCGAACGAAGAGCGCGAAATCCGAAAAACGCTGATCGATTGACGTTCACTCGGCGCTCGACGGACCGTCGCCGCCGCGGCCATACGTCGAGATCGTGACGGTGCTGGCGCGACGATGGCACGCACCGCGCCCGAGAAAAAAAGGCGATTCGTGCGCTCTCTCGATTGCGCATGCTCGAGGTCGCCGCTAGGTTTCGGCGCATGAACTCGCCGCGCTTCGCCTCCCTCTTCATGGTCGCGTTGTCTTGCTCGCTCGCGATCGCAGCTTGCGGTCGAAGCGATCTCGCCGACGACATCGTCGATCAATCCGGCGACGACGGTGGATCGAGTGGGGACGGACCGTTCGGCGACGGCGAGCGTCCCGACGCGAGCAAGGACGGCGGCGACGGCGGCACCGGCGACGGCGGCCCGTGCTCGACGGCGAACGACTGCGATGACAAGAACGCGTGCACGCAAGACTTCTGCAGCAACGGCTTCTGCGCGAACCGTCCGAAGGACAGCGACAACGACGGCTTCATCGATTCGATGTGCGGCGGAAACGACTGCAACGACAACGATCCGTCGGCGCACCCCGGCGCGCGCGAAGTCTGCGACGACAACGTCGACAACGACTGCAACTTCTCGACCGATTGCCAAGACCCGGCGTGCTTCAACAACCCGCTCTGCGCCGACGGCGGCATGCGCGACGGCGGGCGCGATGGCGGCGACGGCGGGCGCGACAGCGGCGTCGATGCGTGCGTGCCGACGGAGATCTGCGACAACGGCGTCGACGACAACTGCAACGGTCGGATCGACTGCGCGGATCCCGCGTGTGCGGCCGCGACGAACTGCACGTGCGGGGCGCGTCCCGAGAACTGCCGCAACGGCGCCGACGACAACTGCAACGGTCTCGTCGATTGCGTCGATCCCACGTGCTTCGCCGATCCGGCGTGCAACTGCACGGGCCGCACTCCGGGCCCGGAGATCTGCACCGACCGCATCGACAACGACTGCAACGGCAAGACCGACTGCCAAGATCCCGCGTGCGCGGCGTCGCCCGCCTGCGCGGTCTGCCATCCCGAAGTCTGCAACGACATGACCGACAACGACTGCAACGGGCTCATCGACTGCGCGGATCCCGCGTGCTCGTTCTCGCCCAGCTGCCCGCCCGGGCCGGAAATCTGCGACAACGGTCGCGACGACGATCACAACGGGCTCATCGATTGCGAAGACGGCGCGTGCAAGACCAACCCGCTCTGCGCGTTGAAGCACGAGTTCTGCAACACGGCGCTGGCGATCAGCGCGAGCGGGACGTGGACGGGTGACACGACGGGCTTCGTCAACCGCAACACCGGATCGTGCGGCGGCGCGGCGGGCGAAGCGGTGTTCCAGTTGACGATCACCCAGCCGTCCAAGGTGCGCATCGACACCATCGGATCGCAATACGATTCGCTCCTCTACATTCGCGCGGGCGCATGCAAATCGGGGCACGAGCTCGCGTGCGACGACGACACCGGCGGAGGGCACTCCGGTCTCATCACGATTCCGATCCTCTACCCCGGGACGTACTTCATCTTCGTCGACGGCTTCACGGTCGATCCGCGCTTCGGTCCGGACGAAGGGCCGTACGTGCTCAACGTGAGCATCACGCAGAACCCGCCCGAGGTTTGCAACAACGGGATCGACGACGACGGCGATCACCTCGTCGACTGCGCGGATCCCAACTGCGCGGGCTTCCCGGCGTGCTCGAACTGCAACGGCGGCCAACCGCCGAGCGCCGAGTACGGCGTCGCGAAGTGCACCGACGGCAAGGACAACGACTGCGACGGCAAGGCCGACTGCGCGGACGAAGACTGCCACGCGAGCAAGTACTACGTGACCGAGTGCTGCAACGGCACCGACGACAACGGCAACGGGATCATCGACGAGGACGCGTGCCGCTGCGCGAATTCGTCGACGTGCTCGAACGGGAATTTCTGCTTCACCGACACCGACTTCACGTGCAACCTCGATTGCACGCGGATCGTCGGCGACATCTGTCCGTACATCGCGTCGGCGTCGACCTGCTCGCGCACGACGCGGCAGTGCGAGTACACCGGGCAGTGACACGCGCGTCGCGGCGCGCGGCGATCGTCGTGATCGCCGGCGTCGTCGCGTGCGCGCCGGCGATCGCTCCGTCGACCGCGCCATCGGTCGCTCCATCGATCGCGCCATCGATCGCGCCATCGACCGCCTCGACCGCGCCATCGACCGCGCCCGTCGACGAACCGATCGAGGTCGCCGTCACCATCGACGATCTCCCTCGTCACGGCCAGGACGTCCCCAGCGTTACCCGCCTCGCGGTCCACGAAGCGATCCTCGCCGCGCTGAAGAAGCACGGCGTCCCGTCGGTCTACGGCTTCCTCAACGCCGACAAGCTGAAGGCGCACCCCGAGGATCGCGCCGCGCTCGTGGCGTGGGTCGCCGCGGGCCATCCGCTCGGCAACCACACGTACTCGCATCCGGATCTCACCAAGATGCCGCTCGACGCGTACCTCGCGGACATCGACGCCAACGAGCCGCTCCTCCGCGAGCTGATGGGCGATGCACGCGAACGCGAATGGAAGGTCTTTCGCTATCCGTTCTTGCGCGAAGGGAGCGATCTCGCGTCGCGCGTTCGCATCCGCGAGCACCTCGCCGCGCGCGGGTACCGCATCGCGCAGGTGACGATCGATTTCTTCGACTGGGCGTACAATAATCCGTACGCGCGCTGCCTCGCGAAGAGCGACGAGCGCGCGCTGAAGGCGCTGAAAGAGAGCTGGCTCGACAATGCGCAGGTGTTCTTGCGTTGGTCGGTCCGGGCGGCGCGCGATCTCTTCGGGCGGCCGATCAAGCACGTGCTCTTGATGCACGTCGGACCGTACGACGCGGTGCTGATCGACGAAATGCTGACCGCGTACGAGAAGCTCGGCGTGAAGTGGATCACGCTCGATGCAGCGCTCGGCGATCCGATCTACGCGACCGAGCCGAAGGAACCGAAGTCGATCGGCGGCAACCTGTTGAACCAAGTGCGCCGCGCGCGCGACGTGAAGATCGCGCCGCAGCCGATACCGCCCGAGGAGCTCCTCGACGCGCTCTGCCGCTAAGCGACCTTGGTCTTCAGGTTGTCGACGGCGTGCACGGGCGCGCGATCGCCGGACATGAGGTGCGCGATCGCGCCGTACACGAGGCGTTGGCTCGCGAGCATGCTCTTGCCCTCGAAGTCGCGCGACGTGACGACGATCGTGTAGTGCCCGCCGCCGCCTTCGACCTCGACGCGTGCGCCGGTGATCTTCGACTCGATGGCGCTGCGGATCGCCGCGCAGATGTCGCCTTGAAAATCCGTCGGATGATCGCTCATGGTCAGTACGCTCAGTACCTGGGAACCGTCGAGTCGACGTCGCGCGACCACGCCTCGATGCCGCCTTCGAGGTTGTAGACGTTGGTGAACCCTTCGCGGAGCAGTTGCTCGGCGGCGTTGCGGCTGCGAATCCCGTGGTGACAGTGGAGCGCGATCGGCGTCGTCTTCGCGAGCGTGAAGAGGTGCTTCTGCCCCTCGGCGTCGAGTTGCTTCGCGACGTCGATCTTCGCGACCGCGCGCTCGCCGTCCGGACGCACGTCGAAGAGCTCGATTTTCCCTGCGTCGAGGAGCGTCTTCAGCTCCTTCGGCGAAATCGGCTTCACGCGCGGCGGCTCGTTCGGGTTGATGATCTTGAAGCCCGCCTCGCCGTTCGGTCCTTTGACGAAGTCGATCGACACGCCATCGGCGCGGCTCGACGTCGCGCGGTCGACGTGAATCGTGAGGCCCGCGCTCGCGATCTCGAAGTCGCCGGCCTTCTTCGGACCGAAGAAGAGATCGTTCTGGAACTGTGCGTCGATCTCGAGTCGAAGCACGTCGTCGCCCGCCTCACCCGCCGCGTCCTTGAACGCCTTGGCCGCCGCGTCAGTGAGCGTGATCGACGGAGCTTTGGCCGGCGCCGCTTCGACGCCGAGGAGCTTCTGCAGCTCGCCCGCCGCGAACATCTCTTTGACGATGTCGCAACCGCCGACGAGCTCGCCGTTGACGTAGAGCTGCGGAATGGTCGGCCAGCTGGAGAACTCTTTGATGCCGTCGCGGATCGCGGGGTCCTTGAGGACGTTCACCGTCTCGTAGCCTTTGACGAGCTTGTCGAGGATCCCGATGACTTGCGCCGAGAACCCGCACTGCGGAAAGTGGCGGTTCCCCTTCATGAAGAGGACGACCTTGTTTGCGGTGATGACCTGGGTGATCTGCGTGCGTGTCTCGTCGCTGAGCGGCATGAGCATCGGATGACACGGATCGCGCCGCTTCTCAAGGGGGGCGTCGTATAGGATGCGCTCGCACCCATGCGATCGCTCGCCCTCGTCCTCGTTCTCGCCGCCTGCGACAAACCGTCGACCTCGGCCTCGACGCCGAGCGCGACCGTGAGCGCCAGCGCGCCCGCCTCCGCCTCTGCCTCCGCGCCGATCCCCTCCGCCTCCGCGCCGATCCCTTCCGCGCCGATCCCCTCCGCCTCCGCCGCCCCGCTCCCCTCGGTCAAGATCGCCAACATCGGCATGCACATCGGCGGCGGCCCCAACGACGCCGCCACCAAAGACCCCATCGCCAAATCGGTCGAGCCACACTTCGACGAGTTCCGGCGCTGCTTCGCGCTCGTCGACGATCCGAAGCGCGGCGGTGATTTCGGCGTCGATCTCCTCATCGAGCCCGACGGGGGCAAAGCGAAGGTCACCGCGCCGCGCACCCGCATGAAGGGGAGCGGCTTCGAAGACTGCGTCGTCAAAGTCTTCGTGGGGATCGCCTTTCTCAAGCCCCGCTTCGGCAAGACGATGGTCAGCTATTCACTGCAGTTCACGCCGTGACCGGCGAGAGCGCGCGAACGCTCACCGATCCGACGTCGCCGGCGCGATGACGCTGACGTCACGCGTGCCGTGCTCCACGCCGTCACGAAGGAGTGTCACGCGGAGCTGCGACGCGCCGGCAGGCGGCGTGACGACGACGCGGATCCACGCTTCACCGCTGGCCGCCGGCAAGATCAGGTTCGCGCGGTTGTAGATCCGCGCGAGCGACTCGCGTGCGAGCGACGCGCGCCACGGCCATCGCGTCGCGCCCTCCGTCGCAGGCTCCACGGCGAGTCGCCACGCACCGGGAAGATCGTCGTAGCGGTGCGGCTTCGTCCGTTTGTACGGGACGAGCGCCTCGAACGTCTGCGCGGCCGTGTAAGCTGCGATCCCTTCCGCGCGCATGATCGGCGGCTGCGTGATCGTCCTTGGTGGCAGGGCGATCTTCACCTCGACGAGAACCGCGCCGTCGAGCTTCGCGGGCGACGTGCGCGCCTCCAAGATGCGCGGCTCTTCGGCGGCTGCGACGGGACGACCGCTCTCGTCGAGCCAGAGCACGCTGTTGTCGCCGCACGGTCGCGCCTTCTTCTCGCCGCCCGCGAGCGTCGCACACGCCTCGCAGCTGCATCCGTCGCACACGGGAAGATCGGTGTCGCCGACGCGGCCGTGTCGCCGACGAAGCCATTGCTCGAGTGTGATCTCGCTCGGCGTTCCGGGCACGCTCGCGACCCAGTCGTCGTGGTACTGCGCGGCGTTGTCGACGCCGATGAACCGGATGTGCCACGCCTCGTTTTTGTAGCCGGTGCGGGGGTTCGCCGGCACAGGCCAGTCCCATCGCTGAAAGCATGACAGGGCGTCCTGTCGATCGTCGGGATGGAGTGGATACGGCGCGACGAATCCGAAGCGCCACGCGTTGTCCTCGATCCATCGCCCCGCGTACGAGCAACCGAACCCGTTGCGGAAGGTCCCCGTGTTCTTGTCTTTGCCTTCCTGTACCCACTCTTCGGTGAAGAGATCGATCGTCGTCCCGAGCTGATGCTGGCTGTGTCCTGCGAGCGCACTCTGATCGACGGCTGAGCAGAACTCGCTCGTCTCTTTCTTTGCCCAGTTGAAGAACGTCCCGCACTGACTCTGGTAGCCGCGGTACGCCGACTCGACCCTGCCGATGAATCCCTTCGCGCGCATCGCCGCGAGCATTTCTTTGACGTGCGTCGCGGCTTCACGACGAAGGCAAGGCCCGGTGCGTGTCTCGCATTCGGACGCGGTGACGGGTTGGAGCGTGAAGACCTGGACGAGATCGGTCGGCGCGTAGTCGGCGGCGAGCGTGCCGTAAGGAGAGCGATTGACGAGGGCGAGGAGATCGTCGCCGTCGACGAAGGAGGTCGTTAGATCGCGCGCGGCGAGGAAGTTGCCCGGGAACTCGCCGCCGGGGGCGATGGCGGAGCAGATGCCGCGCTCGAAGTGACGCGCGGAGGGAAAGGGCAGGACCGGGGGCGACGTGGAGGTCGAGGTCGAGGTCGGGATCGAGGTCGGGATCGGGGTCGGGGTCGAGGTCGGAATCGAAGTCGCGGTCGAGTCGGGTAACGGCCCCTGGCCTACGACGGTCGGAGCTCCGGCGTCCGGCGCGAGGGCCAAGCAAAAGATCGCGCACGCGGCCGCGACGGGGCGCATGCGCGAACGATACGTGACGACTCAGGCTGGCTTCTCGCCTATTGCGAAAAATCGTTGGTGAGATAGAGGTGCCCGCCGACTTCGAGCAGGCCGACGCCGAGGCGCTTGTACGCGGCGTTCATCATGTTCGTGTAGTGCCCGTGCGCTTCGCCCGCGCCGGGTCCCTCGTTGAACATCGCCTTGTTGATGTCGTCGATCTGCATCATCTCGTTCATCGTCGGGTCCTGCGACATCACGAACCAACCGTTCGGATCGCCTTGGTTCTCCGCCGCGCCGTTCATGAAGCCGCTCGTCCACAGCGAGCCGTTGTTGCCGGCCGTGATGAAGTGCTGATGCGGCGTGTGATCTTGCGAGAGCTCCACCGATCCCGCGAGCGCGAACGTGCAGAGCTTCGTGTCGAGCGTGAGCGGCGCGATCCCCTTCGTCGCGCGGTAGGCGTTCACCACGTCGAGGTTGTGATGCTGAAACTGATCGAAGCCGTCCATCGGCGTGCCGCTGTCCGGCGCTGGCGGTGGCGTGGTTCCCGAGTCGTGGCCGGGCGGCGGCGTCGTCGACGCGTCGCTTCCGGGGGGCGGGTTCGTGGTTCCGGAGTCGGTCCCGGCGTCGCCGGTCGAAGAGCCGCCGGCGTCGTCGCCGCCGTTGCCGTTTCCGTTGCCGTTTCCGTTTCCGTCGCCGTTGTGGCCGGTGCTCCATCCGGGCAACCCGCTCGCGTCGGTGCCGCTGCACGCCGATAGCCAGCATGCGGCCATCACGAGTGTCGCCGTCAGCGCGGCCCTTCCTCGTAGAGAGAGCACAGAGAATCTCATGGCGGCCGTCCCCTTCAGATGCCGTGGTTCTAGCCGGACTGTGATCCGCTGAGCCCCGAACGAGTAGGGTGAACCGCACATGGCGC
>JBBQXV010000303.1:0-11084 GCA_038209335.1 Polyangiales bacterium | reverse complement strand
GTCCGACCGGAGTCGCGGCGACGCGTCCGAGAAACGGCACGTCGACCGACGGGACGCGCGATCGAAGGTCCATCGGAACGCCGAGCACGCCGCCGTTCTTCAACGTGCGGACGATGCGCGCCGCGGCGCCCGGTGCTCCGCGGTAAATCGAGCGAACGCCCTGCTTCGTTCGGATGAGGTCGTAGAGCCGGGAGAAGCGCGCGTCGTACGCCTCGCGCGCGATCGTCGTGAGCGGCACGCCGGCGGCGACGAGCGCGCCGGCGACGCGCTCCCATGGTCCGAGGTGGGCCGACGCGAAGAGGACGCCGCGCCCGTCCGCGCGGGCTTCCGCGAGGACGTCGCGCGATCGCGCGTCGACCGGGAGCGGCGTGAGTACGGCGCCGTCGCGCAGCAAACCGAGCGCTTCGCCGAGCCAGCCTCCGAGCGCGTCGTACGCGCGCCGCACGAGCGCCGCGCGTTCGCGTTCGTCGAGATCGGGAAACGCGATCGCGACGTTCTCGTGTGCGGTGCGGCGCGCGCTCGCGAAGATCGCGTACGCGACGGCGCCGATCCCGCGCCCAAACGGACGGAGCCACGACGCAGGTAGCGTGCCGATCGTCGCCAGCGCGCCGCGCGCCGAAGCCCACACGAGATCGTTCTTCAGCGACTGCGGCCGCGTCCATGCGCCCCCTTCGCGAACGTCGTTCGCGCGTGGCGCGGCGTCGACGCGCGTCGCGTTCATCGCGACGGGATCGGCGCGTCGCGATCGACGCTCGGTCCGCCGGGGCACGCGCTGCACGTCGACCTGACGCGGTCGCGCGCCGTGCGGAGCTTCTTCTTTGCGTCATCGCACCGCTGCACGTCGTCCGGTTGCTCCGCGAGATCGCAGAGACGCACGGTCGCGCGTTCGAGCGACGCGAGCGCGCGGCACGCCGACGCGCAGTCGCTGCTCGACGCCGAGAGCTCGCGCTCGGCGCGATCGAAATCGGCGTTCGCCTCGAGGCGACGCTGCGCCCCCGGAGACGTCGGCACACCCGGAGGCGACGTCGCTGGCGGCGCGGTGGGCGGCGGCGGCGCGTACCCGCTCGGCGCCATCTCGCTCTTCTGTGCGGCCCCCGCGTTCGACGGTGACGCAGCGGAAGGCGAAGCGTCCTTCGCCGCGCCGCCGCACCCCGCGCCGATCGCGAGCCAAATCCCTGCGACGATCGCGCACGTCGTCACGTGGCCGCACCCTCGCTGCGGTGTCCCCGGTCGCGTCACTTCGCGCCTCCGTCCCCGAGCGTCTTGTCGATCACCTTCATCTGAATTCCGACCACCTCGTCGAACAGTTGGATCGCCCGCGCGCGCGCTTCCTTGGCTTCGTCCTTCTTGCCCGCCGCCTCGAGGACCTTCGCGCGCTCTTCCTCGACGACGCCCTTCACCTCGAGCAAGTGTCCGCGAAAGTACGTCGGGTCCTTCGCGTGCGCGAGCCCCGCGTCGACGTCCTTGCCCGCCGCGTCGAGATCCTTCGCGCGGATGCGCAGCTCGGCGAGGCGCGCGTACGCGTCCGCGAGCACCTCTTCGACCTCGACGATCGGCGCGCCCGGATGCGGCGTCTTCATCGTGACGAGCTTCTGCAGCGCATCGATCGCACCGGGCAGATCGCCGGAGTCCTCGCGCACGTTCGCCTCGTGATGACGTGCGCGCGCGGCCGAGAGGAACGCCATCACCTCGACGTCGATCGGCGTCCCGCCTGCGTCGTCGCCGTGGATCCCCGCGGAGTCACCGCCGCTCGGACGGCACGCGCCGGTCGCGGCCGCGATGACGAGCGAGATCGCGAGCGCGAGCGACGCGAAGAGCGAAGCGATCGACCACGTTTTCATCGCACGCCCCAGCGCGCGAAGCGGTTCTCGCGAAGGTCCGCGCTCCGCGCCATCGCGATGCGATCGATCCGCGCGCTCTCGCCGCCGACCTGCGGGAAGCGCTCGGGGAACAGCGGCTGCGTCGACCGCGTGACCGCGAGCTCCATCGCAACCGGCGCGGGACCGCGCACGTTGAAGTAGAAGAGCACGCTCGCCGCGACCGCCACGATCGCGCTCACACCGAACGTCACGCGAATCACGACGCCCCGCTGCCGCTTCTTCGCGCGGCGCGCCCCTTCGACGATCGCGCGGTCGACGATCGCGCGGTGCTCCTTCGGATCGATGTCGCGCGGCGCGTGCGACAGCGCGAGCGATCGCGCGAGGTCCGCCTCCGGGCTGCGACCGAGAACAGGAGACGGATCCTCGAGCGCGTCGCGAAGGCGCGCCGACGCCGTGAGCTCTTCTTCGCTCGCGGGCGCGTCGGGATGCGGCTGAGAGTCCAACAGATCGGGGGGGTGTTTCTTACCGTCCATCTCGGGCCTCTTCGGACATTGCCTCGAGCGTCTTCTTCAGCGCGGCGATCGCCCGATGAAGTAGCACGTCGAAGGTAGCAGGGGACACTTCGAGCTCCGCCGCGACTTCATCGCGGGGCCGCTCTTCGAGCACGCGCATGCGAATGACCTTCGCGTAGCGCGGGTTGATCTTCGCGAGCGCGGTCTCGACTTTGGCGCGCGCGGCGTCGCGATCGCGGGCGTCGCTGATGCGTTGGTCGACGGGCGTCGCGGTCGAGGTCGCGTCGACCTCACGCTCGACGTCCTCGGCGTCCCAGATGAGCATTCGTTTGCGCGCGCGCAATGCATCGAGCGCGACGCGCAGCGCGACCGTGCGAAGCCAAGGATAGAAGCCGACGTTCTGCCACGTGAAGCGATCGATCTTCTCGACGACCCGCGCGTACGTCTCGGAGAGCGCGTCCTTCGCGGCCGCTTCCGATCCGAGGCGCGGGAGGAGCACGTTGCGGTAGAGGCTCGTCCCGTGACGGCTGAGCAGCTCGCCGACGGCGACGCGGTCGCCCGCTTGCGCGCGGACGACGAGCTCTCTTTCGCGCTCGAGCGCGTCGTCTCCCGCCCCGGTCACGCGGGGGAGCATAGTCGACCATGCGAGTGCCGTGGTGCTCACATGGGAGAGAACGCCTGAAGGGGCGGGAGCTTACAGTCGACCCCGACCGGCACCGCAGGCTACCTTGTCGCGGTGAAACGCTCGATCTCGCTCCTCGCGCTCGCCCTCACGCTCGCGCCGGCCTCCGCGCTCGCCCAACCCCTGTCGATTCCGTTCACGAAATCGAAGCTCGCAAACGGCCTCACCGTCATCCTCCACGAGGACCACACCGTCCCCGTCGCCGTCGTCAACGTCAGCTTCGACGTCGGCTCGCGCTTCGAAGCGCCGAAGCGCACCGGCTTCGCGCACCTCTTCGAGCACCTCATGTTCATGGGGACATCGCGCGTTCCGACGAAAGCGTTCGACGGTTGGATGGAGCGCGCGGGCGGCTGGAACAACGCGTGGACGAGTGAAGATCGCACCGACTACTACGACGTCGCGCCGTCGACCGCGCTCTCGCTTCTGTTGTGGCTCGAGGCCGATCGCATGCGCGATCTCGGTCCGCTCATGACGAAGGAGAAGCTCGACGCTCAGCGCGACGTCGTCCGCAACGAGCGCCGCGAGCGCACCGAGAACACGCCGTACGGCGTCGCCGACACGCGCATTCCGGAGCTCCTCTATCCGGATTCGCACCCGTACCATCACCCTGTCATCGGCTCGCACGCGGATCTCGAAGCGGCGACCGTCGACGACGTGAAGCTCTTCTTCGCGACGTATTACGATCCGGCGAACGCGTCGCTCGTCGTTGCCGGTGACTTCGACGGCGCGGCGACCAAATCGCAAGTCGAGCGCCTCTTCGCGACGATCCCGAGCAAGGGGAAGGCGAAGGATCCCGGCGCGCCCGGCTTCGACGACACGAAGACGACGCTGACGAGCGTCGTGCGCGAGACGATCGAGGATCGCGTCGAGCTCGCGAAGGTCTTCATGGTGTGGCAATCGCCGAAGCGGTACGCGCCGGGCGACGCGGAGCTCGATCTCCTCGCGACCATTCTCGGCGACGGAAAGACGAGCCGGCTCTACAAGGCGCTCGTCTACGAACAGAAGATCGCGCAGTCGGTCGAGGCGTCGCAGGACCAGGGGACGCTCGGATCGCAATTCGTCGTAGCGGTCGTCGCTCGACCGGGCGTGTCGCTCGACAAGCTCGAGGCGGCGATCGACGCGGAGCTTGCGAAGGCTCGCACCGGCGGCGTGCGCGACGACGAGCTGTCGCGCGCGAAGAACCTCGTCGACGCGGCGTTCGTTACGCGGCTGCAAGGCGTGCGCGAGCGCGCGTCGCTGCTCAATGCGTACGAGGCGACGACCGGCGATCCCGGGTACATCGAACGCGATCGCGCGCGCTACCAGAACGCGACGGCGAAGGATCTCGGATCGTTCGCACTCAAGGTGCTCTTGCCGAACGCGCGCGTGGTCTTGCGCGTCGTCCCGAAAAAAGAGGCGTCGAAGGGGGTGGCGAAGTGAAACGCTCGTCGATGATCGTCGCGGCGATGGGCGCGCTCGCGGTCGCGTGCGGCACGCACCCTCCCGCGCCGGTCCTTCCGCCACCGACCGTCGCGACGCCCACGCCGCCGCCCGGCGATCCCGCGGCCGCCGATACTCTCGGCCCGCGCCCCGCCGTCGCGACGCCCGGCGCGTTCAAGCCGCCCGCGCCGATCGTGTACACCGCAACGAACGGCGTCACCGTCTGGCTCATCGAACGGCACGCGCTCCCGATCGTCTCGCTCGTCGTGTCGATCCCGACCGGCGCCGCGAGCGATCCGCGCGGCAAAGGCGGCGTCGCCAAGATCACCGCGCAGATGCTCGACGAAGGGGCGGGGACGCGATCGGCGCTCGATGTCTCGCGCGACGTCGACGCGCTCGGCGCGCAGCTCGCGACCGACGGCGACGCCGACTCGAGTTGGGCCTCGATGACGGTGCTCAAGCGAAACCTCGGCAAGGGATTCGCGATCCTCGGCGACGTCGTCGCACGTCCGCGCTTCGAGGCGCGCGAGTGGAAGCGCGTCCACGATCTCTGGACGAACTCGCTGAAGGCACGCGCGAGCGATGCCGACGCGACCGCGCGCGTGATCTTCCGGAGCGCGCTCTTCGGCAACGACCATCCGTACGGACATCCGTGGGACGGCACGAGCGCGAGCGCGAAGGCGGTGACGCTGGACGATGTGAAGAGCTTCTACGCGTCCGCATGGCGCCCCGAGCGCGCGACCGTCATCGCGGTCGGCGACGTGACGAAGGAAGAGCTCGCGCCGCTCATCGAATCGGCGTTCGCGACCTGGAAGTCGCCGGCGAAGTCGGAGGCGTTGCCGATCGTCACGCCCGCCGCGCCCAAGGGGCCGTGGCCGCGCGTCGTCCTCGTCGATCGCCCCGATGCGCCGCAATCGGTCATCGCTGTCGTGCGTCCGGGCGTCGCCGCGAGCGATCCCGACGAAGCGCCGCTCGCGCGCGTCAACCTCGCGCTCGGCGGATCGTTCACGTCGCGCATCAACCAGGATCTGCGCGAAGAGCACGGATGGAGCTACGGCGCGCGCTCGCGTGTCGCGTTCACGCGTGGCGTCGGGCAGATCGTCGCGTGGGCCGGCGTCTTCACCGACAAGACCGGCGAAGCGCTCAAGGCGCTCCTCGACGACATCGACGATCTCGCGAAGAAGGGGCTCACGCTCGACGAGATCGAGAAGACGCGCTGGCAAGCGCGCGCCGAGATGGTCGAAGCGTACGAGTCGGTCGGATCGGCGGCCGGGCGTCTCGCGCAAGCGGCGTCGCTCGGCCTCGGTCCGGACTACGACGCGCGCGCGAGCGTGGCACGCGACGTCGCGACCGGCCCCGACTTGAACAAGCTCGCCGCGAAATATTTCGATCCGCGCGAAGCGATCGTCGTCGTCGTCGGACCACGCGCGAAGATCGAAGCGGCGATCACCGCCGCGGGTCTCCCTGCGCCGCAGCTGCGCGACGCGGACGGAAACGTCCTCGGCGACAAAAAGTGATCGTCGCGTCGCTCGTCAGAACGACTGCGTGATCACCGGAATGTAGACGTCCTGCCGCGGCATCGCGCGCACGATGTCGTGGTCCTTCCACATCGCCTCGCGACGGAACGCATCGAAGCGCGCGGCGGGCGGCGCGCCTTTGACGGGCTCCTGCACCTCTTGCGCGACCGAGCTGCTCCAGTTCGACGCGATCGCGATGACGCCGAGCGTGGAGAGGACGGCGCCGACGCCGGTGACGGTCCAACCGGCCGCCTTGATCGAGTCGCTCGACGTGGTCGTCGACGAGCCGCAGCCGCTCGTCGTCGTGCCCGAGCAAAATCCTTTGTCGATGCTGTTGCCGATCGCGCCGACCGCGACGATGTAGAGCCCGATCACGATCGTGAGGAGCCCGACGCCGCCGCTGACGAGCCCGGCGGCGAACCACCCTTTGCTCGCCGCGTTCACTTCGATGACGACACGATCGCCCGCCTTGCCTTGGAGCGAGAACCTCCCCGACGGTCGCACGCCGACCCCTTCGATGCGGTAGTCGCCGTCGACGGGAACCTGCTTGTCGCAAGGCGATTCGCACATGTCGTCCCAAACTCCGCGCACCGTCTCGTAGCGCGCGAGGCGAACGACGCGCGTCGCTTCGAGGTGCACGAGGAGCTTCGGCCCAGTGAGCGGCGGCGCGACGACCGGTGGCGTCGGAGGCGGCGGCCTCCACGCAGTCGACGCGGGCGGCGGCTCGGGCGGCGGCTTCGCGCCGGCGTTTTCGATCCGCGCGATCTCGCTCCACTGCACCATCGCTATTTCGCCGGTCGGAAGCTGAATGCGCGCGTGCGATCCCGGGATGACGTCGATGATCGTTCCGCGGAGGAGCCCGCCGTTCTTGAGATGAATGACGTCGCTTCCGCCCTGAACGGGAGCCGCGGTTGGCGCGGGCGGCGTCGGCTGTGCGGGGGTCGGGTTGTACGGAACGGGCTGCGAGGTGCCGTACGGAACGGGCTGCACTTGCGCATACGCCGGCGAGGTGATCGCCACGAGGTGGATTGCCGCCGCCGACATCAAAGCCAGTGAAGCTCTTCGCATGGTCACTCTCCCAAGAGACTCGATCGCGGCCGAACGATGCACGGGGCGAACCAAGCCGAAGGTAGCCGATTTCCCGCGAGAAGCCGATTTCGCGCGGCGCATCGTCAACTCCGATTCACGGCGCGCTCACAGCATCTCGGCGTCGAGTGGCTCGTCGCCTCTTGACGCGCGGCGTCTTTTCTTGGAATCGTGCGCGGTCCCGAATGCGCCCATCATCCATCGAGCTCGCCCCCGGCGCGGAAGAGAACGGCCTGGCGATGATGCTCGCCGATCTCGTCCGCCAAAACCTCGAATCCAAGCCGCACAAGCAAGGCGACTTCGACGCGCTCGTCGGCTCGGTCGCGATCGTCGCCGACGATGCCGACGTCGCGCTCACGCTCCGCTTCGACGGCGGAACGCTCGTCATCCACGACGGCATCGTCGGCATCCCCGACGTGACGATCCGCGGAACGTCCGACACGATCCTCGCGCTCTCGAACATGCCGCTCATGGGAAAGCTCGGCTTGCCGATTCCCCATCCGCGCGACAAAGAGGCGGTGAAGATCGTGCGGTCCGTCATGGACGCGATGCGAAGCGGCGCGTTCCACATCTACGGCGCGGCGTTTCACGTCCCGCTCCTGATGCGCCTCACGCGCGTGATGAGCGTCAATGGGTGAGGGGCGCTGAAACGAACCCCCCCTTGACGGATAGTCAGTCGTCTCGTACGCTTCGCGCCCCCGTCACTCGACCAAGATTCCACGTCATTTACAACGTTTCGCGCTAAGGATTCACGATGGCCGTTCACATTCGTCTTGCCCGCGCCGGTGCCAAAAAGAGGCCGTTTTACCGCCTCGTCGTCACGGATCAGCGCAGCCCCCGCGGCGGGCGCTTCCTCGAGAACATCGGCACGTACGATCCGTCCAAGGATCCGGGCCTCTTCACGGTCAATCGCGTACGCCTCGATTATTGGCGCGGGGTTGGCGCGACGCCGTCCGAGACGGTCGACCGCCTTCTCAAGAAGCATCCCGTGACGGATGAAGTCGTTGCCGCGAGCCCCGCGAAATAAAAATCCCCCATGCCTCTGAAAGAGCTGATTCGCGCGATCGCCGTCGAGCTCGTGGACCATCCCGACCAGGTCGAGGTCACCGAGATTGCCGGCGAGCACAATAGCTTGATCGAGCTTCGCGTCGCCAAAGACGACATCGGGAAAGTCATCGGCAAAGAGGGACGGACCGCGCAGTCGATGCGCACGATCCTCACCGCCGTATCGACGAAGCTCGGGCGAAGGGCGCACCTCGACATCGTCGACTAGCGTCGTGGGCCCGTCTTCGCCTGACGGCGATCGCTCTCCGCCTGACGGCGATCGCTGGGTCCCGCTCGCCGAAGTCGCTCGCCCGCATGGCGTGCGCGGCGAGCTGCGACTCAAGCTGTTCAACAGCGACAGCGACATCTTGCTCGGTCTCGACGAAGTGCTCGTGCGCCTGAAAGACGGCGAAGAGCACGAGGTGTCGATCGATGGGGCGCGTCGCGCGGATCAGGCGATCCTCATTCGTCTTCATTCGGTCGACGGTCGCGATCGTGCCGACGAGCTGCGCGGCGCGCTCCTCTGCGCCAAGCGCTCCTCGTTTCCGCCGCTCGACGACGGCGAGTTCTATGCGTGCGACGTCGAGGGGGCCCTCGTGCGCGCGCCGAAGGACGGCGGCGTGGTCGAGCTCGGGCGCGTTCGCGAGCTCCGAAGTTACCCGAGCGTCGACGCGCTGGTGATCGCCGCGACCGACGGCGGCCGCGACTGGGAAGTACCGCTCGTCGCCGCGTTCATCGCGAAGGTGGACGTCGCCGAGGGGATCGTCGAGCTCGTGACGCTCGAAGGGCTCGAGCGATGAGGTTCGACGTCGTCACGCTCTTTCCGGAGATCTTCGGCGGCTTCCTCGAGGCGAGCTTCGTCGGGCGCGCGATCGCGGGTGGCCAGGTGGCCGTACGCTTCCGATCGCCGCGCGACTTCGGGATCGGAAAGCACAAGAGCGTCGACGACACGCCGTACGGCGGCGGCAGCGGGATGGTGATGCGCGTCGACGTGATGGTGGCTTGCATGGAGGCGATGGACGATCTCGCGCCGAAAGCGCATCGCGTCTTGCTCACACCGCAGGGGGCGCCGCTCGCGCAGAAGAAGGTGCAAGCGCTCGCCGAGCGTCCGGCCGTGATGCTCGTCTGCGGTCGCTACGAGGGCTTCGACGAGCGCGTACGCGGGCACGTCGACGAAGAGATCTCGCTCGGCGATTTCGTGATGACGGGCGGCGAGGTGGCGGCCATGGCGATCGTCGACTCGTGCGCGCGTCTTCTTCCGGGCGTGCTCGGGAACGCCGAGTCAACACGCGAAGAGTCGCACAGCGAAGCGACCGCGGGGCTCCTCGAGTATCCGCAGTACACGCGGCCGGCGGAGTTTCGCGGCGCGAGCGTCCCCGAAGTGCTCGCGGGGGGAAACCACGCGGAGATCGCGAAGTGGCGCAACGAGCAGGCGCTCGAGCGGACCCGGGCGCGCCGGCCGGATCTCGTCGAACGATTCCTCGCGGCCAAGCGCGGAGGAGGCGCGTGAGGCGCGTCGCGATCGCGCTCGTGCATCATCCGGTCGTCGACGCGCAAGGCGCGACGGTGACGACCGCGATCACGAACCTCGACGTGCACGATCTCGCACGGAGCGCTCGCAGCTTCGGCGTCGGCGACTACTTCATCGTTCATCCGATCGCCGCGCAGCGAGAGCTCGTCGAGCGCATCTGCGCGCATTGGGCCGACGGATCGAGCGGCCGGCGCATTCCGGATCGCAAGCTCGCGCTCGCGCTCGTTCGGGTCGTCGACTCGCTCGACGCGGCGATCGCGGCGATGGGCGGGCGCGACGCGGTGGACGTGTGGGTGACCGCGGCGCGCGACGTGGCGCCGCCGATGACCTACGCGGATGCGCGCGCCGCGATCGAAATCGAAGGGGAAGGGAAGGCGATCCTGATCGTCTTTGGCACCGGCTGGGGGCTCGCGCGAAGCGTGATCGACGGCGCGAACGCGACCCTCGAGCCGGTCCGCGCGGCACGTGCAGGATACAACCATCTCAGCGTGCGCGCGGCGTGCGCGATCATCCTCGATCGACTGTTCGGCGCGGCGAGATGAGAACCTAAGTTCGTTCGATAAGCGGCGGCATCACGACGAGCCCGCCCGCCTTCGCCGGCTGCGCCTCGACGAGCACCACGCGAGCCGCCGCGCTCGCGCTCGCGTGCACCGCGCGCATCCGCTTCGGTTCGAGCCCCGACGCGCGCATCGTCGCGAAGAGCGTCGCGAGCTCCGGCGCCGGATACACGAAGCACACGCGTGCACGCCGTCCCGCGACGCCACGCGCCGCAGAAACGAACGTCGCGAGCTCGCCCGAGCGCGCCTTCGCCCGCGCTGCGTTTTGCGCGAGGCGTCCTCGCCCCGGCTCGACGTACGGCGGATTGCACACGACGAGCTGCGCCTCGCCGCGCCTTGCGCGCGCCACGTCGCTCACGTCGCCACGCACGACCTCGCCCGCGTCCGACCATCCGTTGTCGTGCAAGTTGCGCTCGGCGAGCGCCGCCGCCGCGACGTCGATCTCGACGAGCACGACGCGCGTCGCCGCGCGCAAATAAAGGAGCGACAGCCCGACGCTCCCGACGCCCGCCCCGAGATCGAACGCCGTCGCCGCCGGCACGCGCCCACGCGCGAACTCCGCGAGCAAGAGCGCGTCCGCGTTCACGCGGTAGCCCTCGCCGCGCGCGGGTTGTTGCAAGAGGACGCGCCCATCGAAGAGCGCGTCCGTCGTGCTCGAATCACTCGGCGAAAAATCGCCGCTGCCCGTGACTGCCCACCCCGTGACCGCCATGTGCTGCCTCGTGACTACTGCTGCGACGGACGCCGTCCGCGGAAGCTCAACGCGGTGACCGCGTTGGGGAACGTCTGGACGACGTGCGTGCCGAGCAACACCTCTTGCCCGTTGTATTTCCCGACCGCGCTGATGCGAATCGGCGTCCCCGTAGGAAAGTTGAGCGCGCCGAACAGACCGAGGCGGCTCGTGCCGACTTTGTTG
>JBBQXV010000302.1:0-11095 GCA_038209335.1 Polyangiales bacterium | reverse complement strand
TTTCGCTTCCGCTTCGTCTTCGTCTTCGCGGGAGACGGCGCCTTCGCGCTCTCGTCGTCCTTGCGATCGTACTTCGCTCCTTCGGTGCTCCGGCGACGAAGCGCGACCGCGATCCCGAGTAGCGCCGCCGCAAGCGGCATGTACAGGAGGACGTAGTTCCGCACCTCGCTCCGCGATCCCTCCGTGATCCGAATCCCCGCCGCCACCGCCGGACGATCTGGAACGTCGAGCACTGCCTGACGCGACGAAAGCCAGGCGATCGCGTTCTCGACGAAGAACGCATCTCCGCGCAGTGGCCTCGCCTGCTTCCAGTTGTCGTCGGCGAGCGCGTACCCGCTTCCGATCACCACGACGCGCGGTCCATGCGGCGCGCTCGGCCCGACCTTCGCGCGCTCGCTCGCCATCGCGACGACGAGGGGTCCGCTCGGATCTGCGCTCTTCTTCTCCGGCGCGTCCTTCCAGTCCGCCGCCCCTTTGATGCTCGCGATCGCGTACGCATTCTTCGTCGTGACGAGGACGTCGACGGCCGTCGCCGCGCCGTCGCGCGTCACGTGCGAGAGCGATCGCGTCTGAAACGCAGCGATTCGCGGCAGATGCTGCGCCGGCGTGTCCGCGACGAGCGCATCGGTCACCGGATGCGACTTCGCTTCGACGAAGAACGCCTCCGCGTGCATCGCCGGAATCGCCACCGTCGGATCCGGATCGAGCACGAGCGTCTCGTCGAGCGCGATCCCGAACGGCGCGAACGCGTCGGCAAGCCCTGGCGGTGCCATCCCGGTCTCGGTCGGCGCGCCCATGGGACCAAGCGCCGCGAGCAAGCTCCCCCCTTCGAGCAGCCACGTCTTCAGCCGCGCTTCCTCTTGCGACGAGAACGACGACTCGGGCCGCGCGATGACGACCACGCCGCATCCTTTGAACGGCTCGTGCGCGTTGGGCGCGGTCGTGTCGACGGTCGCGACCGCGTAGTTGTCCTTCTCGAGGATGCCTTTCAGATCGCCGATCCATCCTTCGCGCGAAGGATCGACCGAGAGCTCGCCGTGACCGACGGTGAAGCAGAGGCGGACCTTCTCGCCGCCGAGGACGGCGCGGACCGCGCCGGTGATCGCCTGCTCTTCGCGCGGCTTGGCCTTGATGTCGTCGCCCGCGCCGACCTCGAACATGTCGCTCGCGGTCAAGAACCAGTGCCGATCGCCGCGCGCAACGACCATCACCGCGTCGGTGACCACGCGCCCGTCCGCGCTTCGCCCCGCTTCGATCTTGAAGCGCTGCTGCACGTCGACGAGCGCGACCGCGTCGCGATCCGGATCGATGTAATGCACATCGAGTCGCGGAGTCTCCGCTTGGTACGACACCAGGAGCTGCTTCACGCTCTGCTCGAGCGGATCCGCGCCGCCGAGGAGCACCCACACTTCGATCGTCTCGCCGAGCTCGTGGAGCGTCTGCAACGTCGCCGGTGTGAGCGTGTAACGGCTCCCGGTCGTCCAGTCCCATCGCTTGTAGTGACGCGACGCGAGGACGTTCAGGAGGAGCGCGAGGGCGACCGCCGCCGCGAGCCCGCCGAGTTGGAGCGCCTGCCCCGTGCGCGGCCGCTTCATCCCCACCTCCACGAGTCGACGACGCGCGTCGCGGCGAAGAGCGGGAGCACCACGAGCGTCCCGTAGAAGACGACGCGCCGCGAGTCGACGACGCCGTTGGCGAAGTCGTTCATGTGCGTCCAGCTCGAGACGTGCGCGCAGACCGCGTGGAGCGTCGTCCCGTCGCGCGTGAGAAATTCGCCGACGCCGAGAATGAAGAGTCCGAGGACGAGGAGCGCCGTGAAGACGAGCGCGAGAAACTGACTCTTCGTGAGCGCGCTCGTGAGAAGACCGAGCGCGAGGTACCCGGCGCCGACGAAGAACGTCCCGAGGTAACACGACGCCGCGACCTTCCAATCGAGCTCGCCGGTGCGCTTCAAGATGACGAGGTAGAGGACCGTCGGCGCCCACATCGCGACGTACGTCGTGAGCACCGCCGCGTACTTCGCGAGCACGACCGCGGTCGCGGAGACCGGCGCCGTCATCAGCGTCTCGATCGTCCCCGCGCGTCGCTCTTCGGCGAAGAGGCGCATCGTCATGGGCGGGATGAGCAGAAACAGGATGAGGTAGAGGAGGACCGTGTTTCCGAAGAACGCTTGCAGCGGCGACTGATCGCTCGACACCTCGGTCTGCGTCGAGAAGTGATCGACCAGCAGGAAAAAATGCATCCCCTGCACCACGAGGAAGACGACGATGAGCACCCACGCGAGCGGCGTGACGAAGAACGCGAAGAGCTCGCGCTTGTAGATCGGCCAGAACGCCTTCACGGCTGCGCCTCGTCGGCTTCGGGTGCGGCCGCGGGCGCTTCGTCGCGCGTGAGCTCGGCGAACAAGTCTTCGAGCGATCCGCCCGCCGCGCGCACCTCGCGCACGCCGACGCCCGCCGCGACGAGCGCCGCGACCGCGCTCTCGGTGACGCGCGCCGCGTCGCCGAGATCCTTCTTCCACGCGCATCGCAACGTCACGGCGCCGTCCGCGGCCGCGCGATCGACGACCGTCACGCGCGCGACGCCGTCGATCGCCTCGAGCGCGCGCACCGCCGCGTCGGCTTCGCCGCGGATCGTCAGCTCGATCTCCGCCGCGCGCCGTGCCTTGCCGATGTCGCTCGTCGGACCGTCGAACGCGATCCGCCCTTTGTGAATCAAGAGCACGCGGCTCGCGCTCGCTTCGACCTCACTCAAGATGTGCGTCGACAAGAGGACGGTGTGCTCGGCGCCGAGTGCCTTGATGACGTCGCGCACTTCGCGAATCTGATTCGGATCGAGCCCCGCCGTCGGCTCGTCGAGAATCAGGATCGGCGGACGCGCGACGAGCGCATCGGCGAGCCCGACGCGCTGCCGGTAGCCCTTCGACAACTTGCCGATGAGCTGCGTCGCGACGTCGAGCACGTTCGCCTTCGCCATCGCGTCGTCGACGAACGCGCGACGCGACGCGCGCGCGACGCGCTTCAGCTCGGCACGAAACGTCAGGTACTCGACGACGCGCATCTCGGGATAGAGCGGCACCGCCTCGGGCATGTACCCGATGCTCTTTCGCGCCTCGAACGTGTCGTCGGCGATGTCGTGCCCGGCGATCTTCACGCTGCCGCTCGTCATGCCGAGGAACCCGCTCAAGATGCGCAGCGTCGTGCTCTTCCCGGCGCCGTTCGGGCCGAGGAAGCCGACGACCTCGCCCTTGCCGATCCGAAACGAAACGTCGTCGACGGCGGCGAACGCGGAACGACCGCCATAGCGTTTCGTGAGGTGGTCGACGTGGATCATCGCGGCGTCGGCGTTTTAGCGCGAATCGCGGACGACGGTCGATCTGCTAGCGTTTCCGTGAATGGCGCTCTCCGGGCCCCCCGCGTCGGCCGAGCCGCTCACGCGCGGCGTGGTCTTTCACTCGCTCCACGAGGCGCTACGCAATTTGTGGGGCGAAGAGCAGCTCGCGGCCGTCGTCGCGGCGCTCCCGGCGGAGGTCGCGCACGCGACGTTCGGCGCCGCGTATCGCCCGCTGACCTGGTACCCCGTCGCGTACCTCGAGGCGTGGCACGAGGCGGTGCACGCGGGCCCCGCCGGCCGCGACGACGGTATCTATGTCGAGTACATGGACCGCGCGCTCGACGTCTCCCTCGGTCGCTTACGCCGCGCGTTCATGCGCTTCATGAATCCCGTGAAGCTCGCGGAGCGCTCGAGCGAGCTCTGGCGATCGTTCCACACGCACGGCGACATGACCGTCGAGTGGAGCAGCGATGCGAGCGGGCGCGTCACGCTCGTCGGACATCCGTTCACCGCGAACCGGCTGGGGCGCCTGACGTACGCGTCGATGGTCAGGTACACGCTGGCGCTCTCGCGCGCGAAGCACGTTCGTCAGGAGCACGCCGTCGACGCGGAGGGCAAGCTCACGGTGTCGGTGACGTGGGATCCGTAGCGCGCCACTGCAACTGCGTGATGCTCGTGGCGCGCCCTTCCACCATGAGCGCCGTCGCGTAACCGGACAGCGCGTCGAGCGGCGCCATCGACCACGCGTCGACGACGAGGCGCGCGTCACGCGACGCTACGAGGCGCGGTGGGCGTGCGGGCGCGGCGTCGACGTCGAACGCATCGAGTGGAAACGAGAGTCCGAGGCCGACGGCCTTGATGACGGCTTCCTTGCGCGACCAGCATGCGTAGAACGCGTCGAGCCGCGTCTCTTCGGGCATCGCGCGGATCGCATCGCGCTCGGCCGACGAGAACGCGCGCTTCGCAAGCGCCTCCCAATCTTCCAACGCGCGGATCTGCTCGACGTCGACGCCGATCTCGCGTCCGCGTGCGACCGCGAGCAGCGCGACGTCGCCGCTGTGCGAGACGTTGAAGCGCACGTCCGATCCGAACGACGCCGCGAGCGACGGCTTGCCGTACGATGTCGTCGTGAAGCGCAGCGACGACGCGGGCGCACCGACGTACGCACCGAGCAAGAGGCGCCGCGTCGCATGGCTGAGGACGAACATCCGTCGATCGCGCGCGTGCAAGAAGCGATGCCTCGCGTCGCGCTCGTCGTCGGAGAGGTGAGCGAGGAGCTCGTCGTCGACAGCGAGGTCCGCGTCGAGGCGCGCGCTCCACACGTGCAGCGCGTCGGCGCCGAGCGCGGGCACGTCGACGCGAAGCATCGCTACCCGAGGCACTGCGCCAACACCGGCGCGACCTCGGCGACGACCGGCTCGTCGAGCATCGTCTCGTGATCGCCCGGCATGAAGCGGATCGTGAGGCCCCCTTGCACGAGATCGGCCCACACGAGTCGCTTGTCGTACGCAGTGCGGTGCGGGAGATCGCGCGACAAAAGAAGGGTCGCGGTGCCCGGGTAGGGCCGAGGCACGTACGTCATGATGGCGCGGACGTTCGCCTCGTAGACGCGCCGTGTGACCGGCGTCGCCTGCTTCATCGTCGCCTCGATGGGCGCCGACACGCCTTCGAGTCGCGCGCGCACGCGGCCGCTGAGGTACTCGATCGCTCCGCGCGGTGTTCGAAGCAGCACTTCACCGATGTGATGATCGAGCAAGAGTCCGCGCGGGTAGTGCAAGAGCACGTCGCGCAGCTTTGCGATCACCGGCGAGACCGGGCCGAACACGTGCGTGTCCAAGAGGACGACCGCCGCGACCTTCTCGCCGCGCGCGTGGAGCTGCTGCGCCATCTCGTACGCCGTCACGCCGCCGGACGACGAGCCGCCGAGGTAATACGGGCCGTGAGGCTGCACCGTCTTGATCTCTTCGATGTA
Organism: Polyangiales bacterium; assembly: GCA_038209335.1. Lineage (GTDB taxonomy): Bacteria > Myxococcota_A > Polyangia > Polyangiales > Polyangiaceae > JBBQXV01. Next base: position 5,790 of record JBBQXV010000302.1, on the reverse strand, counting down.
CGCCGTCGCCATCTCTTCGATGGTCGTGTGCGGATCTTCGGTGCCGCCGAGCCCGCGCGCCTGCACGCCGTAGAAAGGCTGATCGTCGCCGAGGTAACGCGAGAGGAGGCGATAGTTGAGGACGTTGCCTCCGACCGCGTGCACGCAGAAAAACGGCGGCTTCGTTCCCGCGGTCTGGATCGGCACGAGGCTCGACCAGCTCGGCGTCCAACCTCCGCGACGGAGGAGCGCGCCGAGCTTCTCGATCGTCGGCGCTTCGAAGAGCGCGGTCACCGGGAGCTTCATGCCGATCGACTTCTCGATGCGATCGAACAGCTTGAGCGCGAGGAGCGAGTGCCCGCCGATGTCGAAGAAGCTGTCGTTCATTCCGATGCCGCGGACGCCGAGGACTTCTTCCCATATCGCGCGGAGCTTCACGTCGAGCGCTTCGCGCGGACCTTCGTCGACCGCGGCGGTGCCGACGACGCGCTCGGGCTTCGGCAGCGCTTTGCGATCGATCTTGTTGTTCGCCGTGAGCGGCAGGCGCTCGAGCGCTATGTACTGCGCCGGCACCATGTAGTCGGGGAGCTTGGCGCGGAGGTGCGTGCGGAGCTCGCCTGCGTCGGGGAGCGCGCCGTCTTTCGGCGTGAGGTACGCGACGAGCTTCTGCTCGCCGGGGCCGTCTTCATGCGCGACGACGACCGCTTCGCGCACGCGCGGGTGCGTCGCGAGGACGGCTTCGATTTCGCCGAGCTCGATGCGGTAGCCGCGGAACTTCACTTGGAAGTCGGCGCGACCCAAGAACTCGATCGCGCCGTCGGTGCGTTGGCGGCACAGATCGCCGGTGCGGTAGATGCGCCCTTCGGCGAACGGATTGCGGAGGAAGCGCTCGCTCGTCAGCTCGGGACGCCCGAGGTAGCCGTGCGCGACACCGGCGCCGCCGATGAAGAGCTCGCCGGTGATGCCCGCGGGCACCGGCGCGAGGTTCTTGTCGAGGACGTAGATCTGCGTGTTCGCGATCGGACGACCGATCAGGACCGGTGCGCCCTTCGCGAGCGGCTGCACGCACGACCAGATCGTCGTCTCGGTCGGGCCGTACATGTTCCACACCGACCCGGCGCGCTCGAGGAGCTTCTCGGCGAGCTCACGCGGCGTCGCCTCGCCGCCGATGAGCACCTTGAGATGCGGAGAGCTCGACCAACCGGCGGCGAGCAGCAAACGAAACGTCGACGGCGTCGCTTGCAGCACCGTGATGCGCCCCGAGTCGACGAACGTACGCAGCGCCGCGCCATCGCCCGCGGTCTCGCGGCTGACGATCTCGACGTGCGCACCGACCGTGAGCGGAAGCCACATCTCGAGCCCCGCGATGTCGAACGACAGGCTCGTCACGGCGAGCAAGCTGTCGGACGACGTGAGGCCCGGACGCTCCGCCATCGTCGCCAAGAAATTCGCGGCCGCGCGATGCGGGATCTCGACCCCCTTCGGCTTCCCGGTCGAGCCCGACGTGTAGATGACGTACGCGAGCGACTCGGGATCGACCGAGACGCCGAGCGGCGCGTCGCTCTGCGCGGCGATCTCCGCGGCGTCGGAGTCGAGGCGCAAGACGCCCGCGGGCGCGGGGACCAGATCGCCGAGGCGTGCTTCGGTGACGAGCGCCTTGATGCCGGAGTCTTCCGCGACGAAGGCAAGGCGATCGCGCGGGTATCCGGGATCGAGCGGCACGTACGCGCCGCCCGCTTCGAGGATCCCGAGGAGCGCCGCGAGCATGTCGAGTGATCGCTCGACCGCGACGCCGACCAGGACGTTCGGCCCGACGCCGCGCGCTTGAAGGCATCGCGCGATCTGACGACTCCGCCGCGTGAGCTCGGCGTACGTCAGCGTTTGACCTTCGAACGACGCCGCGCGCGCGTCCGGTACGCGCATCGCGGTCGCGCGCACGAGCTCGTGGATCGTCGACGGCGTCGGGAGCGGCTTCTCGGTCGCGTTCCACTCGACGAGGACGCGGTGCTCTTCTTCGCGCGTCATGAGCGGGAGCTGCGCGATCGTCTTCGCGGGATGCGTGACCGCGGCTTCGAGCAAAACGCCGTAGTGACCGAGGAGGCGCTCGATCGTCTCCGCGTCGAAGACGTCGCCGTTGTACTCCGCGGCGCAAATCAGGTCGCCCCCGACCTCCGAGACGAAGAAATGGAGATCGAACGTCGCGCCGCCGTTCGACAGTTGCTCGTAGCGCGCGTCGACGCCGGGCAGGCGCAGCGTCGATCCGCGCGCTGGCAACAAGCTGAGGCCGACCGACGCGAACGGATCGTGGCTCGAGCTGCGATCCGGTCGCACGGCCGTGACGACGCGCTCGAACGGGACGTTCTCGCGATCGAGCGCGTGCAGGACCTCGGTGCCGACGCTTCGCAAGAGATCCGTCGACGACATGCGATCGGACACCTCGTTGCGGAGCACGAGCATGTTCGCGAAGTAACCGACGACGCTTTCCGCGCCGAGCTGATGGCGGCACGCGAACGGCACGAGGACCGTGATGTCCGTCTGCCCGGAGTAACGCGCGAGGAGCACCTCGAGCATCGTCACGAGCGACGCGAAGAGCGAGACGCCTTCGCGCGCCGACAGCTTGCGAAGACGATCCGCGAGCTCGCGCGGGATGCGCGCGCGCGCGAGGCCGCCGCGGTAGCTCTTGATCGGCGGCCGCGGACGATCGGTCGGAAGATCGCACGGCGCCGCGCCGGTGAGGTGCTCCTTCCACTGCGCGAGCTGACCGGCGAACGTGGCGCTCTCCATCCACGCGTTCTGCGCCGCGACGCAGCGCGCGTACTGCTTTTCGACCGGCGGAAGCGGCGAAGGCCTGCCCGCGCGGAACGCCGGATAGATCGCCTCGATCTCGCCGAGCATCACGCCGAGCGACACGCCGTCCGAGATGATGTGATCCATCACGACGACGAGCCTGTGCGCGCGCGGCCCGATCCGCAGCACGCGAACGCGGACGAGCGGCCCCGCGGCGACGTCGAACGGCTCGGCCGCCGTCTCGCGCGCGATGCGGCGTGCTTCACCCTCCGGATCGTTCGACGCCGCGAGATCGCTGATCGCGACGTCGGCCTGCATGTCGTCGTGGATCACCTGCGCGACGCGACCGTCGACCGTCGTGAACGTCGTCCGCAGGCTCTCGTGCCGACGCACGATCTCGCGCAGCGTCGCGGCGAGCGCGCTCGCGTCGATCTCGCCCGTGAGATCGAACGACACCGCGAGGTTGTACGGCGACTTGTACGGCATCACTTGCCGCAAGAACCAGAGGCTCGCTTGCCCCGCGGACGCCGGCGCGATCCGCGTGCCCGCCGTTGGCCCCGCGGTCGTCGGATCGTCGACGAGGTGATGCGCGACCGACGGCCCGTGCGCGGCGTGGGCGCCGTTCGTGGCGCGATCGGCGGCGGGTGGCGCGGCGCGGACGAGCGCGGCGATCTTTTCGATCGTCTGCGCGGCGAAGAGCGCGGCGAGCGAGATCTTCGTGCCGAAGACGCGCTCGATCGCCGCGACCATGCGGACGGCGGCGAGCGAGTGGCCACCGAGATCGAGGAACCCGTCGGTCGGCCCGACGCTCTCGAGGCCGAGCACGTGGCGGAAGATCGCGGCGAGCTTCGTCTCGATCTCGCCGGAGACGACGGGGGCCGCATCGACGACGCGAAGGTCGGCCGCTTCGACCGCCGCGCGAATCGCGTCGAGCGATTCCGGATTTCGCAACGCGCCCGCGTTGCTGACCACGCGACCGTTGAGCGCGTCGGACGCGGCGCGCTCGGAGCGCTTCCCGGAGAACGTCGTCGGGAGATCCTTCACCTCGACGACGATCGATGGCGAGTGCGCGGCCGAGCAGCGGCTGACGAGCGTGCGTCGAATGCGCATTGCGAGCGGCCCATCGAACATCGCGCCGACCGCGGGCACGACGAGGAGGACGAGTCGGCTCCCGCCCGGTTCGTTGGCGGCGCGCTGCTCGATCGCCATCGCCGCGCTCACCTCGGGGACATCCGCGAGCGCCGCGTAGATCTCCGCAGGCCCGATCCGAATGCCGCGGATGTTCATCACGCCATCGGAGCGACCGTGGATGCGCCCTCCCCCGCCCGGTGTCAGCTCGACCCAATCGCCGTGCTCCCAGACGTCGGGCCCGCGCGAGAAGTACGCGGCGACGAAGCGCTCGCCCGTGGGATCTCCGACGAGCCCGAGCGGTCGCGACGGAAACGGATTCGCGCAGACGAGCTCGCCGACGCCGGAGTTCTCCGCGGTCGCGCCCGACGCGCGAACGTCGAGCCCCAAGCTCTTCGACTGGAGCTCGCCGGCGTAGACCGGCAGGTTGGGATGCCCGAGCAGGAAACAACCGAGAATGTCCGTGCCGCCGGAGATCGATTGCACCGGCACCGGCTTCACGTCGCGAACGGCCCACTCGAAGAGCGGCCCCGCGAGGATCGATCCCGTCGACTGGAGCGCGCGGAGCGCACCGAGATCGAAGCGCGCGCCCGGACGCAGATCGGCGTCGCGCGAGTGCTGCAAGAACGTGGGGCTCGTGCCGAAGACCGTCACGCGCTCGTCGGCGACAACGCGCCAGAGCGCGTCGATCTCCGGAAAGACCGGCGAGCCGTCGTAGAGGACGATCGCCGCGCCACACGCGAGCGCCGACAGCTGCCAGTTCCACATCATCCACGCGCACGTCGTGTGAAAAAAGAGCGTGTCGTCGCGCGAGAGATCGCCGTGCAGGCGGTGCTCTTTCAGATGCTCGATGAGCGTGCCGCCGGCACCATGGATGATGCACTTCGGGCGGCCCGTCGTTCCCGACGAGAAGAGAACGAAGAGCGGATGGTTGAACGGCAGGCGCGGGAGCGTCGCCAACGTGAGCGGCTCTTTCGACGCGCGCCCCGTCGCGACGATCGCGTCGAGCGTCGTCTGTCGTCGCGCGCCGACGTCGAGCGACGGCGTATCCGCGCCGAGCGACACGACGACGCAATCCGGCGGGAGCGACGCGACGACCATCGCGAGCCGATCCGCGATGCGCACGCTCTGTCCATTTTGCAGGTAGCTCGAATGCGCGAACACGACGCGCGGCGCGAGCTGCGCGAACCGCTCGACGATCGCTTCGTTGCCCATGTCCGGCGACGTCGACGACCACGTCGCTCCGAGCGCGAGCGAACCGAGGCACGCCACGACCGCATCCGCCGTGTTCGACGCGATGCCGACCACGCACGCGCCTGGACCGATGCCCATCGCGCGAAGCTCGGTCGCGAGCGCGAGCACGCGATCACGCAGCTCGGCGCGCGTGAGCACGACGCGCTCGCCCCGCTCGTTGCACGCGACGAGCGCCGTCCGCGCGCCGTCTTCTGCACGCGCGTCGCGCAGTAAGTTCGCGACGTAGCTGAGCGTGAGCGACGGAAAGAATGTCGCCGTGCGGCACGCATCGTCGGTGCAGACCGGCTCGGGACTGCCCGACACCTCGATGCCGGACCACGCGAGGAAGAGCGACCAGAACCGCCGGTACTCGCGGGTCGAAAACGAATGAAACGACGGCGCGTCCGGAAACCGCTGACCCGTGGCGTTCTCGCAGTGGCGCACGAACGCGCTCATCTGCGTATTGGCTATGAATTCAGCTGCCGGCGTGTGGACGGCGATGCGCTCTCCGTTCGTCGGCGGCATGGCTGCGGCAATTCATACTGTTGGAAGTCTATTCGTGCCACGAGATCGTGTAGAGATCGGCCCGTCATGCCTCGCCGTGCGGCCCTCTTCGCGCTCGTCGCGTCCACCGCTCTTCTTTCCTGCAGCCGCGACTCGTCG
>JBBQXV010000301.1:0-11103 GCA_038209335.1 Polyangiales bacterium | reverse complement strand
GCGTCGATCCCTGGGCCTTCATCTTTTCGCGGTCGAGACGATCGCCTACGAGACCGCGCGATCCGTCGCCACTTCTCCGCTGACCCCTCGATGCGACGTTCCCTCCGGATCTAGGCGGTCGTTAACAGTTTTTTGCGAGCGCGATGATCCGCGCGTCCGCGGTGCGCGCGTCGAGCCGTAGCGGTCGCGCGACGTCGATCGCCTCGAGGTCCGCGAGGCTGGCGTCGAGCAAGACGACATCGGGGCAACGCTCTCGAGCAAGTCGGAGCCCTTCGGCTCCCGTCGCCGCGGATCGAACCACGTGGCCGGCCGCGCGAAGCTCGACGCTCAGCAACTCGCGTGTCTCCTTGTCCTCCTCGACTACGAGAATGCGCGCCACCAAGACTCCTTGCGTTGACGGCGCGTCGCGGAACCCAGCGTCGCGCTTCTATTGCCCGGTCGGACGCGTGACGTTCACGCGAAATGCGCGGAGCGTCTTCGCTCGACAGCGAGACCGCTTCGCGCGCGACCACGCAAACGGCGCGCCAGTCGCGCGCGGGTAGCGAGCGATGGATTTCGGCGTCTCGCGGGCGTGGACGTAGCGACGTTCACGGCAAGTTGTCTCGCGCCGCGGGTCACTGCTGCGGCACGGTGCCGCGTCGCGCGCGCGGAAGACGCGATCGCCGCGACGAGGCGCTACGAGCAGATCTTCTGACCGCCGGCGTCCTTGCACTTCTCGGAGGTGCCACAGTCGTCGTCGCTCTTGCAGAACTTCATGCACATCACTTTCTGCATCTGCATGTAGCCGTTCGGGCACATCATGTCCGCGACGTTGACGCCGACCGATGTCGTCTTCGGTTTCGCCTTCACGGGGGCGGACGCCGACGGCGCCGCGGAAGCGGAAGCGGAAGCGGAAGCGGAAGGCGCGGGTGCAGCCTTCGGCGTGCAGACGGTCGTCGATGCGGAGTTCTCCGGCGGTTGGCCGTCGGCGTGGAGAATCGCCGCGACGTCGCAATCGCCGCCCGGGCACTCGGCGTCGTCGCTGCACGTCTTCGCGCATCGCATGTCGCCTTGCATGACGAGGATCAGGTCGCCGGTGCAGGTAGGCACCTTCTTCTTTGGCGGCGTCGGGCGATCGATGAACGCGAATTTGTCGAGCCACCCGCTGAGGAGCTGCTTGGCGTTCGTCGGGTCGGCGAACGTGACGCGGTAGTAGCCGTTGCGCTCTGCGAGCTGCGTCACCGCGTCGCCGACCTTGAGCTGCGCGACGACGTCGCCCTTCGGCATCGCGGTGAGCACCGCCGCGGGCGAGTGCTTCACCGTGACGGGGACGGTCATCGAGGCCTCGTCTTTGTAACGGGTGATCTTGGCTTCGTTCACGACGAGGGGAGCGGCGCTCACGCTCGCCGTCGGCACGCTCACGACGGCGGGTGCTGCGTCGGAGACGGCTGGCGCCGCGCTCTCTCTCGAGCATGCGACGAGCGCGACGATGGGCGCAAACAGGGTGGCGATGAATGCGTTTCGCGAGTGGGTCATGCGCGCGAGGCTATCACGAGGCGCAGCTCGAAATCGAGAGCGGCGCGCGCCAACCCGCGCCCGCCGCTCCGACGACGTCCCCGTCAGATTTGATAGAAGAAGACGAAGCAGCTGTGCAGTCCTTGGCCACACGCAGAGAGGCAGTTTTTGTAGTTCGTCTGGGCGCCCGACGTGAGCCCCTTGGCGAGCGCGTAGCACTCCGCGACGGTGAACTTCGCGCCGCCGTCATCGCCAGCGTCGCCGCATGTCGCCGCCGCCTCTTGGCACATCGTCATCGCCCCTGGATCGTCGCACGCCGCGCCTGCGGCGTTCTCGACGCACATCGCGGTCTGGTTGCCGTCGCACATATCGTTGAGGCCGAGCAGACAGTTCTGCGCAGCGTGAGCGACCTTCGGCTTGAAAGCGTTCGTCAGGAGAGCGCAGTCGCCACTCGCCGTGCCGCAGGCGGCGTCGACGAAGCCGCCCGCTTCGGGGCAGTCCAACCCCGAGCCCGCATTGTCGTTGCAGGTGGCGCCGTCGCCGGCGGAGTCGGTCGCGACGGCGTCACCGCTGCCGTCTCCGGTCGTCGCGTCGTGTCCCGCGCCGCTGTCGTCGCCCGCGGTTCCTCCGTCGGGCGTGGTGCTCGTCGAGCTGCACGCTGCAGCGAACGCCAGTGATGAGATGAAGATGCCGAAGCCTGTGCGAAGTGGGTTCATTGGCAAGTTTCCTCCGACCTTCCACTGGAGCACGAGTCGAAGCGGAGGACAAGCGTGGCGCGTGCTGGGGGCGAGCCGCACGCCGGCCTGATGAAGAACCGCCCGAGGACGGGCCTCCGGCGGGTACAGATTGTCGATCTCTTCGTCTTCAGAAACCGCTCAGATCAGAGCTTCTTCATCAGGTACTCGAGCATGTCGAAGAGCTTCTGCGGCTCGTTCGCCCAGTCGACGTCCCCGGAGGAACTCTTGGGTGCCGTTCTTCGTGAGAAGCGCAGGGAGCGGCGGGAGCGCGGCCTTGACCTGTGCGGGCGTGAGCGCCGCCGGGTTTACGAGGATCGAGATGCCCGCGCCGATCGCGTCGCGGTAACCGGGCGTCGAACCGTACGGGTTCGGCGCGTTCGGCACTTGGTATGTATACGCGCCGAGCGTCTGCGCGAAGCGCTGCGCGCCGGCGAGCGAGCCTGCACCAAGCTTGGCAAGAAACTTCTCGGCCGCGCCAGGCGCCATGAAGTCGAACTGCGTATTCGGTGCGCTGGGGGATCGTGGTGACCGTCCCGTCCGCGCCCTGCACAGTGCCGCCGTGGCAACCCATGCACGTCAATGCGACTACTGTTGATGTTGACATTGCCATACGGCGTCGGCATCGCGGGCTCGGCCCTCGCCCTCGGCGCTCGAGCCGCGTGCGTGCGGTCAGGCCGACACCGGTCACGAATCGACACGAAGGCGGCGCTCGCCACGTGAGATTTGTAGTTCCTCATTGGATTCCTTCCGTTCTGGCCAAGAGCGGCCGGCGGCGCGCCCTTGAGCAATCGACGTACCGCAGCGCGTCAGGGCGGAATCGTCAGCGAAAATGAGGCGCGAACGAGCGCTCGCGCCTCGCGCCGCGTTGCGCGCTCGAATGTGCGTGATCATGCGATATTCGAGTGAAGATGCTTTGCGCCCCCTCGGCGAGCTCGGGAAAGTCGTCTGCCGTGAGATTTCGAGCCGCCCGCCGGACGCTCGTTTGGATGACATGCTCGTCGTTCCCACGCGCACGAATCGGCGTACGATGAAGGTTGCACTCTGCTTAGTCGCTCACCTCCGGGAGCCCTCCATGACGTTCCTACGACGCGCCGGCCTCGCATCGATGGTCACGCTCGCCACCGCACTGGGTGGCTGCACCACACTTCTCGGTGACTTCCAAGTCGGCGCTGGCGACGATGCGTCGACGGGAGGCGACGGGGGCGGAACCGGCGACGGACAAGTCGGCAGCGATGGCGGCGATGGCGGCGGTGGCGACAGCACGACGATGAACGATGGCCCCGCTCCCGACACGCGCGCCGGCCACCTCGTCCTCGACAAGACGACGCTCGACTTCGCGACGCACACGCTCAACTCCATGGTGCCCGCGATGACGGTCACCGTCACGAACACCGGCACCGCCGCGACCGCGACGCTCACCGTGACGGTCACCGGCAGCTCCTTCGGGCGCTCAGGCGGCACGTGCATGGGTCCGCTCGCGCCGACCGCGAGCTGCACCGTCGACGTTACGATCAACACGACTCGAACCGGAATGCAGAGCGGCAGCGTCGTCATCGCCGACGGCGCGAGCGACATGGTGTCCGCGAGCCTCGCGGGCAACATCGTCATGGCGTGCCCCAGCAACATGCCGACGCTCTGCAGCGGCTCGACGTGCGTCGACATCGTCACCGATCCGCTGAACTGCAACACGTGCGGGAACCGATGCCCAACCGTTCCGAACGGCACGGGCGGTTGCGCGGCGAGCAGGTGCGGCGTCGGCATGTGCAACACCGGCTTCCAAGATTGCAACGGCATCGCGAGCGACGGGTGCGAGGTCGGTACGACCAACGATCCCGCGCACTGCGGGAGTTGCGCGGGTCAGTGCACGATCCCGAACGGCACGCCCGGCTGCGTGAACAGCACGTGCACCGTCGCGACCTGCACCGGCGCGTTCAAGAACTGCAACTCGAACCCGGTGGACGGGTGCGAGAGCGATACGAACACCGACCTCGCCCATTGCGGCTCCTGCATCACGCCTTGCGCCCCCGCGAACGCAACGCCGGCTTGCTCCAGCGGCACGTGTCGAATCGCGTCGTGCAATGTCGGGTTCCGCGACTGCAACGCCATGGTGTCCGACGGCTGCGAGATCAACACCAACACGGACAACATGAACTGCGGCGGCTGCGGAGCCCCGTGCACGGGGGGACGGCAGTGTTCGGCGGCAGTCTGCGCGTGCACCGGCGGTACGCCCGATCTCTGCGGCGGCGCATGCACGAATTCCCAAACCGATGCCGCGAACTGTGGCGCCTGCGGGCACAGCTGCCTGGGCGGCACCTGCGCGGGGGGGGCTTGCCAACCGCTCGTCCTCTACAACATCACCACCGGAAGCGGCCAGGGGCTCGCTGTCGATGCTACGAGCGTCTACTTCACGGACGGGGCCAGCGGCCACCTCTACAAGTGCCCGCTGAGCGGGTGCGCCGGGAATCCGACGGTCCTTCGCAGCGGCCTGACGTCCGCCGACTCGGTCTACTACGATGCGGGATCCAACTCCGTATTCGTGGCCGACGGGACGAGCAGCGTCTTTTACAACGTCTCGACGTCCGGCACGCTCATCTACTCAGTAAATGTGAGCGGTAGTTTCGCGGGCTATACGACTCCGCGCGCGTTCTTTGCCGACGCCTCGTTCGTCTATTGGGGGAACAACGGGAACGCCAACACCGAGATCGACAAGGCGGCGAAATCGAACGGCAGCGGGGTCGCTATCAACAACCCGAACATCGCCGCGAGCAAGGGCGTGTGGAGCCTCGCGTACGATGGGACGTCGGACCGACTCTTCTCGGCGGTCTTCTCGGCGAACTTGGTGTCGTCTTGCCCGCGCGGGGGCGGTGCATGCTCGGTCCTGGGGACGAACCCACTTCCGACCGGGGTCTCCGTCGTCGGCAACAGGATCTTCATCTCGGTACGCGGTACGTCGCCCGGGTACAACGACGGCGGCATCTACACGGCGACGACGACACTCGCGAGCCCAGCCGCGTTTGCTATCGGACCCAGCTACGCCATTCTCAACGGAACGCTGACCGCCGACCCGAACTTCGTCTACTGGGGCGGCCAGAGCGGCAAGATCTACCGATGCGCCGTCGGGGGTTGCGGCGGTGTCCCAACGGCCATCACACCGACCGGTATGTTCTTCGACGAGAACTTCATCGTGAACGACATGAGCGCAATCTACTGGGTCGGCGGCGGTTCGGTCGTGAAACTCGCGAAGTAGCGAGCACGTAGGAAAGAGTCGCATACGACACGATCGATGCCCGAAGTCTCCAACGCCGCCCGCGTCGTCTTCCCCGAGGTCGGTCGCACGAAAGGCGACGTCGTCGCCTACTACGACCGCATCGCCGCGCGCGCGCTCCCGCACATCGTCGATCGCACGCTCTCCATCCGTCGCTTCCCAAAAGGACTCGCCGCGCCCGGCTTCTTCCAGAAGAACGTCCCCGCGCACTACCCGCCGTCGATCGCGCGTTTCGAAATCCCGCGCAGCGCCGCCGCCGCGAAGAAGCATCCGCGCAAAGCGGGCGCCGAAGATCGCGACGTCACGATCTACCCGCTCGTCCGCGATCCCGACCACCTCGCGTACCTCGCGAACCAAGGCGCCATCGAGCTCCACGTGCCGACGGCGCGCGTTTCGGATCTGCATCGGCCCGATCGGTTCGTGCTCGATCTCGATCCACCGAGCGGAGCGACGTCGCTCGTTCGAGGCGCCGCGCATATCGCGCGAGGGGCGCTCGCCGAGCTCGGCGTCGACACGGTGCCAATCGCGACGGGCTCGAAGGGCTACCACGTCGTCGCAAAGCTCAGCCCCATCGGTATCAGGAGAGGCGCTCGCGGTGACAGCGCAAAAGCTCGCCGCGCTCCTCGCCGCGAAGCACCCCGACGAGCTCACGATCGCGTACCGCATCGCGCTTCGAGGCGAGCGTGTCTTCATCGACTGGTTGAGGAACCTTCCTCACGCGACGGTCGTCGCGCCGTACTCGCTGCGCGCACGCCCTCGCGCGACGGTCGCGACGCCGCTCGCGTGGGACGAGCTCGACGCGATGCCGCCCGACGCGTTCGGCATCGACGACGTGGAGCGGCTCCTCGATCGTCCCGATTCACTCGCCGAGCTGGCGACGAGCCCGAGCGACGCGGACGCGTTCGTGGCGAAGGTCGACGCAGCGTTCGAGCGGTCGGGGATCGTGCTCGAGGCGTTCGACCGCTTTCGTTCGTAGGGTGCCGATCGGCGTTTTCGCGACGCGAAAGCCTTTGCACCAGTTGGTCGCCCGCCCTGACGGCTACATCGCCGGCCGAACGGACGCGGACGGCACCTACGACGACGTGTCCGTGACCCCCGCGTCGGCCGCGTTGATCGCCGAGCTCGTGCAGGAGCGGCGCCCGCTGCGCGCGAGGGGAATGAGGCGCGTGCGCCACGGTGAGATCGGCCACGCCGTGCGCGCGATGCAGCGCGCGCGCAAGAGCGTCGATCTCCAGCTGGGCCGGACGACGTGCCGATCGATTCGGACGATTTCGCCGGTAGGCGGACCGAACGGCAGCTACGAGATCATCGCGAAGGTCGTCGTCTCGAACGACTCCGCGGACAACCAAATCTCGGTCGCGTGCGCGCTCTCGACCTCGCCATCGGCCGACGACACGAGCATCGACTACAGGTCCGTGACCGTCGCGCCGCAGAGCCGCCTGCCGCTGACGCTGCTCGCGACGCACCGGTATGGGCTCGCGGTCGGCACGCCCGTCGTATGGGTCGCGTGTCGCTCGTCGGGCCCCGGGTCCGCGCGGTGGACGAAGATCGTGGCGACGCCGGTCAGCAAGATCAACTGAGCTCCCTGAATCACGGCGGAGGCGGTGCTCGTGCTCGAACCGCACGCGCTGCGACCGAGGCGGCGAAGAGCGCCGCACCGATGACGACGACGCCGCGGCGATCGTGAGCGAGCGCGCTCAGTGCTCGTTGTTGTTTTCGCCCTCGGCTTCGTCATCGCATCCGGCGACGTCATCCGGCGCGTTGTGCTCGGCGACGGACATCTCTTGGTTGGCATCCGCGTGATCATCGGCCTCTGCCGATGATGCTTCACCGTCGTCGTGTCCGTGGCTGCCGTCGGAGCATGAGACTTCGTGATCGTCGTCCGCGCAGTCGGTGCAGTCCGCGCCGCTCCCGGGGGCCGGCGCCGGCGGGTGAGTTGCCATGACCTTGAAGCCCGTCGGCGGCGCGCTCGCGAGGTACTTCACCTGGCCCAGCTGAACGGCGCCGCCGTTCGATCTCACGCGGAACGCAGCGTCGAGTGTGCCGCCGGTGCGAGGAAAGACGAACGGCACCGAGCCGGTCGCGGTCGCGACCGCGAAGCGGTACTTGTGACCTTTCGCGAGCGTGACCTTGAAGGCCCCGTCGGCGGCGAGGGGCGCGCGGATCGCCACGCCGGCTTCGTTCGTCGCAACGATCGCCTGCGGCGCGGAGCGGTACGTGCTCAGAGCGACCGAGCCGATCACAGTCGTCTCCGGGGCTGGATGGCGTCCTGCGCACGCAGCGGCGAGGACGGCGACGGAGCCGAAAGCGAACCAGATTGGCGAACGAAGCATCGCGAACCTCCGAGGGGGGAAACGGGTCTCGCAGGATTCAGTGCCGACGAGCTCGGTCGGCGTCACAAGAATCGACCCGGTCGTGCTCGATCCGCGGGTACATCGTCGCTACGCGCGCCACTCTGCGCACACGTCGCCCCGAGTGGGACTCGCTTTATTTCGGCTGCATGCGGCGGGCTCACTCGCTCGGCGCGATGAGCGGGATCACATCGCGACCGTTTCTTCAGTACACGCGGAAGTCGCGGCGGTCGATCGTCATGACCTTGCTGCCTGGATGAATTTCGCTCATTCGCACGACGCACGCGTCGGCGAAATCCATCCGGTCTGCATACCTCGCGAGCAGGTTTTCCAGACCTGCAGCCTCCTTCTCGACGTGGAGCCCGATGCGGAGCGCGCCCGATGTGACGCGCGCGACGATCTCCTTGGTGCGGCCCGTCAAGTACGCGACCTCCGTCAGCACCGCCTCGCACGTCCAGAGCGGGGGCTCGAGCGACTGAAGAGCACCGGCCGCCCACTTGTGCCATGTGTCGCGTCGGTTCGCCGCTGGCAGTCGCGCAACACGCGGGCTCGCTCCGCTGGGAGCATCTCCAGTCGCGGCTCGCGGCGCATGCGTCCATGGATCTGCATGATGGAAGAGGGGTCGCCAAGGCCGCCAAGTAGCGCCAAGTGCGCCAAGGTTTGGGATGGGCTATCGACGCGTGTGGGTGGAGTGCCCCGCGTCCGTTGACAGGCGACTAGGCAGCGGCCTCGTACTCGGCGTTGACTTTCGCGGTCAAGCGCCGAGTGAAGGCGGCGGCGGTTGTAGAAGACCTCGACGTATTGGACGCGCGCAGCACGAAGGCCGTGTAGCAGCGACGTCGTTGAGGAGCAGTGCCTCCGCGCGTGCGACATCGCCTTGAATCGGCACGAACCTGAGTAGGGTCGCAGGACGATGGGGGGCTGGAGTCCGACGCGAATTCGGTGGGTGAATGCCACGCTCGCGAGCAGCACTGGCGCAGCACGCGTCGAAACCGACCAGGGCCCTGCGTACGCAAAGCTAATGGGAAATCCCGAGGGGCCGCAGGCGCTGTTCTGCGAGTGGGTCGGCACGCGTGCAGCGGCTTGGCTCGGTCTGCCCACGTTCGAGATCGCCGTCGTCGACGTTTCAGAGGCGGCGCTGATCACATACGCCGACGGAACCAAGTCGGAGGCGGGCCCGGCGTTCGTTGCGCGCGAACAGATCGGCACAACATGGGGCGGCACCGCCGACGAGCTGCTTTCGATCGAGAAGCCCGAGACGCTCGCGGGCCTCGTCGTGCTCGACACCTGGTTGCTGAACTGCGATCGCTATCGCCCGGACGCCGACAAGCCGAGGCGCAACACCAGGAACGTGTACCTCAGCGGCGATGGCGCCACGAAGGGCAAGTTCAGGCTCGTCGCGATGGACCACACGCACTGCTTCGCCTGCGGCAACGCGATCACGAAAGGCATCGCCAACATCGACCGCGTGCGCGACACGCGCTTGTACGGTCACTTCGCCGAGTTCCGTCCGCACCTAACGCACGAGGCCGTCCGGGTTTACGCGAAGCGACTTTCAGGAATCACGAAGGCGGCCGTCCAAAGCGTATTCTCCGGTGTGCCGCGGCCGTGGGACGTTTCCTCCGCGGTTCGCGCCAAGTTGGCCGAGTTTCTGAACGACCGGGCTGCCTTCCTGGGCCAAAATATCCGGCAGATGCTAGTAACCCAAGGCGAACTCCAGCCTGAGCTCGAGCTAGGAGAGTGACTCATGGCACCGACGAAAGGCTTCTTCAGCGTCGTTCAGTTCTGTCCCGATCTCGATCGCGGCGAATGCGCGAACGTGGGCGTCGTCTTAGCCGTGCCGTCGCTCGGCTTCTTGGGCGTCCGGCTCAGCGACGACAACGAAGGACCGAAACAACGATTTGGTCGTGAGGTGTACGACGACGCTCGGCTGACGATCGCAAAGAAGGCGATCGCGGGACGCGTGCTTCACGAAGGCAGAGAGTGGAAGGCTTCCGAAGATCTTCTCGAGTTCGCGAAGAAGGAGGGGAACAACATTCTCTTCTCGACGCCGCGAACCATCCTCGTGGAGAACGCGAACGCGGAGCTCGAAGAGCTCTTCCAGCGGCTCGCCCATGTCGATGCGCGACAGCGCCGCCGACCACCGCCGCCAGACTTGAAGAAGACGTTCGAGGACAAGCTTGCCGGCGTCGCGCTCCAGCGTGACCTAAAGATCGATGTTCCGCAGCTCGGGACGATCGACGTGCCCTATGCGTACCAGAATGGCGTTCTGAATCTCGTCCGGCCGGAGGGCTTTCCAGTCAATCCGGCGTCAGCGAGCGAGAAGGCCAGCGACCTCGCCGTGAAGGGGCACATTATCTTCAACCAGTCGAAGATCGGCGGAGCGCCAAAGAAGCTCATCATCGTCGGTGGGTTCGACCCGTCGATGCCGGAGGAAGTGAAGAGCAAGATCGCGTATGTGCTGCGCGAGCACGACGCTCGGCTTGTGCGGGAGGATCAGATCGAAGCGTTCGTGGACGAGGTTCGGCGCGAAGCGCACCACTGACGGCGTCGGGCGCGAGTCGGATGCTACGATCGAGCCGATGGACGTCAGCATCGGGCCGCGAATTGCCGAAACGCGGATGCGAGTCGGGCTGAGCGTCGAAGAGCTCGCATCGCGCGCGGACGTCGACGCCATCACGCTCGCGACGTTAGAAGAGGGCAACGCCGTGGCGGTCTCGACGGCCGCGGTCGCGCGGCTCGCTCGCGCGCTGGAGGTCGACCTATCGGACTGGCTGGAAGCATTGCCCGCCGCGCGAGTGCGCGAGGAAATCGATCTCGCCGTGCCGATCTTCCGGACGGACGGGCTCGCGGAGATTGACGAGAGCCATGTGCAGGGCTCGAACATCGGCGGAATGGCCGCTGCGCACGCGGACGCCGGCCTGGCCGCCGGGTACATGCGTGCGGCCGACCTCCTCGTCGAGCGCTGCATCGATGACGCGTGCGCGCACCAGGTCGCGATGCCCATTCTCTTCCTCTATCGCCACGCTATCGAGCTTCGCTTGAAGTTCGCGGCTCAGCCGGTGAAGCTGAACCACGACCTCGCCACACTCGCGCGCGAGCTCAATGGGCTTCTCGTCTGTTGACGATCGCGGGAATCCGTAGAAATCCGATCTGGACCCGCTGATGTGGCGGGGCGACGGGGCGACAGCATCCGCGGTGCAGCCGGATGCTGTCTCTGGAGCGCTCAGGCGGCTCGACGCTTTTTCTTTCCGCG
>JBBQXV010000300.1:0-11274 GCA_038209335.1 Polyangiales bacterium | reverse complement strand
GATCCGCCGCCCGATCCGATCGCGAAAGACATGGCTCTTGATTCGCCTCGATCTGATCGAGCGCGCGTTCGGTCCCGTCGATCTCGCGAAGGTCGTCGCGCCCGGCTACGACATGATCGGCATCAGCTGCTACTCGTCGTTCGACTACCTGAAGGTGATGGCGATCGGCGCGCGCCTTCGCGAGCTCGCGCCGAAAGCGTGGCTCGTCACCGGCGGCTACCACGTGAGCGCGCGCCCCGACGACTTCACCGGGAACGACTCGCCGTTCGACTACGCGATCGTCAGCGATGGCGAGACACCGATGGCGCGCCTCGCGTCCGCGCTCGTGACGGGACGCCGCCCGCTCACGAAGGTCCTCGGCCCCGAGTCGACGCCGGATCCGAACACGCTGCCGCCGTACGATTGGTCGCTCCTCGATCGCTACCGCCCGATCGCGCGGAAGATGGCGTCGCAAGCGGAGATCTACCTGTCGCGTGGCTGCCCGTACGACTGCGCGTTCTGCATGGAGAAAGCGAAGCGCGACGTGTCGTGGCGCTCGCTCGAGCCGAAGCGCGCGGTCGACGAGATGCACCGGCTCGACGATTTTCTCGACCTGTCGCAGTGGACGCTCTTCGTCGCGGACGCGCTCTTCGGAATGAAGCGCGCGTGGCGCCGCGCGTTCCTCGAAGAGCTGATCCGCCGCCCGATCCGATCGCGAAAGACATGGCTCTTGATTCGCCTCGATCTGATCGAGCGCGCGGATCTCGAGCTGATGGCGCGCGCGAATGTCGCGCCGGGCTTCGGCCTCGAGTCGGGCGATCCGGAGCACCTGCGAACGATTCGCAAAGCGGGGAAGCTGAAGGACTACCTCGATCACATGCTCGAGGTCGCCGAGTGGGCGCGCGAGCTCGACGTTCCGTTCGGCGCGAACATCATCATCGGTCATCCCGGCGAGACCGAAGCGACCATGCGAACGACGGCGACGTACATGCGTCGCCTCTTCTTGGACGATCCGCGCGGCACGACGGGGTTCCTCTCCGTCGATCCGTTTCGTTTGTATCCGGGCTCGCCGATCGACGAGGAGCGCGGCGAGTGGGAACAGAAGACCGGGATGCGCGTGCATCGGTATCCGTGGTGGCACGACGGCGATCAGGAGTTCTTGTCGGAGTGGGTCGATCCTTCGGGGAGCTTGGATTTTCGGCGATGCCACGAGCTGAGGCACGAGCTCTTCTCGCCGATCGTCCGCGAGATCAAAGAGCACTTCGTCTACCAGGGGCCGGCGCGCGACTACTTCCTTCGCGCGATCGACGAGCAGATCGAGCTCGTCGCACCGAAGCGAATTCTGCACACGCTGGGGCTTTGGCATTTGTGGAGCGGGCTCGTCGACGGATCGACGCCCGAGGCGGGGCGCGCGCGGCTGCGTGACGACGCGGAGCTCGCGACGGCCGCGTCCGGTGCGCGTATGACGACGATGGCGGGGCGCGTGTCGGGCGCGCTCGCGGACGCGATTCGCGACGTGCCGCGCGAGCGCTTCGTGCCGCTCGATCAGATCAGCGCGTCGGCGGAGGACATCGCGATCGCGCTCGATGAGGACGGCGCGGCGACGGTGTCGGCGATGCACGCGTACGTGGCGACGTTCGCGGCGCTCGCGCTCGGTGCGGGGGACGAGCTGGTCGATCTCGGCGGGGGCACCGGATACGGCGCGGCGATCGCGAGCCGCATCGTCGGCGAATCGGGGCGCGTGACGACGATCGAGATCGACGCGTCGCTCGTGGCGCTCGCCGCGGAGAACCTCGCGGGCGTGGCGTGCGCGCGCGCCATCGCCGGCGACGCGCACGACGTGAGCGCGTGGCGAGGCGCGCGGAAGGTGAGCGTGGGGTTCGCGCTGCGCGAGGTTCCGTCGACGTGGCTCGACGCGCTCGCGCCGGGTGGAAAGTTGGTCGCGCCGATCGGTGCTGCGGGCACGACGCAAGCGCTGACGCTCTTCGCGAAGGACGACGCGGGGATCGTGAGCGTCACGTCGCTGGGAGCCGTGCGGTACGTCGGAGACCGCGGCGCGCCGCACGCGACGGCGTAGCTCACGGTTCGACGCACGCCTTCGATCCGGTCACCGGGATTCCCGCCTTCACGCATCGCGCACGCTGGAGGTAGAACATCTCGTAAATGGATCCGGCGGGCGGGCGAGCAGCCAGACAATCCGCGTCCTTCGCACACGTCACGCGGTGTCCGCCCGACGTCGGGTTGAGCGCGCAGTAGCTCCCCCCGAAGCCGTTGCCGCTGATGATGCAGATTTGGTTCGGCGGGCAATCGCTCGCGGAGCCGCACGAGTAGACCCCTCCGGCCATGGGTTCGTCCTCCGCCTTGCACTCGGCGGGCGGAGCCTGCGGGCCGCCCGACGGCGACTGGTAACAGAGCGGACGCGGTGGTCGGCATCGGCGCTTGCCGCAACGGACCGCCACCGGTGGAGCGCCGTCGCTCTCGATCATGTGGCTGCAGTCGCGCTTCGGGCTCCGCGTGCAAACGTTCATCGCGTGCGGCGTCGAATCCACCATGTCGCGCATCGTCGAAGCGACGCAGCACGTGGCGCCGCCGCAGTCGGCGCTCGACGTGCACTCGTTCTTCCGCACCCCACCGAGGCGATCGCAGGCGTCTGCGATCGCCACCGCACGCCGGCCCGCGTTCTCCGGATCCAACGTCGCTCGCGCGCACCCGTGCTTGCACGCGATCTCATCGTCTGCGCATGCCGTTAACGCGTCCGTGGAGGTTTCCGGCACGCCGCAGTCCGCGCCGCCACGCGGGGTGCCCGCGTCGACGATCGCAGAGGGCGCGCCGAGTGGAGATCGATCGTGAACCGGCGTCGCCGGCGAGCACGCCGCAAGCGCGAGGCCGACCGCCGCGATCGAGAAGAGCGAGAGGGACGATCGACCTCGCATCAGAGCGACTCCAAGTCGTCCTCTGCGCACGCCATCAGCCCGGAGACCGGCACGTTTCGCACCGGCACGCAGCGGCGCGAGCCCTCGTGGTACTTGCGGTAGATCGAGTCGGCGGGGGGGAGCGAGCTCGCGCAATCGGCGTTCGTGCGGCACGCCTGGTAGTGGGCACCCGTGGCGATGTTCACGCGGCAGAAGCTCGCCTTGTTCGCCGATGGGTAGACGATGCACCTCAGGCCGGGAGCGCAGTCCGTCGAGACGCGGCACGCGAAGCCTTCTGCGAAGTGTCGGTCTTGCTCGGCGCGACACTCGCTTTGATTGTTCGAGGTGGCGTAACAGACGCTGGTCGCCCCACTGCAGGATGTCTTGCCGCACGGAATCACGACGCCGGCCCGCACGAGCGGGGCACATGCCTTCTCGTCGGGGCACGGGTGATAACAATCACGCGCCGGGTTGTCCGTACAGACGCTTGCGTGCTGGCTCGACAAGAGCGGTGACGTCAGCGCCACCACGCAACACTGCTGCGCAGCGCCGCAGTCCGCGTTCGAGTCGCACTCGGAGCGTTTGACACCGCCCTTGCCTTCGCAGCGCCGTTCGATCTCGCGCGCGCGAAGTCCGCCGTTGGCGATCGTCGCTACTTCCGCGCAGCCGGTGTAGCACTCGATCTTTCCGTGGGCGCGGCAGTCCTCGGGTGCGCTCGGTGCGCTGGGTGCGCTCGGCGCGGACGATGCGCACGGCGCTGCCGCGAGAGGGAGCGGCGCGTTTGGCGCGCTCGGCGCGGTGGCCGGCGGAGGGTGCGAAGGCGGCGCCTGCTGGCACGATGCGCAGCACAACGCGAGCACGCAGGCGAGACGGGCGCCCATGGGCCGTCGTACACCGCTCCGTCGCGCCTTCGCACCGATTCGTCACGGTCGGAGTGTTTTTCGCACAACTCGGCGAACGGTGTTCCGACAAGAGAGACAGGTTCGGCGAAGAGCGCGAGCAGAGTGGTTCTGATCGCGCATCGACATCGATCTGGAGCGTCATCATCCTGGGGTTGATCGCCCATCAGTACGTATCTGACAGCGCATGGCTTCCATCGAATCGCATTTCAAATGCGGTCTGACGGGGAACCACACACGATCTGACCGTCGATTGGATTCATCCAATTTCGGATCAGACTCGCTCTGATTCTCGATCAGACTCGATCTGATCGCGGATCAGATTCGATCTGATGGTGGATCAGACTCGATCTGATCGCGGATCGGAAACGTGTTGGCGCTCCGCCAGATGCGCACTGCTGTCGCATCGACCTCGGGTCGATCGCTCCTCGGATGGCTCCGACCGCGCATGGGTGCGCGGCCGCTGCCGCTCCGTACCCATCCCATCAAAAGAGAGAATCGTCATGGCAACCCGCTCCAAGGCCCCGAAGAAGGCCTTCAACAAGAAGGCTACCCACAAGAAGGCGACCGTCCGCGTTTCCCAATCGTCGTTGGCTGGACCGATCGTCGATGCCATCGAGCACGTCGCGAGCGAGCTCGATCTGGCGGCGGCCCTGGATCCGGCGCAAACGAAGGCGCTCGTCGGGCTCGTCAACATGACACCGACGACGCTCGTCGAGCAGATCGCGTCGACGGCCGATCGCCACGGCGCGCTGCTTGGTACGGAGTTCCCGAGCGATGAAGCGCGCGTGGTCATCGCGTACGCGGCGGCCTTCGAGCCGGTCGTGGCCGTGATGAGCGACGTCTCGACGCGTCTCGCGCACGACATCCTCACGAAGCGCGCGGCGATGGCGAGGGCGGCGCTCGCGTCATATGCGGCCCTCCGCGGCGTCGTTCGCACGCCTGCGGGGAAACCGATGAAGGGCGCGTACGAGAAGATGCGTCTCATCATGAAGGAGCATCGCAAAGGGAGCGGGAAGAAGAAGGGCGGCGCGAAGGCAGCGGCAAAGGCCGACGGTCCGGCGCCGACGAATGGGGCGGCGCCGTCGCCGACGGACGCGACGCCGGCGAAGTAGCGGCGACGCGCAAATGGGTCGACCCCGATGGATCGGGGTCGGGCGGCCCGTCATTTCGGGCGCGAACGCGTAGCGTCACGTCGCGAACCGCGCTCTCCACTCGGCGTGCCGATCGCCAATGCCCGCGTCGCGCGCGCGTCGCGCCAGCAACTCGAGCGCGCTCCGTTCGAGCGGATCGTGTGCGAGTCGCTCGTCGTTCGCGCGCGACACCTCGCGGACCGTCGCTTCGTGCGCGGCTTGCCACGCGACGTGATCGATCGACAGCGCGAGCTCCTCGCACGGCGCGCCGATCCAGATCTCCGCGCCGCTCACGCGCCCGCGCAGCCGAAGCGCCGGAAGGATCGCGATCTCGCACTCCGCGAGCTCCGGCGCGACCGCGATCATCGCGTCGATCGCCGTCGCGACACGGGCATCGTCGATCGCGATCTCCGGCAGGCGCGCGTGCGCCTCGTCTTCGAGCAGCGCCGCGCACCACACCAGCTCCGCCGCGTCGCTCGCGCGCGCGACGGCCGCGAGCAGCGCCGGCGCGTCGACGTCCTCTGCGCGAAGCTCCGCCAACGCCCGCCCCGCGCACGCGCGCGCGCGATCCTTCGTCCGAAAGAGCCACGCCACGAGCTGCGCATGCACGAGCGCGTCGTGCGTCGCCGCGAGCTGCCCAATCGCGCGTGCGTCCTCCGCGAGGTTCCGCTCCTCCGCGACGCCGATCGCGCGCGCCGCGAACGCGATGTACGTGGCGTCGTACGTCGATGGCGCCAGATGCGCGCTCGCTCGGACGTGCGCGAGGACATGCAACACGAGATTGCCCCACGGCGCGCGCCCGATCGTTCGCATCGTCGCTCCGCTCAGCCCGGTCCGTATCCACCCCAACCGCCTTGCGGTGGCAGTGGAGGAAACGGCTGATGCCCCTGCACGATGAGCGATCCCGACGAGTAGACGATGATCGCGGTCTGGTACCGAACGAACGTGTCGTGCGCCGCATAGATCGGAACCCAAGCCGCCGCGAGATTCGCCTGGCTCGTGAGCATGTACTCGTACCAAACGCGCACGGCGTGGTTCCCCGGCGCGAGATCGAAGGCGTGCTGTCCGAAGAGGCGCTTCTGGATGTAGCCGTCGATCTCGATCGAAGCGTACGAGCCGTGGAGCAAGAACTGCCCGAACTGCTTCTCGAGCGAGATCGCCATCCGACCGAAACCCGGCCCCGGCCCATACCCCTGGCTCACCCCGCCAGCGTATAGTCGACAGCGATGCCCGAACAGTCCGACAACCCGCTCCTCGCTTCGCATCGCGCCGACGATCTCCCGTTCGATCGAATCCGCGCCGAGCACGTCGAGCCCGCGATCGCGACGCTCGTCGCGCAGGCGCGCCAACGTCTCGACGCGCTCGCGGGCGACAACGGTCCGCGGACGTTCGAGCGCACGATGATCGCGCTCGAAGCGATCGCGCAGCCGCTCGCGGAGGCGATGGGGATCGCGGGGCACCTCGAGTCGACGGCGACGACGCCGGAGCTTCGTGCGGCGTACAACGCGGTCCAGGCGCCGGTGAGCGAGCTCTTCAGCAGCGTGACGTTGTCGGACGGCGTCTGGACGCGTCTCCGCGCGTTCGCGGCGACGGACGAGGCGCGCGCGCTGACGGGGACGTTCAAGCGGTTCACCGAGAAGACGCTCGACGACTTTCGTCGCAACGGCGCGGAGCTCGACCTTGCGGGGAAAGCGCGGCTGTCGGCGATCGACGCGGAGCTCGCGACGGTGACCGCGAAGTTCTCGCAGAACGTCCTCGACGCGACCAACGCGTTCGAGCTCGTCATCGAAGACGAAGCGCGCCTCGCCGGTCTGCCTGCCAGCTCGATCGAAGCGGCGCGTGAGAGCGCGGCGTCGCGAGGCGTCGCGGGCTGGCGCTTCACGCTGCAAGCGCCGAGCTTCTTTCCGGCGATGACGTACCTCGATGATGCGCGCATTCGCGAGCAGCTGTACCGCGCGCACAACACGCGCGCGACCTCGGGCGCGCACGACAACCGACCGATGCTCGCGAAGATCCTCGAGCTACGCGGCGCGAAGGCGAAGCTCCTCGGGTACGCGACGTTCGCGGATCTCATTCTCGCCGATCGCATGGCGAAGACCGGCGACGAGGCGCGCCGCTTCGTAGGCGAGCTCCGCGAAAAGACGCGTGCGTGCTTCGAGAGCGAGAACGCCGATCTCGCCGCGTTCGCCGGTCGCACGCTGTCGCCGTGGGACGTCCTCTACTGGTCCGAGAAGCAGCGCGTCGCGCGCTACGACTTCGACGACGAAGCGCTGCGCCCGTACTTCGCGGCGAAGGCGGTCGTCGACGGGCTCTTCGACGTCGCGCATCGCCTCTATGGTGTTCGCGTCGAGCCGCGCGAAGGCGTGCCGGTGTGGCATCCGTCGGTGCGCGCGTTCCGCATGCGCGACGCCGATGGCGCGGAGATCGCGACGTTCTATCTCGACCTCTACCCGCGCGACTCGAAGACCGACGGCGCGTGGATGCACGGCATCGTCAACGGCACCGGCGGCGAGCGCCACGTCGGCCTCATCTGCGCGAACCTCTCGCCGCCGATGGGCGGACGCGACGCGCTCCTCACCCACCGCGAGGTCGAGACGCTCTTCCACGAGTTCGGTCACCTGCTCCACCATTGCCTCAGCAAGGTCGAGATCAAGAGCCTCGCCGGCACGCACGTCGCGACCGACTTCGTCGAGCTCCCGTCGCGCATCATGGAGAACTGGTGCTGGGAGCGCGAGGTGCTCGATCGCTTCGCGCGTCACCACGAGACGGGCGCGCCCATCGACGGCGACGTGTTCGATCGCATGCGACGCGCGCGCAACTTCCGCGGCGCGAACGGACTCATGCGCCAGCTCGGGTTCGCCGCGGTCGATCTCGCGCTCCACTGCGACTACGACGCGGCGAAGGACGGCGACGTCCTCGCGTTCGCGCGCGGCGTGATGCAGCAGTACTCGCCGACGACGTTGCCGGACGACTACGGAATGATCGCGTCGTTCGCGCACCTCTTCAGCGACGCGGTCGGGTACGCGGCCGGGTACTACTCGTACACGTGGGCGGCGGTCCTCGACGCCGACGCGTTCACGCGGTTCGCGCGCGAAGGGCTCCTCAACGCGGACGTCGGGCGCGCGTTCAAAGAGACGATCCTCGCGCGCGGTGACAGCGACGATCCCGCCGCGCTCTACCGCGCCTTCATGGGGCGCGAACCGAAGCTCGACGCGCTCCTCGAGCGCACCGGTCTCGTCGGCGTCACGGTCGGGTGAGCATGTACCGCTACGAGGACATCCGCGAGGTGCACCTCGAGCTGACGACGCGATGCAACGCGAGCTGTCCGCAGTGCCCGCGAAATCTATCGGGCGGTGCGGTGAACCCGACGCTGCCGATGGCGGAGCTCTCGCTCGAAGACGTGCATCGCATCTTTCCGCGCGAGCTCTTGCAACGTCTTCGCAAGCTCTATGCGTGTGGCAACTACGGCGATCCGATGGTGGCCAAGGAAACGCTCGCGATCTTCCGTCACCTTCGCGCCGAGAATCCCACGATGGAGCTCGGCATGTTCACGAACGGAAGCGGACGCACCGCGCGCTTCTGGGAAGATCTCGCGAAGACAGTCAGCTACGTCCGCTTCTCGATCGACGGGCTCGAAGACACGAACCATGTCTATCGGCGCGGCACGCAGTGGTCGCACATCATGGACTCGGTCCGTGCGTTCGTCGGCGCGGGCGGTCGCGCCGAGTGGGACTTCATCGTCTTTCGTCACAACGAGCACCAGATCGATCTGGCGCGCGCGCTCGCCGAGAAGCTCGGCTTCAAGCGATTCTTTCTCAAGAAGACGAGCCGCTTCTTCTCGGCAGGCGAGGTCTCCGAGAAGCGCGTCCTCGAGCGCGACGGGAGCGCGGCGTACGTGATCGAAGAGCCGGACGACGCACGCTTTCGGAACGCCGCCGTCGTGAGACTCACGCAGATCGATCAGTTCGCGAGCTATCAAGCGGAGGCGGAGATCACGTGCAAGGCGATCGCGCGCGGTCGCATGTACGTGAGCGCCGAAGGGTTGGTCTTCCCGTGCTGTTGGACCGGCGCGCTCTATCCGCCCGGTCGCGCGCCCGGCACCGCGCAGATGTGGGATCTCGTTCGTGCTCTGCCGCGAGGCAAGGCGTCGCTCGATGCGCGCGAGTCGTCGATCCGCGAGATCGTCGAAGGCCCGTTCTTCCAAGAGCTCGTGCCGGCGGGATGGCCGAAGCGAAGTGTGAAGGACGGTCGCCTCGAGCCGTGCGTGCGCGCGTGCGGGACGCACGACACGCACGCGGCGCAGTATGGCGAGTCGCTGCTGTGAGCTCGCGCTCGTTCTAAATCACCGATCGGGATCCTCGAACAAGATCATGCCGCGGCCCGAAGTGCGGCGTGGACTCCCGTTGCGCGGCGCCAAATATACGCTTCGAGATAGCGGCGCGCCTTCGCGAGCAGTTGGATCAGCGTCTTGCATCGATGATTGCGGGTGACGTTGGCGTGCAGATCCTGCCAGACGCGCTCGATGCGATTGTGGTCCGGGCAGTACGGCGGCAAGAAGTGGAGAACGATGCGCCCGCCGAGCGAGTCGAGTACGCGTCGAGTCGCGTTCGCGGAATGGATTCCATAGTTGTCGACGATGAGGTGAATGCGTCGCGCGCGTTTGTAGTGCACGGCCAAGAGCCAGAGGAGCTCGCAGAAGAGCACCGCGTTCTTCCGCGCGGTGCCCGTCGTGTGAAGCTTGCCGGTTCGGACGTCGAGCGCACCGGCGAGATAGAACTTCGCATTCTTTCCTGGCGTCACGATGCGGCGCTGCTGACCGCGCAACATCCAGTCGCGTCCGATCTTCGGGTTGAGATGAATGTCGACCTCGTCGGAATACAGCACGGGCTCCTCCGCGCTCGCGCGTGATTCGAGCGCGCGAATCCGGCGCAAAACAGCCTCGCGCGCGTCGCGCGGCCAAGGACAAAGGACGATGGGCTTCGCGACGCCGAGCCGTGCGCCGAGGCGCGCGAGGGCGCGGCCCATCGTGCAGACGGCGACGATCGGCCAACCCTCCTGATGCATCTGCAGGCACAACAACTCGCGAGTCCACGTCGGCCGAAACCAACCGACGTCTTCGGGTGTGCGGCGAAGAAGCTCCGCCACGCGCACGCGGAACGCAGCGTCGACCTTCGGCGTCCCGTTGTGCCGTCGCTTGTCGAACAGTCCGTCGATCCCTTTCTCGGCGAAGCTCGTCGCCGTGCGAACCACCGTCGAGCGCGCGATCTCCAGCGCGTCTGCGACTTCAGGGCTGCGCTCGCCGCGGCCGAGCCGCGCAATGATCAGGAAACGTACTGCCGTATCGGCGTCTCCACATCGCCGACCGAGGCGCGCCAACTGGCGTCGCTCGAGTCGGCTCATTCGAGGTATCTTGTCCATGCGCGGGTCCTTCTCTGCTTGGGCGTTTGGCGATTCCCAAACGGAGAAAGGTGCCCGCGTATTTCCATCTATCTCGATATCTGATCGAGCTTCATGCTCGGTGATTTAGATCGCGAGACGCTGACGCAAGAGCGTCGCCATCGAGCGACCCCAACTCGTGATCGCGGCGACCGCGGGCGACGTCGTCTTCTTCGCGTCGCGCGCAGGCGCGGCAGCGGGAACGGGATCCGCGAGGTGCGCGGCGAGCGCGTCGGCCATGAGGTTGCTCGCGTCGCGATCCTTCTCGACGCAGCGGAGCGACATCTTCCGCGCGAGATCCACCGGCAGATAGATCGTCATCTCGCGCATCTCGCGGCCTGCGTCCGTCGTCACGACCATGTCGACCGGCGCGGCCTTGATCGGCGCGAGCTCACGAACGTCGGACGTGCGCTCGGACCGACCGACGAACGCGTCGAGATCAGCCGGCGGCGGCTTGCGCAGCGAAACACCCACTTGCTTCTTGGCCATGGAAGAACCTCTCTAGCTCGTCGAACAACGATTGAAGCTCCGACGCCGCGCGATCGCGTGGCGCGAAGGTGGTGACGCCGCGACCGGCGGCGAGGGATTCTTGGTACGCGATGCGGTAGCCGAGCTCGGACGCGAGCACCGGCAGACCGGACGCTTCGAGGACGTCGCGCGCGCCTTTGCCGAGCGCGGTGCGTCCTTGCTTGCGCGTGATCAGGATGCACGCCTTCAGCGACTCGCGGAGCGTGCGCGCTTCGTTGACGACGTCGATCGCGCCGGAGAGCGCCCACGCATCCGCGGCCGACGGACCGCACGGGAGGATCGCGACGTCGGCGATCATGAGCGCGCTCCGTTGGATGTCGCCGTGACGCGGCGGGCAGTCGATGACGGTGAGATCGTACGCCTGCGCGATCGACGGGAGCTGACCCG
>JBBQXV010000299.1:0-11299 GCA_038209335.1 Polyangiales bacterium | reverse complement strand
GCCGTCTGCTCGAGCGCGATGACGCCGCGGTCGTCGTCTTTGACCTCGTCGAGCCAGAAGCGCCCGGCGTCGTACCACGCGAGGAGCTGGTGCTCGGGGACGACGCTCGTGCGCGCGAGGCTCTCGCACGCTTCGGCGGCTCCGCGCGCATCGCCCGCCCGTTGACGCACGTCGGCGAGCTGGCCCCACGTGACGACGTCGCCCGGATCCTCCATCGCCGCGCGCTCGAACAGCTCGCGCGCGCGCGGGAGATCTTCGAGACGCGCCGCGGCCTCGCCGGCGCGGACGAGGAGCACCGCGATCTCCGTCGGGCGCGTCGAGCGATCGAGAATGCGCTCGGTCATGACGAGGAACTTCGCGTCGTCGCTGTGCGCGCGCGCGTGCGCCTGCATCATCCGGAGCGCCCACAACGTCGGCTCGGGCAGCGCCGCCGCGAGCTCGACGAGATCGCGCGTGCCCTCCCAATCGCCGGTCGCGCCACGCAGACGTAGACGCGCGCCGAGCCAGGCATGCGACGCGGCTTCGTTGTCGTTCGCCGGCGCGAGGACCTTCGCGATCGCGCTGGCGATCGGCTCGAGCTCGTCGTCGCGCCCTTCGCCGATGAGGGCGTGCTCGACGTAGCGAAGGCTCGCGACGTGGAGCGGCGTCTCTTCGAGGATCGATCGGTGCCAGAGCATCGCGCTCGCGGGATCGTCGCGACCGAGCGCGTCGAGCACGGCGAGTCGCTCGTACGCTTCGCGCCGCTCGCGCGGATCCTCCGTCGACTTCGCGAGCGCGAGTAGCTCGTCGGCGAGGCGCGCGACTTGACCGCCTTCGACCTCCGCGCGTTCGCGCGCGACCTTACCGAGGCCGTCGCCCGATGCCGCGGCGGCGGCTTCGGATGCACGGAGCGATGCTTCGCGATCGCCTGCGCGCTCGTACTCGTGCGCGGCTTCGAGGTAGAAGAGCGCGCGCGTGTCGCCCGTCGCCTGCGCCGCGCGCGACTCGCGCCAAGCGCCGCGATCGGTGAGCGGCTCGCTCGACATGCGCTCGTAGAGCTCGCGGAGGGCGACGTCGTTCGGGCGCGCGCGGTGCGCCTCTTCGAGACGCTCGCTCGCGACACCCGGATCTTTGTCTGCGACGAGCAGCGCTTCGCGAACCCCGTCGAGTCCCGACTCGAGCGGATCGTTGACCGCGGCGCGGCGCTCGCGAACCCAGCGAAGGACGGCGTCGACGTCGCCCGCGCGCCGCGCGATGCGCTCGGCGAGGAACGACGCGATCGGGAGCGCCGGCGACGCGCGGTGTGCGCGTTCGAGGAGCTCGGCGCGCGTCGGATCGTCGAGCGCGGGGCCCCCTTCGTTCGACTCGGCGCGCGCGACCGCTTCGAGGCGCGCGACCGCGCCGCGTGCCCCGTCGCCGAGGTCGTCGGCGAGCGTGTTGAGCTCGATGGTGAGATCGGTCGACGGATCGAGCGCGGCGATCGCGCGCAGCGTCGCCTCGGCGGACGGATCCGCGGTACGCGCGGCCTTGTACGCGGCGTGTGCGCGGACGTTGTCGCCGGAGCGCTCGGCGACGATGGCGGCGGCGAGGTGCCGATCGCGTTGCGCGTCGGGACCGTCGGAGCTGGATGTCCACGCGCCGAGCGCGTCGCTCACTTCGCCGAAGCGATCGCCGCGGATCGCGAGCTCGAGGGCGATCGCGCGCGCCTCGGGAGGGGCGCTCTCGCCGAACGAGGCGACCGCGGCCTCGATGTCGCCGTCGGGCGCGTGCGATGCGATGAGGCGCGCGAGGCGAACCGCGCCGTGCGACGTCGTGCCGGCGGTGCGCGCGGAGCGTGCGCGAATCGAGGCGTCGCGCGACGCGTCGCCTCTCGCGCCGGACGTGACGGGCGTGACCGCGCTGAGCGCGGCGGCGAGCGGACGCATCCCGTCCGCGGCGACGAGCGCTTCGAGATCCGCCTCGTCGGCTGGCGCGTCGTGACGGACGAGCGTCGTGATGACGGCGCGCTCGGCCGGAGAGAACGTCTTGTCGCGTCCGATCGCCTTTTCCGCGAGCGGAGCGATCCCGAGCTCGATCGCGCGCGCTGCGAGCGACCGCCTCGCCAGATCGCCGTCGTCGCCGGCGAGCGTATCGAGGAGCTCCGCCGCCTCCGCGCGCGATGCGATTCGCGTCGAGCCGAGCGCCGCCGCGAGCCACGCCGCGCCGCGCGCGAGCTCCGGCACGACGCGGAGCTCTGCTACGAGCGTCGCAGCCGCGACGACGTCGCCCTTGTCGAGCGCCGCCCGCGCGCGCCGCAGCGAGTCGTTCGGCAGCGACTCGGGGAGCTGGGCCTGCGTCACCTCTTGCGAGGCGGAAGTCATGGGCGCCTGCTTCTTCGCATTCGGATCCGCTCGGTCGACGCCGCGAAGCCGAAGCGCCGAAGCGACGGCGTCCGCGATCGTCCGCATCTCCGGCGCATCGGGGAGCCGCAGCGCCGCGCTCGCCGTCTCGGCCTTCGCGAGCGCCCTCGCCGCACGAAGGAGCGGCGCGCGCAGATCGCTGGGCGCGATCCGAAGCGCCTGCTCGAACCGCTTGGCCGCGCCGTCATCGTCCCCTGCGAGGCGCTGCGCGTCGGCCGCGAGGAGCGCGACGTGCACGCGCGCCGCGGGCGACGGCGAGTGCTTCAGCTCGAGATCCAACGCCGCGACGACGTCGCCCGAATCGGCGTCGACGTCGCGCGAGCCGCTGACGAGCGCGCGAGCTTGCCGATGCGCGAGGACGACGTTCGGCGCGAGATCGCGCGCTTCGAGCGCGAGCGCTGCGGCCTCCTGCGCGTCGCCACGGATCGCGCGGAGCTCGCTCACCGCGAGGAGCGCGCGCGCCCGCGTCGCTTTGTCGGGAGTCGTCCGCGCTTCGGCCTCGAGCCACTCGGCGCGCGCGAGGAGCCCCGCGCGCATCGGACCGTCGAGCCACTCCGCCGCCGGCTTTTCGTCCGGCCAACGTCGCACCGGCAGGACGTCGATCGGCGCCTCGCCGCGCATGCGCACGCGCGTCGCTTCGTCGTCGTCTTCCTCGTCGTCGTCGTCGTCATCGACTTCTCCGACGCCGACGAGATCGATGTCCGCCGCTCCTGTCTTCGGCCGTGCGAGCTGCTCGCGCACCGCGGCGTTGAGGATGCCGGTCTCTTCGTTCGGATCGTACTTTCGATCGTTCGGCGAGAGGAGCGCCGGCCCGTCGGAAGGGGGATCGTCTTCGTCTCCGCCTCCGAGGAGCGCGTCGAGCGCTTCGTCCGTCGACGATGCGGCCGTCGCGGCGCGCACGGCGGCCGTGTCGGCGCTCGGCAGCTCGACGCTCTCGCCCTCAGGGACCGACATCGGCGGCGCCTCGTCGGTCGCGTCGGTCTTCGCGAACGGATCGGACCCGACGTTCGCGGGCGCGGCGAACGGATCTCGTTCGGCGAGATCGACCGCCGGCGTCAGCGCGATCGGACGCTGCGGCGGCGGCGGCGGACGCACGCGCGGCGCGGGCTGAGCGGCCGATGCCTTGGGGCGCGGAATCCCCGGCGGTCCTTGCGGCTTCGCCTCGCGGATCGCGGTGTCCGGCTCCTCGAACGGATCGAACATCTCGCCTTCGCGGACGAGCTCGCCCGGATCGACCTGCGACGGCCTCCGAAGAGGCTCGGCGGCCTTCTCCTTGATCGCCATCCCGAGGTGCTTCGCGCTCGTGATGACCGACGGATCGCCCTCCTCGTTCGTCGCGGTCATCGGCGGCGGACGCGAGGTGACCTTGCCGATGGGCTGCTCGGCGACGTCGACGTCGATCCCTTCCTGTCCGCCTTCCGTGGCGCGATGCTCGCCGGTCTTCGAGAAGAGCTGACCGAGACCACCGCCCACCGACTTGGGCCCCGCGTCTTCCGCCTTGCCGGCGCCGCGCAAGAGCTCGCGCGGGATCGCCGCGATGACCGTCGCGCCCGAGCCGTCGTCGTCCTCGTCCGGCACGTAGTCGTCGTCGGACGCGGAGTAGTCGGGGAGCGTCGGCTTCTGCGATCGCGGCGACTGCGGACCCCCAGGCGCCGATGGCGGAACGCCCGCTGCGGGCGGCGGCGGACGATAGAGCGGCTTCGGCGCATTTCCGGCGAGCACCGCGGGCTTGTCGGTCGTCGTGTCCTTCGCGACCTCGGGGACGAACGTCTTCGACTCCCACTCCTCGAGCGCGGAGTCCCAGTCGATCCCCTCCATCTCGTCCGACTTCTTCTTGTCGTCGGTCATGACGCTCCTTCGAGGCCGAACGAGCGCCTGATCTCGAGGTACGCCGGCGACAAGACGAAGCGCATCAATTCTTCGGCGCGCGCGTCGACCTTCGCGACCTGCGCGAGGCGCTCGGGCGATTCGCCGAGCACGTCGAGGAGCACGGTGCCGACGTCGCCCGACGCGATGACCGCGATGCGGTTTTGCGACATGAGCGCGCGCTTGCTCCACGCGCGTGCGTCGGTGCCGCCCGCAATGATCGCCTTGCACACGTCGGGCAAGAGCTTCTTCGTCTTCCGTGCGATCGCCTTCGAGACGAGCTTCTCGACCTCGGCGAGGACCGCGTACGGCGGGTGGTCGACTTTGACCTCGGCGATGTGGCACGCGGCGACGACGATCGCCGCAATCGTGATGTCGTCACGTGAGCGGGCGACGGTGGTGCCGCGGACGATCGCGAGGAGCTCGCGTGCGACCCGCGCGCGCAGCGCGGGCGCGAGCGGCGCGTTGACGCCGGCGCCGACGACGATCGCGGGCGTCTCGCCGGGGATCCCTTGGACGCCGAGCGGATCCTTTCCGCCGACGTAGAGATCGAACTGCGCGATCCCGAACGATCCGGCCCATGACGCGATCTCGTTTCGCAACGCGAGGCCGCTCCGCGGATCGACTTTGTCTTTCTTCGTCACGCCGCACGCTTGCAGCGAAGGCCCGAGCGCCTCGGCGAGCGTCGGTCCCAAGATGACGAAGAGATCCGCGACCGGCCCTTCGTCGCCCGGCGCGAGGACCGCGCGGAAGAGCGCCTGCGTGACGGCGATCTGCGGCACGCGCGGCTTCTTCGCTGCGAGCTGCGCGAGCGCTTGCTCCGTCGCCGGATCCGACGAGCTCAACACCGCGGTCACCGACAGCGCCGCGTGTTGGATCCCTTCGTCACCGAGCGCGCGCGCGACCTTCGCGAGACGCCGCACCGACGTCGCGTCCGTCGGTCGCGCGGCGACCTTGGACAGGAGCTCGACCCGCGCGTTCTTGAGGAGCTTCTGCTTCACGTCGGCGGCGTGCTCCGTCGCGAGGAGCATGTCGATCGCCTCGCCGTCCGTCGGCGCTTCTTGCAGCAGCTTGACGATCGCCGCGCGCGCGCCGCTTACGTCGTTGAGGCGATCGCGGTGGATCGCCATCGCGAGGCGCGCCGCTTCGATGCGCCCGTCGGCCTCGGGCCGTTCGTGCATCAGCTCTTCGAGGATCGACGTCGCGGCGGTCCACGATCCGGTGCGGGCGGCGGCGCGCGCGAGGCGCTCGCGGACGGGGAGGGTGGAGAGCTTGGCCTTGTGGAGCGCGACGAGGACCTCGAGCGCTTTGTCGAAGCGATCGAGCTTGTTCTCGAAGATGTCGACGGCGGCGACTCCGGCGGTCACGCGGTTCTTCGCGGGCGCGGCGTCGAGCGTGGAGAGGCGCGAGAGCGCGGTGGCGGCTTCTTCGTAGAGGCCGCGCTTCAACGCGATCTCGCCGGTCAGCGCGAGCGCGCCGACGTGGTCCGGCTCGAGCATGACGACGTGCTCGAGCGCCTTGAGCGCGCCGTCTTGATCGCCCTTCTCGCGAAGGACGCGCGCTTGCTCCCAAAAGAGCTTCGCGATCTCCACCGGCTCGTCGCACACGTCGAGCCGTCGCGCGACGAGCGCGAGGAGCTTGTCGCCGTCTTTGCGCTCGCGCACGCGACGGAACAGTTTGTCGAACGCGACGGGACGGGTCGGATCGCGATCGAAGCTCGCGTCGAGCGCCGTCTCCGCGCGATCGCCCTGATTGAGCTCGAGCCAGAGGAGCGCCGCTTCTTCCCAGAGCGCGGCGCCGCGTCTGTCGTCGCTGCATCGCGCGCCGAGCTCCGCGGCGGCGCGTGCGCGAAGATCCCGATTGCTCGTGATCTCGCCGCACGTGCGCAGCCCCTCCCACGCCGCGAGATCTTCGGCGCGGATCGACACGACCTTCTCCCACGCCGCGAGCGCCGCCGCCGTGTCGCCCGCGGCGAGCGCGGACCAGGCGGCGAGCCCGAGCGAATCGTTCTGCGCGTCGTCGCCGAGCGCGCCGCCGATCTCGACGAGCGCGGTCGCGCGTCGCCGCGGATCGCAGCCGGGGGGCGCGAGCTCGAGGTTCGCGAGGTGGACGGCCGCGGAGTCGCCGCCGACGAACGGTTGGCGCGACGCATCGCGCACGTCGACGAGCGCTGCGCTCGCCGCCATCGCTTCGCGTGCCTCGCCCTTCAAGAGGCGCGCGACCGCGTGACGAGCCGCGCGCTCTTCGCCGAGGCCCGCGTCGTCGGCCGCCGCGATCGTCGCCGCGAGCCACTCGACCGCCGCGACGAGACCGCCGCCCGCTTCGAACCACGCGCGCGCCGTCTTCGAGGTCGCGTCGGCGTCGCCGCTCTCTCTCGCGGCGCGTGCTTGCTCGGCCGCCGCGAACGCCCCCGCCTTCGGCCCGAGCACACCGACGCGCGCGATCGCACGGTCGTACGCCGTCGCGTCCGCGCTTCCCTGCGACCAGACGAGCCGCGCGAGCGATCCCGCGATCGCGAGATCGCCGATCGCTTCGCTCTCGAGCGTGCCGAGCGCCGCCGCGGCGTCGTCCGGATCGCCGCCGCCGACCTCGGTCGCGAATCGTTCGAGCGCGACGACGCGCGAGTCGCCGCCCCCTTCGAGCGTGCGATCGAGCGCGCGACGTCGCCCTTCGACCGCGTCGACGTCGATCCCTCGCGATGCCCACGCGAGGACGATCTTCGCCGCTTCGGGCGCCCCCTTCGTCGCTTCTTCGAACGAGTCCATCGCGCCGCGGCGATCGCCGTCGCGCCATCGTTCGAAGCCTGCCTCGAGGTGAAGCGCCGCCGCGAGCTCCGCGTCGGACGTCGCCTCCGCCGCCGTCGATGCGACCTTCGCCGCTGCCGCGTGCTGGCCGCTCGTGCGCTCGATCTCCGCGAGGTAAACGGCGACGATCGGATCGCCCGGATCCTTCGACGCGAGCTCGCCGAGACGACGCCGCGTGCCTTCGACGTCGCCCCCCACGTGCGCGCGCATCGCCGCGAGCAAGGCGAGCCCGCGCGCGATGTCCGTATCTTGCTCGATGCCGGAGAGCTCGTCGAGCGCGGCGCGCCGCCGGTCGGCGTCGCCTTTGACCTGCGTCTCCTCGGGATCGACGCTCGTCTCGATGCGCGGGACGAACGCTTCGAGCACGCGCCCGAGCCACGCCCCCTTCGGCGCGTTTCCGATCTCGCGCAGCGCCTTCGCCGCGCCGTCGACGTCTCCGCGCGCCGCACGCGCGCGGTAAAGCTCGAGCCAAAGCAGAACCGCTTCGCCCTCGACCGATCCGCTCGCGACGAGCCGCTTGGTCGCGTCTTCGTACCAGGCCGCGTCGCCGCGCACGCTCGCCATCGCGCGCGCGAGTCGCGACACGGTCCCCGGCGCGACGCCGTACATCGACGCTTGGCTCAGCGCCGCCTTCGCGCCCGACACGTCGCCCGCGCGCATCGCCCAGATGTACGCGGCGAGCACGAACGCGCGCCCACGTGCTTCATCCGTCGCGAGATGATCAGCGAACGACTCGAGCTGCGCCGCGAACGTCGTCGTGTCGCCGCCGTCGGCGAGGAGATCGAGCTGCAACGCGCGCGCAGGCAGGCACGCCGGATCGGCTTGAATCGCGCGAGACAGCGCCTCGAGCGCGCGCGTGCCGTTGCCTTCGCTCGCCGCTTGCTCGGCGACGCGCATCGCGAGCGCCGCGACGACCCCGCCGTCTTGCTCCTTCGGGATGCGTTGCTCGGCGAGCTTCGCGGAGAGCTCCGTGTTGCCTTGCAGCTCGGCGATTCGAATGCGCGCGCTGCCGAGCGCGGCGTCGAGCAACGTGTCCGGCGGATCGACTTGCGAGAGTCGCTCGCGTGCCCGATCGAGGATCGCGCCCGCGCGATCGAGATCGCCACTCGCGCGACGTGCCTCGGCAGCGCGCAGCCAGGCGTCGGCGATCATCGTCGGCTTTCGCACCCAATGCGGGACGCCGAGCGTGTCGCCGCGCTCGGGCGACGCGACCGCCTCTTCGATGAGCTCGCCCTGACGTTCGAGCGACGACGCGTACGCATCGGCGCGCGCGCGCGCTTCGTCGGAGCCGATGATCCCCGGCTCGCGTCGCGCGAGTCGCTCCGTCGCGAGCGCCGCCGCGAACGTCGCCGCCGATCCGATCTTCGCCGCGTCGGCGAGGAGCCCGAGCGCGCGATCGACATCGCCGAGATCCGCCGCGAGTCGCGCGACGTCGACGAGCAAGAGCCCGCGCCACGTGGGATCGCTCGCGAGCTTCGCGCGCTCCGACAGCGCCTCGTCACGCGCCGTCGCATCCGATTTTTTCGCCGCCAAGAGCTCGAGCGCGAGCCACGCCGTCGCCGTGTCCGCCGGCGGGGCGCGATCGGGAGAGCCGAGCGCTGCCTCGCGCACCGCGTCGCGCGCCCCGTCGAGATCACTCGCGACGTCCTCGAGGTACGACGCCTTCATCAAGAGTGCGCGCGCCTTCTCCTCCGGGCTGACCGCCGCCCGCGCGAGCGCGTCGACGAGCTTGCCCAAGTTCTTCAGCGATCGCCGCCGCTCGAGCAGCCGCACGAGCCCTTCGAGCGGCTCGCGGAACTCGGGCGCCGCGTTGAACGCCGCGAGGTAATCGCGCGCCGCGCCCGGCTCGTCCCCGGCGCGCTCTTCGATCTCGCCGATCTCCATGAGGAGTCGCGCCTGACGCGCCTTGTCGTTCGTCCCTGCGAGCTCGGCGCGGAGCCGCTTCACGGTCCCCTCGATCGCGTTCAGCGCGTCGACGGACGGCGGAGGCGCCTTTGACGCGGCACCGATCGGATCGGGGGGCGAGGAAACCGTGGGCGTGGTCGGGGAGTGGGGCATGCGCGTATGGGGACGCTCGCCGCTCGTCGGGAGCGCCCGACTTACCGCAGCGAATACAACGCTATTGTCCTCAGGGTACGCCGCCCTCCAGAAAAAAAGGAAGGAATTGCGGGGCGCGAGAACTCCGACTTCCTAGACGCGTCGCTTACAGAAGCGCGTTCAACTTCTCGTTGACCTTCGACTCGATCGTCCCCTTCATCACGCGCAGCAGAAACGGCAGATCGATCTGCACGCGGACCTCGCTGTCGGTGACCGAGACTTCGCCCTTCGTCCCCTTCGCGGCGCCGCGCGGCGCGTCGAAGATGATCGAGTCGCCTTGCCACTTCCACTCGAGGTTGAACTTCTCCTGCATGCTCCGGGCGAGCTCCTCGGCGCGCTTCTTCGCCTCTTCCTTCGGAAGTGAGTGCGAGCGCTTGACGTCGATCGTGGACATTCGAGTTTCCTCTTTCCCTATTCGTGCCGCTTGACGATCCAGAAACCGCGCGGCGTGTCGAACGCGGGGCTGACGGCGCCGACCGCGAGCGTGAACACGATGTAGTCCGCCGCCGGCTCGAGGAAGCCGACCTTCATGCGCCCGATGTCGTCCTGCGATCCGGGATCACCGCGCTGCACCGCGCCGCGAAAATCGGTCTGCGCTTCGGCGGCGAGTTTTTCGGCGAGCTCTTTCGCTGCGGCCTTCGTGCGCGGGTTCGGTTTGTCGCCGAGCGGACCGGGCTGCGCGCCGAAGTAGCTGACGAGGACGACGCCGACACGCACCGTCTTCGGCGTCGTCGCAGGGAGCGGCGGGACCGGCGTGCCGTCGGGCATCCTTCCGAACGCGCCCGCGTCGACGAACCCGGTGCCCGGCGATCCGAGATCCGACAGCAAGAGCCCGCCTTCGCCCGGGAGCTCGCCGAGCCCGCCGCCGTTGGCAGCCGCGCCGTCCGGCCCCGCGTCGACGATCCCCGCGTCGCCTCCGTCGGCCGCGCCCGCGTACGGGACCGGCTTCGGTGGCGAGAACCCCTTGAAGACGAGGACCGCCGCCAACACGATCACGGCGGCGCCGAGGAGAAGCGTTATCCAACGCTGCATGAGCGAGCTCTCTACTTCT
The DNA here is from genome assembly GCA_038209335.1 of Polyangiales bacterium. Taxonomy (GTDB): domain Bacteria; phylum Myxococcota_A; class Polyangia; order Polyangiales; family Polyangiaceae; genus JBBQXV01. The sequence continues at coordinate 1,103 of JBBQXV010000299.1, read as the reverse complement.
TCTCTGCGACGCGCGCGGGCGCTTCGGCCGCGGCGGTGTCTGCCGCTTCGTCGTCGGGCGGCGTGACCGGCGGACCGTACGTCTCGAAAGGTCGCATCGTCGCCGGCGCCGGATCCCCGTAGAGCTCGAGCTGCGCCGCGAGCCAGTTCTCTCTGCGAATGAGCGCGTTGCGCTGCTCGAGCTCCGGCGACGGTTTCCCCTCCATCACGTACGCCGCGTTCTCGGCCTTCGCGATCTGCGCCTGCACTTCGGCGAGCTCTTTGCGGACGATGACCGGATCGATCTTCTCGCGCTCGACGTACTCGTCCGTGAGGATGAGCAGCTTGTTCGCGCCCGCCTCGGCGAAGCCCGTCCCGACCGCGACGCGCTTCGTATCGTTGCCGATGCGGTAGCTTACGAGCCCGGTGCGAAGCGCCGCGAGGAGCGGCAAGTGCCCCGGCATCACGCCGAACTCGCCGGCGACGCTCGGCGCCGTGACCTCGTCGACCGTCTCGCTGAGCGCGCGCCCCTTCGGCGTCACGATCTCGAGAAGGATTTTGTTCGCTGCAACTTCGGCCGTCGCGGTCGTCGCCATGAGTCCTCGGTCAGCCCTTCTTCGACGTGAGCTCGCGCGCCTTGGTCTTCATGTCCTCGATGTTCCCGACGAGATAAAACGCCTGCTCGGGATACTCGGCGTCGTCGTCGAACTTGCCGGCGCTGATCTCTTCGAAGGCGTCGATCGTCTCTTTGAGCGGGACGAGCTTGCCGGCGAGACCGGTGAACTGCGCGGCGACGAAGAACGGCTGCGACATGAAGCGCTGGATCTTGCGCGCGCGCTTGACGACGAGCTTGTCGTCCTCGCTGAGCTCGTCCATGCCGAGGATCGCGATGATGTCCTGGAGGTCCTTGTACTTCTGGAGCGTGCCTTGGACCTTGCGTGCGACGTCGTAGTGGCGATCGCCGATGACCTGCGGATCGAGCATCGTCGACGTCGAGTCGAGCGGATCGACGGCCGGATAAATTCCGAGCGACGCGATGTCGCGCGAGAGAACCGTCGTCGCGTCCAAGTGCGCGAACGTCGTCGCGGGCGCCGGATCGGTCAAGTCGTCGGCGGGGACGTAGAT
>JBBQXV010000298.1:0-11308 GCA_038209335.1 Polyangiales bacterium | reverse complement strand
CGGAAGCCGACGGCGCGGGGGCCGCGCTGCTGCTTCCCGCAGGCGGAGGCGATGCCGGATCGGGTGCGGCGTCCGGCGTCTCGAGGAAGGTGATCTTGTCGCCGATGTCCTGAATGCGCTCGGTCGCCTTCTTCACGGCGCCCGCGTATTCCTCTTTGCCGCCGGCCTTCGCGACGAAGTCTTTGTAGATGTCGCGCGCCGACTTGAGCGCCGCGATCGTCTTCGCCTTGTCGCCGCCGCCGCGCGCCTTGAACTCTTCGGTGAGGATCCCCTCGTTGAAGTAAGCGTCCGGGCGATCGGCTTGCTTCTTCTTGCACTGGTCGAGCTCCGCTTGAACGAGCGCGACTTGCTTGTCGTAGTTGTTGTCGTCGATCTGCCCGCGGTACGCGAGCGCGAGACCGAGGTGCGCGTCGTAGTCGTCGCCGTGTCCGCCGATGTCGAGCGCCTTCTTGTACGCCGCCTCGGCCTTGTCGAATCCGCGGAACGACAGATTGACCGCCGCGAGGTTCATCAGCGCTTCGAAGAACTTCGGATCGAGCGTCGCCGCCGTCTGGAACGAGTTGACCGCGCCGTTGACCTGTCCGAGCTCGTTTTGAATGAGGCCGGCCGTGTTGAAGATCGGCGCGTACTTCGCGTTCTTGCGAACCGCTTGCGAGATGACGAGCGCCGCGAGCTCGAGCTGCTGCACGTCGGCGCGACGTCCCATCGCCGCGTTCGTCGCGATCTGCCGCTTCACGCCGCCCGCCTTGCCGGCCGAGCCCGCTGCGCGCTTCTTCGCAAGCGTGAAGTAATAGAGCGCGAGCTGGTTGAACGCCGGCATGTAGCTGTCGTCGATCGCGAGCGCGCGCTGCAGGTTCGTCTTCGCGCACTCGAAATCCTTGAGCGCGGCGTCTTGACCGTTGAAGTCGGTCTTGCACGTCGAGCCGACGGAGTCGGAGTCGCGCTGCATCTGGAACATCGCCAAGTCGACGAGCGCCGGAACGTCGTTGAAGCGCGCGTCCTCGACGGCCTTCTCGAGTGAAGAGATGGCCGCGTTGACGTTGTTGTCCGCCTTGTATTGATAGAGCGCGAGCTGCGCGCGGGCGTAGTGGAACTTGTCGTCGCCCGAGAGCGCGTTGTTGAACTCGCCCTTCGCAGCCTTGTCGTTCCCGCAACGCTGGTACGCGAGACCCGCGTTGTAGTTCGCTTCGGGGAACGCCTTTCCCTGCAGCTTCACGGCCTGACGGAAGTGCGCGGCGACGGCCTCGCACGCCGCGTCGTTCCAATCGTTGTCCGCGTCGTGCTTGTTCAGCTCGTCGAGCGCGGCGTTGTATTCCTTCTCGGCTTCGGGGGCGATCGGCGGCGGGGGCTTGCTCGGATCACGCTTGGTGCCCCCGACTGTCGCGTCTTTCCCTTTGTCGCCGCCGCAGGCGGTCGCGCCACCCGCGACCGCGAGAACGAGCCCAATCGCCAAAACGCATTTGTTGAGTCTCATGTTTCGTCTCCGCGTCTCGCGAGGCTACTTCTTGGGTTTCGGCTTCTGGTTGGGCGTCGTCGAGTCGGTCGTCTGGACCTTCTCCGTTGCCTGCCCGGTTGCCGCCGGATGCCACAGCGTTCCGCCGATGATGAGCGGCGGTGAGCGATCGTCGAGACCGCCGTTCGATAGCGTCGGCGCTCCGCGGAGCTCGTCGACGATGTGGTACTCGGTCTTGTAGTTCTCCGAGAGCCACTTCTCGCAGGCGCGAGATTTCTCGTCGAAGTACTGGTACGAGACCGACTGATCGAGGCACGTCTTGAGCGCGCGCTTCGCTTGGAGCTTGTACGGCTCGGAGGCCTCGTCGAGCTTCTGGAAGTAGACGAGACGGACGTCGCTGTACTTGTTCCACTCCTTCGGGATCGGCGCCTTGCGGAACTCGGTGACGAAGTCACCCCACATGAGGCCGGAGCGCGAAGCGGCGGCGATGACCCAGCGAGGCGGCGCAGGCTTCAAGTCGGTGACGACTCGGCCGTACTCCTTCTCGACCGTCTCGATCGCTTCCTTCTTCTTTTTGAACCAGGGAAGGACCTTCTTCTCGATGTGATTGAGAACGTCTTCCTTGGTCCCGATGCCTTGGTAGATCGGGAAGATGATCGGATCGACGACCGAGTGCTTCTTGTCCTCGGCGTGGATGAACAGCGACTCGCCGACCGCGTCGAGCGCCTTGCCGATGCGACGCGCCTTCTGGTTGTCGTCCTCCGCGGCGTACGCCGTGCCGATCTTCGCCATGGCATCGCTGCCGTTGCCCCAGATCGTGAGCACCTTCTTGTATTCTACACGCGACCCCGGATAGGCCTTCATCCGGTCGAGGCAGCGACCGAGCGTCGCGTGCGCCTGCAGCTGCGTGTCGGGCGGCGACTTTTCGATGACGCCCATCGATCCCTGAAGCGCCTTCCGGCAGTCGTCCCACTTCTCTTGCTCGGCGTAGTGGGCGCCGACGGCGAACGCGATTTGCGCCGTCTGGTTCGGGTTCTTCGCGCCGTAGTTCGCTTGGAACGTCTTCGCATCGCGAATGGCTTCGTCTTCTTGACCGAGGCCGAGTCGAAGAACGATCGCGTCGGCGAGCGCCTTGTCGGCGCCTGCGCGGTCTTTGTATTTGTTCGCGTACTTCTCGTACCAATCGGCGGCAAAGTCATAGACGGCGATTGCCTGCCAATTGCCACCGATCTTGTACATCGCGTCTTTGGCGAGCTCGGTGTTCTCCATCCGGTATTGCGGATTGAGGAGCACCATGCGCGCGCGGATCGCGCTTGCGATGAGGCGACCGGCCTGGAACGCGGCGGCCGCGTTGTTCACGATCTCTTCGAGCTTCTCGCACTGCGGCGACTTGTTCTCGCGGAGCGGCTTCGCGCCGTACTCCTCCCAGAGCTTGAAGTACGCCTTCCCTGCCTCTTGATAGAGCTGGAGCTGGTTCGGCGGCGCGGGATCCTTGTTCGCCTCGTCGACCATGCGCTGCGCGCGAAGGCGCTGGATGTCGCACTGGACCTTCGCGAGGGTCGTGCACGAGTCGGGGTTCTTCGCGTCCTTGCCGCCGGAGCAGAAGGTCTCGATGAACTTCGGAACCGTCACGATCATGTCGTCGATGCACTGCGGCCGATTGGGCGCGCCGTGGAACGTGAGGACGTTGATGCTCTCGAGGTAGAGCATCGCCGCCGGCACCGCGAGATCGCTGTCCGGGTGACTGTCGGCGACGTCTTTGAATCCGATCGCCGCTTCTTCCCAGTGCTGAAGCTCGAAGTACGTGCGCGCGCGGAAGTACTTGACCTCGACGAGCTGCTTCAACCCGTCGGTGTCCTTCGCGTCCGGCTTGATGTAGCAAACGTACCGGTTGAACGACGCGACCATCGACTTCTGCTCGGCGGTCATGTCCTTCGGTTTGTACTTCGCGTCGTCGTCGATCTTGATGTCCTTGCCGACGCCCGGCAGGTTGCCCGATCCCTTGCGGTCCGATCCGGGCTTGTGCGAAAGGCCGTAGACCTTCGTGTAGCAAAGCACCGCGGCGTACGCGGCTTCGGCCGCGTCGGGCGACGCCGGGTTCTCTTCGACGACCGCGTCGAACGCCGGACCGCACTGCTTCCAGATCGGCAACGCCTGATCCGGGTTCGCGGTGTTGTCCGCGCGGAAGTAGATGAGGTCGGCCATGTTGTATTTGATCTTGTAGATCGTCGGCCAATCCTCTTTGACGAGGCGGAACGTGAACGTCTTGAACTCGTCCTGGGTGAACGTGTCGCCGACCTTCTTGTAGACCGCCGACGCCGCGTCCATCGTCCGCGGATCGCCCGTGCCGCGCTGCCCTTGCGAGCCGACGGCCTCGAGGTGCCACGCCATCGCCGTCTCGCTCATGAGCGACGCCGTCTTATTGGCGCACTCCTGCTTCGACTCGGCCGAGTGGTTCTCTTGCTTGAACTTGCTGTAGTTCTTGAGCTGGTTATCGAGCTCTTTGACGATCGCGTCCTTGATGCCGCCCTTCATCGCCATCACCGACTCGGTGATGTGACCCTGGTACATGCAGACCTTGTCGCTATTGGCGTCGCGAACGAGGAGGTCTTTGTAGAGCGTGATCGCGTCCGGGTAGTGACCGGTGTCGATGTAGTTGAGGCCGAGGTCGTCCATCATCTTGAACGTCTTCTCGTTGGAGCCGCCCGCGTCGCCGCTGAGCCCCTTGAAGAAGTTGTACGCGTCGGCGGCGCTGCCGCTCTGCGCGTAAACGGGGATGATGTCGCGACGCGCGCTGTCGGCGAGCTTGGCCGCGCCGTTGATCTGCGTCCACTGCGTGCCGAAGTCGATCGTCTTCTTGAAGGCGTCGAGCGACTTGGGGAAGTTGCCAGTGTTCCAGTGAACGTAGGCAATCTTGTACCAAGCGTAGCCGTAGACTTTGTTGTCCGGCGGCGGCTTGACGATGACCTTTTCGTACGCCTGACGCGCGGCATCCCACTTCGTCGGATCGCCCTGCGCTTCATTGAAGAAGAGCTCGCCGAACGCGAGATAGGCATTCGGGACGTACTTCGAAGTCGGCGTCTTGGTGACGAGGTCGTAATAGACGCGACGCGCGTTGGTCAGGTCGTTCGCCTGCTCGTACTCGTAGGCGAGGTAATAGAGAATCTCGTCGAGGAGCGGGTACGGAGCCGGCGGGTTGGGATACCGCGTCGAGGCGTTGCCCGCGTACTCGCTGGCGATCGTCTCGTAGTATTTGATGGCGGCCTTACGCGCGAGGTCGAGAGTCTTCGTGCGGCTGTTGATGAGCGCCTGCTTCTCGCCCGCCAGCTTCGCGTTCCCCTTCTTCTTCGCGTCGTCGCGATCGATCTCGCCCTGCGTCTTCTCGCGGAACGCGGCGTTCTCGAGCTCGACGTAGTCCTCGGCGAGGCGGCGCAAGATGCCGACGCGATCCTTGGAGTTGTCCTCGGTCGACTTGTACAGCTGCTCGAGCTGCTGGATCTCCGTGATGAGGAGAGCGAGCGCGCGCTGTTGGAGGCGCGACTTTCGATCGTCGCGCTGCCCAGCGGTCATTTGCTCGGACGGTGCGCCGGGCTTCGGCGCGCTCACCGGATTGGCCTTGGCCGCCGGCGGAGCGTGGAAGCTGACGACCGGCTTCTTGTCGTGCGCCGCAAACGACTGCGGGCCCGAGTTCGGGCAAACGTTGATCGCCTTCTTGGCCTCTTCCGAGATGCAGGCGTCGGCCGCGAGCGCACGGTTCGTCACCGCACCGGACGCGATCGCCGCGCAGACGACTACCAAGGAAAGGACGCCCTTTTTCGCAAACAGCATCACTACCTCCCGCACTTCGACCGGATGGTCTGGCGATAGAACCCGAGCTCGTCACGCCAATATTCGCCGTTGAACGGCCAGATGACGTGCTCCTCGTCGGGCTTGACGATGTTGACGACCGATTCCTCTTCACGAACCTGCGCGCCGACAGCCGCCTGCTCGAGCTGACCGCGCTGCGCGGCCGTGATGTCGATGAGGATCTTTTGTGCGTCGCGGATGCGCTCGTTGAGCTCGTCCAAGTTGCGCTGGTAACGACCGCGCGCGAGATCGCCCGCTTGGTTGATGGCGAACTTGCGCGCGTCGGTGAGCGCGTCTTTCTCGAATTGGCCGGCCTTCGAATCTTTGAATCCGCTCGGCGCCTTCTTCAGCTTGTTCGACTCGTCGTCGAGGACACGGACGTATTCGAGATTACGGAGGAGCTGGCGATCCGAGAGCGCATTCTCGACGATCGGCTTGATGCGCGGCGTGAGCTTGGCCGTGCCTTCCTTCACTTCTTTGAGAAATTTGTAGAAGGCTTCTTCTTGGTCGCCGCTGCCGTCGCCGCCGGTCTTCTTGAACTTCTCGAGGATCTTGGTGAGATCCTCTTTGATCGGATCGTACTTCGACCGGAACTGCGCGACGATGACGGTGGCGTCCTCGTATTGGCAGTTGGCAAAGTAGATGACCGCCTTGAGGACGTCGGCTTCCGGGTAATACGAATTCGGGAAGTACGGCGACTGGATCGTGTGGATGTTGCCGAGCGCGTGCGAGTAGTCGCCGGCCATGAAGTACGCCCAGCTCTCTTCGAAGAGAGCGTCGAGCCAGTACTCGCTCGCGACGTCGACCTTGTTCCAGTACTTCACCGCGGCCGACAAGCGCGTCTGATCGACCGTCGGCGCGTTGGTCGTTTCGTCGAGCTTGATCGACGCCGAGTAGAACGTGCGCGCCATCGAGAGGAACGCGAGGTCGCGCATGCGCGTCTCGTCCTCGACCCCTTCGACGCCCTCTTCAATCGCTCCGAGAATGCGCTGAAACGCTTGCACCGCCGGCTTCGACTGGCGGAGCTGGACGTGCGTGATGCCCGAGAAGAACTGCGCGGGGACGTAGTACTTCGAGCGGCGATCGACCTTGCTGAACGCGGTGAGCGCCTCTTGGTAGAGCGTGCCGCCGGCGCGGTACTTGTAGCGACCGAGCAAGTAGTTGAGCTGCCAGTAGAGCTCGCGCTGCTCGGCGTTGTTGAAGCGCGAGATCGCCTCGTCGCTGTAGTGACCGACGCGCTCGATGATGTCGGCCGGCTCCGGAAGATCGGTCGCGAGCTTTGCGAGCCAGAGGAGCGTCTCGTTGAACTTGAGGTGGTTCGGACGCTCGGAGATGTCGATGAAGATCTTGTAGGCGCCCTGATAGAACTTCAGCTTGTAGAGCGTCTTCGCGAAGTTGAATTGCGCGATCTGTTTGTTGCCTTCGTCGTCGCCCGTCTCTCCGGTGTAGACGCGATAGAGCGCCTGCGCGGCGTCCCACCACTTCTCGCTCTCGTAGAGGCGCTTCGCCTGCGCAGCCGCTTCGGTCGGTTGACCCGCGACGGGCGTCGGCGAATTGTCGACGGGCTTCTTCTTCGGATCGCCGCCGGGCTTTTTCGGATCGTCGTCGTCGACGCTGACGGCGCTGGGCGCACCCTTCGGCGGAGTCGCGGACGCGGCCGGCGCGGGCTTCTTCTGTCCTTGCGCCGTGCCGATGAGGCCAGAGAGACCGAAGACCGACATGGCCGAGGCCAGAAGAAAAATGCGCGCCACGCGGGGACGGACACTACGCATCGTCATGCTCCTCATTCCATCCTTCGTGCGAAGGACACTGAGCAACGTCGTGTTGATCTCGCGAAGGATCGCGAGACGTGATCAGAGGAATCCGAACTTCACCAAAGCGCGCCACCGAGCTTAAGTCATCCCTAACGAAAACCTCAACGATGTTGAAAGGATACTCTCGTCAGGCGACCGGATGGTACGGAGCCGAATTGTTCCTTGTCAAGGTGAAAAGCCCGCAGGCCGACGGGTGGGACCGTCACGAGACTCTAACGAGAGCGCGATGTCACGTCCGAAGAACACGTCCGAAGAACAGGTGGAGTGCGGGTGGCGGAGGGGGAGCGTGGGGGTGCGCGCGGTTGAGACCCACAAACCGGGCCGACCTTTGGACGGGACGAGCGGCGCCGAAGAACCTGGCGAATGGAGCGACGAATCTACCGACGGATCTCGCTGCCGCGGCCCATTTGAGAACGGAAGAGAAGGATGTCATTGACGCATTTGATCCGACTCGACTAGTTTTCGCCAAACGCTTGTCGCCGGTGGCACGCTAGTCTCGTTTGTGTTTTGGGCCCCAAGCCCAGAACGTGCGCGCCGTGTTTCACTAGTTCGCGTTTTGCGCAGCAGCATCCACGACGACGGAGAGCTCACACGATGACTCGCTCGATCTTGGCCGTGTTCGCCGTAGGACTTGCGCTGGCCGTTCTCTCCGGAACCGGCTGCAAGCAGACGGGCGTTGGCGACCCGTGCACACCAGAGCAAGAGTTCCAGCCGACTTTCCAGGGCTTCAACGAGCTCGAGGTCAACGTCGAGTCGAAGAGCTTTCAGTGCCAGACCCGCCTCTGCTTGGTGAATCACTTCCGCGGCCGCGTGTCGTGCCCGTACGGGCAGAAGAGCGGCGAGCCGCCGGCCGGCGCGAAGGATCCGTGCTTCGTACCCGGCACCGGGCGCGCCCCAGACGGGTCCATCCCCGAGGGTTCGAAGATCACCGGCAACCCGCAGGACGCCACTGCCGGCAAGACCGTTCAGGCCGAGTGCCTCGACCGAACCGCCGACAAAGCCGTCTACTGCTCGTGCCGATGCGCGGACATCGACGGTCAACAGGGCGGCGGCGCGAACTACTGCACCTGCCCCGACGGCTTCCACTGCGCGCAGCTCGTCTCGTCGATCGGCGCCGCGAACGAAGGCCTCACCGGCGGTTACTGCGTGAAGGACAACACCGACTTCAACCGCGCCAACTCCTGCGGTCTCAGCTGCGACGCCGCGCAGAAGAACTGCGGCAACGGACAGCTCTGAGCGCGAGGCACGATCTCGGACGGCGCGCCGAGAGCGCCGTCGCCGACTATCTGCACGCGAACGGCTTCGCGATCCTCGGACAAAACCTGAGGCTCGGCGCGCTCGAGATCGATCTCGTCGCGCGACGCGGGTCGCTCGTCGTGATGGTCGAGGTGCGCGCGCGCGGCAAAGGCGCGTACGAACGGCCGTTCGCGAGCATCGCCGGCATGAAGCGCACGCGACTTCTTCGCGCGGCGGATCGTCTGTGGCGCGGCAAGCTCCGCGCGATGCGCGACGTCGAACGTCTTCGCATCGACGTCGCCGCCGTCCGCTTCGAGGACGGTCGCACGCACGTCGAGTACATCGCCGGCGCGATCGCCGCGGCGCCCGCGGCGCTCTAGATTTTCGACTCAGCCGTCGAGACCACGCTTCAGCTCGTCGCGCACGCGCGCGACCCGCGCCACCGACTCGGCGCTCGCACCGGCCGAGCGCGCCATCTCCATCGCGCCGTCGAGCTCGTCGATCTCTTTCTTCTGCCGCGCGCGAAGGCTCTCGACCATCGACGCGAACGTCTCGAAGAAGCTCTGAAGCTCGTCGCCCTTGCGAAGCTTGGTGTCGACCGCGAGATTCCCGTCGCCGACCTGCTTGAGCAGCCGCTTCATCTTGAAGATCGGCCCCGCGACTTTGTGCGTGAAGTAGATCCCGAGGAGGCCGATGAGCAGGACCATGAGCGCGAGGCCACCGACGACCGCATAGAGGAGCGTCCCCTGCTGCCGCGCGATGCTCGCCTGCTGCTTCACGAGATCGTCTTGCTGCTTGATGAGCCCTTGCTGCTTCGCCTCGACTTGCTTGTCGTACTCGTCAGCCTCTTTGGTGAAGTCGGCCATCAAGCTCGGATCGTCGTACCCGAGGTTCTTGATGTTCATCTTCGTGACCTCGGAGACCTTCTTGCTCTCGTTGATCAGCGCCTGGCTCTGGACGATGAGCTGCTGCCCTTGCGACGCGAGCACTTGGCTCTCGGCGACCAGCTGATTGCTCGTGCGCCAGAGGAACGCGCCGAGTACGCCGCTGATGATCATCGTCACGCCGACGATGAAGCTCGTGTACTTGAGCTGAAAGCGTGAATCGATCAGGTAGTTCCTGACGCTGCGCTTGTACGGCGGCCCGCCCGCCTTCGCCGAGGTCGTCATCGTCTGCTCCTGGCTACTTCAGCCAATTTCTCGGCCAATCGTCTATGTTGCCCCACCCGCATAGCCCCGAGAAACTTTCTGGTCATTTGAACGCCTGTGCGAACGACTCGGTGGCCGCCGCGACGATCGCCGTGACGAGCTGATCCTCGGTCGCGGTGTCGCCCGGCCGCGAGGCGCCAATCGTCCCGCCCTTGCTGAGCTCGCCCTTGAGATCTTTTCCGGGGTACGTCGACACCGCGATGCGAACGGTCGCGCGGAGGTTTCCGCCCGCGTACTCGAGCTTGTCGAGGACGATCGCGAGGTAGAAGCCCTTGAGCTTTCGTTTGTCGATCTCTGCTTTCGCGGCGGCGACGCTCTCGCCTTGCGGCGCGATTTGGTACCCGCCGAGTTGCTGGAGCTTCGCGCTGATCGCGCCTTGGACGAGGCGATCGACTTCGCTCTGCGCGCGCGATGACTTGTTCGTCACCGGCGAGAGCGCGATGTAGTACTTCGCGCCCGTGACCGGCGCGGTGCCGCCACTGCTCCCACCGGCGGCTTTGATCGCGTCGACCGCGCGTTGGATCGCGAGCTTCACCGCGGAGTCCGATTCCGTGCCCGCGCGTCGCGTGAGGCAGTCGAGCGACGACGCGCGCTTCAAGCGCTCGAGCGCGATCGCACTGTGCTTTCGCACGATGTCGTTCGAGTCGCCGAGCCCGTCGCACAACGGCGGCACGGCGTCGTCGTCGTTCGTCGCGCCGAGCGCGAGCGCGGCGTTCGCGCGAACCTTGAAGTCGTCCGACTTCCTCAGGCGATCGGCGAGAAACGTAATCCGGCTGTCGACGGCGCCCGCGATCGTCGACGCGAGGAGGACCACTGCGACGATCACCAAGCGACCGATTCTCGCCCACGACGGCCGTGCGCCGCGATAACTCATGTAATCCTTCACGTTATCACGCGCCCTCTTCGGCGATCCGCGTTACTCCATGAAGCGTGAAGATCGGAGCGGGAAGGAAGGCAAAGGTGGGTTCGCTCGCCACCGCGGTCGCACTCGCCTTCGCGTTCGCGGTCGCCTTGCCCTTCGCGTCGTTACCGAGCGGTGACGCCTACGCGCAACTCCCGAGAATTCACGTGCGCGGCGGCGCGCGGATCGAAGCGCACGCGGCGCGCGCGTCGGGCAAGCTGGTCCTCTCGGGCGCGCTCGTCGACGACGCGGCGCGCGCGGTCGGCGGAGAGAAGATCACGCTGACGATTTTTCCGAAGGGGGAGAACAATCGGCCGATCGAGCTCGCGTCGGGCGGAGTCGCGACGGCGTGCGAAGGCGCGCGTGGAGCGACTGCGCAACCGACGCTCGAGCGCGCGGACACGATCACGCTGAAGACCGATGAAGGCGGACGCTTCTGCGTTCGTCTCGGGCTCGCGCGCGATCGGTTCGTCGCGCGCCTCGCGTTCGCCGGCGCCGGTCACGTCGATGCGACGCAGTCCGAGGTATCGGTCGATCTTTCGCTCAAGCCGCTCACGATGAGGTTCGATCCCGTCCCGCGCGTGCTCGCGCTCGACGCGGGAACGACGACGCTCGAGATCGTGGCGACGATCGACGACGAAGGGACGACGACGCCGGGGGCGGGATTGCCGCTGACGCTGACGAACGAGTCGGGGGTGTCGTTGGGTGCGGGGACGACGAACACGTCGGGGCGCGTGCGCTTCATCGTGGAGTCGTCGACGCTCGGTGCGCCGGGGCGCGGCGAGCTCCGCGTCGGCTTCGCGGGGACGAGCGACACGGGCGCAGCGGTGCACGCGATTCCGATCGAGCG
>JBBQXV010000297.1:0-11387 GCA_038209335.1 Polyangiales bacterium | reverse complement strand
CGGCGCGAAGAGCTCGGACAGTGCGGCGCCGGCGCAACGAGGAGGCCACGCGGTCGCGCAAGACGGCGCGATCGAGCGGCTCGCCGCGTTCGTCGCGACGCTCCCCGGCGTCGACAGCGCGCGCGCATCGCCCGCGAGCGGATCGCTCCTGGTCATGTTCGACGAGCACGTCACGACGTCGCGCCGTCTCCTCGATGCGGTCGCGGAGACATCGCCGCTCGCGTGGCCCGCGTCGCAACCAACGCCGCGCGCGCCGTACGTCGAGTGGGTGAAGGCCGGCTTCAGCACCGCGGTGCTCGCGGGCGCGATCACCGGGCTCGTCCCCGCGCCGGTCATGCTCGGCGCGGTCGCGATCACCGCGGTCCCGCCCTTCCGTCGCGCGATCGCCAGCCTCGCGAGCGGGCGCGTCAACGTCGACGTCATGGACGCGGTCGCGATCAGCGTCTGCGTCGCGCGCGCCGAACCGATCACCGCCAGCGTCATCACGACGCTCCTCGCGATCGGCGATCTCATCCTCGATCGCACGCACGCGCGCGCGCGCAAGGCGATCTCGCGCTTGATGCAGCTCGACGACGGCGAAGCGTTCGTCATGGATTCGCGCAACGCCGCGCCTCGACGCGTGCATCCGCGCGAGCTCAAGGTCGGCACGCTCATCGTCATCTACCCCGGCGCGCGCATTCCCGCCGACGGCGTCATCCTCGAAGGGAGCCTCGCCGTCGACGAGAAGGCGCTCACCGGCGAGAGCGTTCCGCGCGAGCGCATGCCGGGCGATCGCGTGATGGCGGCGAGCGTCGCGGTGCACGGGCAAGCGGTCGTCGAGGTCGAGCGCGCGGGCGGCGACACCATCGCCGCGCGCATCGTGCAGATCCTCGAGGGCGCCGGCGCAAAGCCGATGACGTTGCAGCGCAACGCCGAGAAATACGCCGACCGCCTCGTCCTCCCGACGTTCGGCGCGGCCGGCGCGGCGTGGGCGTTCTCCGGCGTCATCGATCGTTTGACGAGCGTTCTCATCACGGACTTCGGCACAGGCGTGCGCGTCGCCGTGCCGAGTGCCGCGCTCGCCGCGATGACGCTCGCCGCGCGCGAAGGCGTCCTCGTCAAAGGCGCGACCTTCCTCGAGCGACTGAGCGAAGCCGACACCATCGTCTTCGACAAAACGGGAACGCTCACGCTCGGCGTCCCCGAGGTCACCAAAGTCGTCGTGACGTCGTCGCGCTTCTCTGCCGTCGAGATCGCCGCGTACGCCGCGGGCGCCGAAGGGAACCAGACGCATCCGATCGCCGACGCGATCCGCCGACATGCCGCGAGTGTCGGCGCGCCGAAATGGGAGCCCGATCAGAAGAGCGAGCAGTACCGCATCGGCCTTGGCCTCGAAGCGGTGGTGCGCGGACATCGCGTCAGCGTCGGCAATCCACGGATGATGCGCGAAGCGGGGATCGATCCGAGCGCGGGCGAGCGCGCGCGCGACGATCTCGCACAGCGCGGGATCTCGAGCGTGCTCCTCGCGATCGACGGCGAGCTCGCTGCGGTGATCGGCTACGCCGACGCGCCGCGACCCGAGAGCGCCGACGTCGTCGCGAAGCTCAAGGCAGGCGGGCGTCGTCGCGTGCTCCTCTTGTCGGGCGACGCGAAGGAGCCGGTCGAAGCGATCGCGCGCATCGTCGGGATCGACGAAGCGATCGCCGACGTGCTCCCCGAGAACAAAGCCGACGTCGTGCGCCGCCTCAAGGCCGAGGGCCGCAGGGTCGCGATGGTCGGCGACGGCATCAACGACGCGCCCGCGCTCGCAGTCGCCGACATCGGGATCTCGCTGCACGGCGGCACCGACGTCGCGCTCGAGACGGCCGACGTCGTCCTCCTCGAAGGGGGGCTCGATCGCCTCCCCGCGATTTTCGCCGTCGCGGACGACGCGATGGCGCGCGTGAAGCAAGTCCTCGGCGTGGTGCTCGTGCCGAACGGGATCGCGATCGCGGCCGGCGCCTTCGGCCTCATCAACCCGGTCATGGCCGCGGTCATCAACAACGGCTCGACGATCGCCGCGGCCGCGCACGCCATCGCCCCCCTCCTTCGCTCGGGGCGACGCCAGCTGAAGGCGTGATAGACTGATCGCAGGGGGTGGGACGATGGTCGTGTGGCGCTTGCCTGGCGTCGCCGGGCCGAGGGCGTGGGTGTTGGGCGCAGCGGCGGCGATCGCCGTCGTCGTCATCGGGTGCGCCGCGCCGAAAGCGCCGCTCGCCGAGCCGCAAGCGCCGCAGCCGTTCGCGTCGCTCGTCATCGAGTGCCCGCCGATTCTCCAAGAGAAGGACAGCGAGGAGTCGGGCGTGTTCACCGCGTCGTACGAGCTGTCGCTCACGCTCTCGAGCGACGGCGGCTCGTTTCCGATCCCGGACGCCTGCGCGCGGCGCGAGAGGCCGGTGCATCTGCCGCCGGGAAGCGGGCGTCTCGAAGCGAAATACGAAGAGCGCGTGAAGCAGAAGGCGAGCGTGCTCGAGACGCGGGTCAACTGCGAGCTGCCCTCGCTCTCGCAGGAGTGGGTCGCCGGCACGACGTACATCTATCGGATGAGCGTCGCGAAGCGTGATCCGCACGGCCGGTTTCACTCGTGCAACGTGACGTTGAACCAGCCGCAGAGCGAGAGCGCGGCGCCGTCGGCGACGCCTGCTCCGTCGTCGTCTGCGCCTGCTCCGTGAATCGCTGCGACGTCGTTCACTCGAAGATCAAGCGGCGCACCAGATCGTTCCAGAAGCGCTTGTCCTTCCAGCGATGACGGCTCCGCGCGATCTCGGCGCGCTCGGCTTTCGTCTTCGCCTGAAGTCGTCGGAACGCGAGCTTCAGTTGCGCCTTCTGATCGAGCTCGTAGCCATGTTCGAGCGCCCACGTCACCGCGCCGAGCATCGCGATCGTCATCGACGACGCGACGCCAGCCGCGACGACGTCGGCGACCCCCGTCGGTGGCAAGAAGCTCTTCACCAACAGGAACGCGCTCCCACCGGCCGCCTCGCTCGCGAACACCGGCAAGAGCGAGAGCACCTGCGTCCGCCCCATCCATTTCCCCGTGTAGAGGTAATAGAGGCTGGTGATGGCGCCGATCTGCGTCGCGAGGACGAACGCCGCCGCGCCGGGCAAAAGGCCCTCGGCCGCCGTCACGAGCGCCGCCCCCGCGACGATCGACGTCGCGTACGGCCGTTTGGCCTTACGCGCGCGATCGATCGACACGTCGACTCCGGCGAGCGCCTCCGCGAGGAGCGCGGCGCGCAGCTCGTCGACGCCGCGCGACGTCCCGTCGACGGGCGTCGCCGTCAGGTAGACGCGCGACGGATCGAGCAGCTTTTCCCAGGCTGCGCGCGCCGCGTCGTCACGGGTGTCGTCGTTCACGACGTCGCGCGCGTGCACCGCGACGAAGAGCGACTTCGCCTTCGCGCGCAGCTCTTCGACGCGCGCAGATGACGCATCATCCGGCTCGCCGCGCACGATCCAAACGATCGCATCGAGCCCGCGCTTGGCGGCGTCCGGCGGTGCGTCCCCATCGAACACGGCAAGCCGCGCGAGATCGTCGTCGGTCGCGAGCGGAAAATCGAGGAGCGCCGTAGCGAGCGCCGTCTGCCCCGCGCCCGCGTCGCCGATCACGCTGACCGTGAACGCGGGCGTCGAGCGCGGGTCCGCGACGGTCATCGCAGCGTCATTGCACGATGCGCGTGCGCGAGCAGTGCAAGAAGTCGTCGGGGAGATCCTCACCGTCGGTGAGGTGCGCGCAGATCTCGTCGATGCGCTTGAAATCGATCTCGCGCTTCAGTGTCTTGCCGACACGACGAAGGAAGCGTCGCTCGGACGCCTCGAGCTCTTTGTCGGTCGCGGCGATCATGTAGAGCGTGTCGAGCAGCGGATCGTGCATCTCGTGCGGCAGCTTTTCGAGCGCGTCGAACCAGTCCTCTTCGTCGTCGCCCAGCGTCTTGTCGAGCTCGATCGCCTTTCGTTGCGCGGCCGAGAGCTGATCCATGATGAGCGCGAGCGCCATCACCTCCTCGTGCCCCGCGTCGCCATCGACCGTCGCGAGGAGCCACGCGCCTTCGACGAGCATCGCCGGATCGGTCACCGAGTCGAGCCGCAGCTTGGTGCACGAGTGGAGGAGCGCCTTGCGGTAGCGGACGTACTTCTTCACCGCGCCGCCGAGCTTCTTCGTCGCGACGTAGTTCCACCGCGCGCTGATCGCGACGCCGATGACGGGGAGGATGTTCCGCATCACCGCCTCTTCGAGGAGCTTCTTGCCGATGCGCGCCGCGATCTCGCCGTCCTCGAGCTGCATGAGCTTCGACGTGAGCCCCGTCTCGTTCTCGCGCTCGCGCGGATCGGTCGCTTCTTCTTTCTTCTCGACCTTGATCGGCACCTCGAGCGCGAGACCGAAGAGCGTCGCGACCTCGCCGACGTCGTCACCGTCGAACGGAACGCCGTAAATCGAGGCCAGATCGCACGCGAGATCGATCTGAAGGAGCGCCGTGTACGCCGCCTCGAGTCCCATCGACAAGATCGCCGCCGGAACCCCCACCGGCGCGGCGAGACCATCCGTCACGAGCGATAAAATCTCACCCGTGCTCGCGCCCATCGACGCGAACGCTCCCGCCGCCGACGCCTTCCGCGCCACGCGGAGGATCTGCGCGTGCGCGCGCTCTTCGACGTCGAGGCGCGGGTACACCTTGTCCCAATGCGCGGACGTCACGTTCGCGAAATGCTTCTTCACGTGCGCCGCGACCGTGCGACGAAACCAGCTCCCGTCGCGGAGCTTGTCGACGCCGAGGTTCTTCGCGACGTCGCGCAGCTTGGCCATGTCTTCTTCGCGCGTGCGCAACGAGCCCACGTCCATCGACGCGGTGCTCACGTCGTCGTCTCCGGCTCGGCGGCCTTCTTCTTCAGCGCGTTCGTGAAGAGCTCTTTCAAGCCGTCCATCGTGACCTCAGGCGGCGGGCGATCGGGATTCGCGATCGCCTCGTCGAGGTAACGCGCGAGGTACTCGGTCAGCGCGATCGCGGTGATCGCGTTCGAGAACATTCCGACGATCGGAACGAGGCCGAGCGAAAAATTTCCGACGAGCCTTGCGGCGGCGCCGTACCAGATGATCTTCTTGATCGGCTTCCACGGAAGCTTGAGGATCGAAAAATTGCGCGAGCGCGCGAGCTTCACGCAGAGCGCGTAGTGGATCGGCACGACGATGAGCTCGTCGAGCATCGGGATCGGCTGCGTGACGAACGCCGCGACCGCGGAGACGCCCGAGTAGATGTTGGTGATCCGACGCGTGCGCTGTTCCATTTTGGCTAGGATACGCCGAAAGATTCACTCCAGGAGACCCGTAGCGCGATGACCAGAGCGGCGCGTAACGAGCGTAACGAAAAGCGTCACGCCGATCTCGTTCGCGAGATCGACGCGCACAACTACCGCTACTACGTGCTCGACGACGCCAGCGTCAGCGACGCCGCGTTCGACGCGCTCTTGCGCGAGCTCCGCGCGATCGAAGCGGAGCATCCCGAGCTCGCGACGCCTGACTCGCCCACGCAGCGCGTCGGCGGCGAGCCGCGCGCGACCACGTCCAAGGTGAAGCATGCAGTACGCATGCTTTCACTCGACAACGCTTACTCGGCCGACGACATGATGGAGTTCGCGCGTCGCGTTCGCGAAGGCTTGCCCGACGCGGACACGCCCACCTTCTGCGTCGAACCGAAGCTCGACGGCGGCAGCGTCGAAGCGATCTACGAAGGCGGCCGTCTCGTCGAGGCGAGCACGCGCGGCGACGGCGAGATCGGCGAAGAGATCACGGTGAACCTTCGCGTCGTCAACGGATTGCCGGCGCGCATCGCGCACGAAGGGCGAATCACGCTGCGCGGCGAGGTGCTCCTCTTTCGCAAAGACCTCGCGGCGCTCAACGTCGAGCGCGAAGCCGCGGGCGAAGAACCGTTCATGAACGCCCGCAACGCGGCGGCCGGCTCGGTGCGCATGCTCGATCCGCGCGAGGTGAAGAAGCGCAACTTGCGCGTCGTCTTCTATCAGCTCGTCGAAGGTCCGAGCTTGCATGCGTCGCACAGCGCGAGCCTCGAGTGGCTCGACGCGCAAGGATTGCCGACGCACCGGCGACACGTCGTCGTTCCGGGCGACGGCGTCGCGGCTTCGATCGACGCGGTCGATCGCGCGCGCGCGACGTATCCGTTCGAGACCGACGGCGCCGTCATCAAGGTCGACTCGTACCGTCATCAAGAGATCCTCGGGCAGACGTCGAAGTTTCCGAAGTGGGCGGTCGCGTACAAGTTCGCGCCGGAGCAAGTCGCGACGACGATGCGCGAGATCATCGTGCAGGTCGGACGCACCGGCGCGCTCACGCCGGTCGCGGTGCTCGATCCGGTGGAGCTCGGCGGGACGACGGTCTCGCGCGCGTCGCTCCACAACTCCGACATGATCGTGCAGCTCGACATGCGCATCGGCGATCGCGTCCTCATCCAAAAGGCCGGCGAGGTGATCCCGCAGGTGATCGGCGTCGTCGACAAGGCCGCGCGCCGCGGCGACGAAGCGACGTTCGAGTTTCCACGCGAATGCCCGGTGTGCGGCACCGCGGTCGTGCGAACCGAAGGCGAGGCGGCGACCCGCTGTCCGAACCGCACGTGCCCTGCGCAGGTCAAAGGGCAGATCTTTTATTTCGCGCGACGCTTCGCGATGGATGTCGATCACCTCGGGATCTCGCTCGTCGAGCAGCTCGTCGACACGAGCCTCGTGCGCGACGTCGCGGATCTCTACGCGCTCACGCAAGAGAAGCTCGCCGCGCTCGAGCGCATGGGCGAAAAGAGCGCGAAGAGCGTCCACGAGTCGATTCAACGTTCGAAAGCACGCACCCTCGATCGACTCCTCTGCGGCCTCGGCATTCCGCAGATCGGCCAGGTCGCGGCGAAGCAGCTCGCCGAAGAAGCCCACACGCTCGAGCGTCTCCTCGCGTGGAGCGAAGCCGAGGTTCGCGAGCACGTCGACGCGATCCGCGGCTTCGGTCCGAAGATGGTCGAGAGCGTCGTGCAGTTTCTCCTCGATCCCGAGCAGCGACGTCTGCTGATGAAGCTCCACGAGCTCGGCGTCGGCGCGCCGCAGCCGCTCGCCGCGATCGCTGCCGAAGGACCGCTCAAAGGAAAAGCCGTCTGCGTGACCGGCGTGCTCACGAAGAAGCGCGAGGACGTGCACGCCGACATCCGCGCCGCCGGCGGCGAGGTGCACGACGGCGTGAAGAAGAATACGAGCTACCTCGTCGCCGGCGAAAAGACCGGCAAATCCAAGCTTGATCAGGCCAAGAAGTTCGGCACCAAGGTCGTCACCGAAGCCGAGCTCTACGCGCTTCTCGGAGGATCATCGTGATCGTATTTTTCGTCGGCGGCGCCATCGTCTTCTTCGTCGGGCTCATCATGATGCTCGCCAACATGAAGAACCTCGCGCGTCGCAAGCGCATCATCGACACGCCCACGACGCCGATCGCGCAAGCTCCCGGCGGTCACGTCGTCGAAGTGAAGGGGCGGATCTTTCCGAGTGAGCAAGGCGTCCTCGTCGCGCCGTTCAGCGGACGTCAGGTCGTCTACGCGCGCATCGTGATCCAAGAGTACCGATCGAGCGGACGATCCGGTCGATGGGTGACGGTGTTCAATCAGATGCAGGCGCGCGAGTTCATGATCGACGACGGCACGGGGCAGTACGCGCGCGTGCGCATCGGCGGCGCGAACATCGTGCTCGACCGGCAGAAGGTCGCGTCGTCGGGGACGTTCAACGACGCGCCGCCGCACCTCGCGGGGTTCCTCGCGGCGCACGGGATGTCGACCACCTCGTGGCTCGGGTTCAACAAGAGCATGCGGTACGAGGAAGAGGTCCTCTGCCCGGGCGATCCGATCTACGCGCTCGGTCCGTCGCAGCGCACGCAAGGGCCGCCGGTGAACGACGGCTACCGCATGGTGCCGACGAGCGAGCTCATGATGTTCGCGGCGCCGGGACCGCAGGGGGAGCTCATCGTGACGAACAAATCGGAGGAAGAGCTCACCTCGAAGATGCGCACCGGGTTCTTGTGGGGCGTCGGCTGCGCCGGCGTCGGCGGGCTGATTTTGTTCGGCGGGATCGCGTTGGCGATCGTCGCGGTGATCGTTGCCGGCTGACGCGCGACGCGATCTCTTCGGCTCAGCGCGGTGACTTCGGCGCGCGCGGCTTGCCCACGTCCGACGATGTCCCGTCGCCGATGCGATCGCGCGCCTCTTGAAGGCGCTCTTCGAGCTCGTCGCCCATCTTGATCGTGTCGTCGGGGCTCGACGCCGTGCGCGGGCGCGCGCGCCGACGCGGGAACGTGTTCGCCTTCACGAGCGTGTCGGTCTCGTCGGGCGGAGACGAGCCGTGCTTCTGCGCGGACGGCCGGAGCGCGCGCGCCGCGGCGCCTCCGGGGACGTAGACCTCGGTCGCGCCTTCGTTGTCGACGATGACGTTGGCGAGCAGCGCGCCGAGCTCCGCGCCGCGCTTCTGCGTCGTGTGCTCGTCGGAGCCGCCGCGCCGCAACGGACTCGCACGCACCTCGGTCGGGATGTCCTCGAAGTCCTCCGCCGTCGCCGGCCGATGGAGCTCGCGCGCCTGCATTTGCGTCGGCTCGACCGGCATGTTCTCGCCGGACATCGGAGTGTCCGCGGAGAACGTGATCGGAATCTCGACCGAGCTCGAGCTCGGCGCGGGCTCGGCGTAACCGGTCGGCGGCGGCTTCGGATCGTCCTCCTCGGTGTCCGTCCGTTTCATCTGCGCAATCTGCGGCGGCGGAGGCCTCGCGTTGCGCGGGCGCGGAACGAACGGAGCCGGCTTCGGCGCGGCCGGCGGCGGCCGATCGGTGTCGATGCCGATGTGCGGCGGCGTCACCGCAGGCGCCGCCGCGGGGGGCGCCTTCGATTTCGCGGAGAATGCGTGCCGCGCGAGATCCGCGACGGCGATCGGGATCGGAGGCGCGATCGCTTGATGCCGATCGCGAAGCGTCTGAAGATCGCGCTGGAACTCCGCCGCGGTCTGGTAGCGATCCTCGCGCGCGCGCGCCATCGACTTGTCGAGCACGAGATCGAAACCGCCCGGCAACGCCGGTCGCAGCTCGCGCGCAGGACGCGGCCGCGTCGTGAGGATCTGTAGGAGGAGCGCGTTGTAGTTCGCGGCCGTGTACGGACGTCGCCCGGTGAGCGCCTCGTACATGATGACGCCGCACGCATAGAGATCGACGCGCGCATCGAGGTTGCGATCGCCGCGCGCCTGCTCCGGCGACATGTAATACGGCGTCCCCATCACCATGCCGGTGCGCGTGAGATCGAGATCCTCGTCGCGCTCGCTGCCGACGACCGTCATCATCTTCGACACGCCGAAGTCGAGGAGCTTCGCGACCGGCGGACACCCGACCCGCCGCGTGAGGAAGACGTTCTCGGGCTTGATGTCGCGATGGACGATCCGCTTCTCGTGCGCGGCGACGAGCCCCGACAAGACCTGCGTGAGGATGTCGATGACGTCGTCGAACGGCAAGCCGCCTTCGCTCGCGATCCGATCGGCGAGCGTCTCGCCCATCAGCTTCTCCATCACGAGGTACGGGCTTCCGTCGTCGAGCGTCCCGAGATCGTAGACCTCGCAGATGTTGGGATGGCCGATCGCACCGGCCGCGCGCGCCTCTTGATGGAAGCGCTTCACGGCGTCTTTCTTTCGGGCTTGCTGCGGATGCAGGACCTTCACCGCGACCGCTCGTCCGATGGTGATGTGCTCGGCCTCGAAGACCGTCCCCATTCCGCCTTCGCCCAGCACCGCGCGCACGACGTACTTGCCGCCGATTTTCTTTCCCGTCAGATCGCGCGACGCCGAGCGCCCCGGCGGCATCGTCGGAATCTGCGGCGGCGGACGCGACGGCTCGTCGCTTGCGCGACGCATCGGATGCGCCGCCTGTTGCTGTGGCTGCTGCGGCTGTTGGTGTTGCTGCGGGGGTTGCTGCTGGTGTTGCAGCTGGTGGTGTTGATGCTGTGGTTGTGGCGGTTGCTGCGGCGGCGGCGGCACCGACGGATACTTCTGCGCGACGGCGATTCGCTCGCTCGGACGCGAGCGCGTTCGATCGATCGCGCGCCCCGTCGCGGGACACACCGCCTGGAGCACGTCGTGCGGCAAACCGCAGTGGGGGCATCGGATGAAGCGTTGGCTCATGCCGCACCCGCATCTACACACGCCGCCACGTCGCGCGATGAGGCTTTCCCTACAGCGCGGCGCGCAGCGGCGCGATCGCACGAATGCGTCGTGATCGCGGCAACGTCAAATCGCCGCGCGGGTACGGTAGGCGAAGGCACCGGTTCTACCGAGACTATGCGGTGGGGGCGCCGCGGGCAACGCCCGTCCCGGGACAGGTCGAAAACTGTCCGGGACAGGGGCGGGCTTCGCGATGTGCGCGGAATCGCTCGATACGCCTGAGGCACGGCATGTGCGATGCGGCCGCGCATGGACGCGATCGTTCTCTTTGGCGCGAGTCTCGTCGCCGGCGGGTTGGCGTTCGTCGCGCCTTGGGAGGTCGGCGTCGCGGCCGCGGTGTCCGCGTGGCTCGTCGGGCGCGCGCGCGGTTGGTTCTGCGCCGTGCTCGTGCTCGCCGGTGTCGCGGTCGGCGCGGCGCGGGCCGAGCGGGTCGTCGCGTCGTTCGACTCGGCGCGCGAGGCCGGTCCGCCGGCGCGCTGCACTGGGCGCGCGGTCGTGGTCGGCTCGCCGGTCCGCGTTCGCGACACGATGCGCTTCGACGTGCGGCTCCGCGACGCGGAGTGTGAGGGCACGTCGGCCCTCTGGAGCGGGAGCGCCACGTTGTACGGCGATCCGGATCTCGTTGGTGACATCGCGCACGGCGACGTGCTCGAGGTAAGCGCGCAGCTCGCGGCGCCGCAGCGTCTGTGGAACGACGCGACCGGCGATCCGCGGCCCGGCGAGGCGAGGCGAGGAGTCGCGAAGTCGGGCGGCGTCGTCGACGCGCGTGTCGTCTCGCGCGGCTTGGGTGTGCTCGCGTGGATCGATCGCGCACGCGCCCACGTGCGACGACGCATCGACGCGACCTTCCCGATCGACACGGCACCGATGGCGCGCGCGCTCGTGCTCGGCGAGGCAGATCTCGCCGAGGCGGACGACGCGGCGTTTCGCGCGAGCGGTCTGTCGCATCTCCTCGCGGTGTCGGGCATGCACTTGGTGTTGGTGGTGCTCGGCGCGATGGCGGCGCTTCGTGCGCTCTTGGCGCGCATCGAGGCGATCGCAGCGCGCGTCGATGTCGGGCGCGTCGCGGCGGCGATCTCGCTGCCGATCGCGTGCGCGTACGCGGCGTTCGCGGGCGCGGGGGGCTCGACGGTTCGCGCCGCGTG
>JBBQXV010000296.1:0-11511 GCA_038209335.1 Polyangiales bacterium | reverse complement strand
CGACGTGCTCACCGCCACGCAGAAAGAGCTCGATCGCGACAAGAAGGTGCAGAACATCGAGCCCTACGGCACAGGCCTCGCGCCCTTCACCTACGCCGCGATCAAGAGCGGCGACGGCTACAAGCTCCTCCTCGTCCTCGGCGTCGACGGCGACAACGTCTACGGCAAGACGTACGACGGCGTCGCGGTCGCGAAGAAGGCGGACGTGAAGCCGCTCAAGGCGGCGTGGAAAGATCGCAAGAAGGGCGACAGCGTCCTCGCGTTCAGCTCGGGCGGCGACGGCAAGGTCGTGAAGATCGAGACGGTCCCGATGGAGAAGTGGGTCTTCAAGGTCGGCGTCTATACGTACACCTGGGACCTGACGTTCGACGCGCCCTGAAGAGGAAGAGGTCGCGAAGAGCGACACGAAGCGCCAAGGACGCGAAGACCTTTTGGGTTGGATCGCGTCGAGCTCAGTGCCCGACGCGGTTGCGTCCACTTTGTTTCGCGGCGTAGAGCTTCTCATCGGCGCGCTTGTACAAGGCTTCGCCGGTGAGATCCTCGTCGATGAGCAACGCGACGCCGAGGCTGATCGTGCACGGGATCGCGTTCTGTTCGAATTTGAGCGGCGTGATCTCGGCGATCTTGCGGAGCTTCTCGGCGGTGATCATCGCGCCGTCGAAGCCGATCTCCGGCAAGAGCACGCCGAACTCTTCGCCGCCCGTCCGCGCGAAGATGTCCTCGCGTCGGAGCTTGAGCCGCAGCGCCGCGACGAGCTGGCGAAGAAGACTGTCGCCCGCGAGGTGTCCCCACGTGTCGTTCGTCTTCTTGAAGTGATCGATGTCGAAGAGGACGAGCGACAGCGCGCGCGCGTACCGCTTCGACCGATTGAACTCGCGCTCGAGCGCTTCGTCGAAGTACCGCCGATTGAAGATCTGCGTGAGACCATCGATGGTCATCAAGCGGTAGATCTCTTCGTGGTAGTGGACCTCGATGTTCTCGCCGGTCATGAACTTGAGGATCGACCGCCCGATCTGCACTTGATCGCCGTCGCGCAGCGACTGCTCCTTGACGGGCGTGTCGTTGACGAACGTGCCGTTCGTGCTGTTCAAGTCCGTGACGAGGTAGCTCCCGACGCCGTCGAACGTGATGCGCGCGTGGTGGCGGCTGATGCTCTCTTGATCGATGAACAGATCGTTCTTCGACGAGCGCCCGATCTCGAACGGCGCCGTGCCGAGCGTGATTCGCCGCCCGATCTCCGGTCCGTAGATGACGACGACGCACGCCTCCCCCGGCTTGCTCGCGCGGCCCTCTTTCGAGCCGCCGTCGATCAGCTTGGTTACGCGCGTCTTTTGTGAGTCGTGCCGCGAGGTCACTCGCTCGATGATACGTCGGTAAGCGTCAGCCGAGCACGATTTCGCGCAGCTGAATCTGGCCGCGATCCGCGATCCCGAGCCCGAGGTCGGCTGCTTCCTTGATGTACGTCGGCGGACGCCCCTCGTCGGTGAGGCTCTTCAGGCTGAAGCCCGCGCGCGCCTTCTCGACGATGTCCCAGCCGATCGCGTCCATCGCAACCGGATCGGTCGTCACGTAAACCGCCTCGTGCGGCACGACGTACTTCTCGTGCTTCCAGAGCGGACCGCCGTGCGCCATCACCTTGAAGCCGTCGGTGATGTTGAGGCGAATGCGCGACTTGATGACGTCTTGCGCGGCGAGCATCGCGATCTGCGGCGAGGCGTGGTGCGAGTGGAAATCGTGCGGGTTGATGCTGCACCCGTGCGTCATGTTCTTGAGGCACCCGGTGTAGCCGCAGATCGAGTGGTCTTTGATGAGCGAGAAATTGATGAGCGCCGTCGCCTCGGTGAGCACGCGCACGAACTTCGTCGACGTGCCGCCGGTGCCGGGGATGACGCGCGACTGCATCGTCGCGTCGCCGTTGTTGTGAACGGCGACCTTGACGCCCGCGGGGACGTTCTTGTCGTCGATGCGCGTGCCGGAGAGGAAGCTGCCGTATTGCTCGAGGACGGTGATGTTCCCGGCGGGGACGCCCGAGTCGATCATCGCCTGGAGGAACGGGATGACGAGCTCTTTGTTCGTCCCCATGTTCTTGAGCGCGATGCCGTTGACCTTCACGCAGACGCGGTCGTCCTTGTGGACGAACATGCCCGCGGCTTGCGCCATGTCGCTCTTGCCGGTGAGCTCTTGGAGCGCGCGGCGGAGCATTTCTTTCGCGTCGGCTTCCTTCGGGTAGAAGCCGTTCGGCATCAGGCTGTTCGACTTCTTCACCTTGATGATGCGACCCGGAGCAGCGAACGGACGGAACCCCGCGGGGGGCGACGCGGCGTAGCTCACCTTGGGATCTGTGCCGGCCATTGCATCGCTCGACGCGAGCACGCTGCCTGCGACGGCGGCCGCGGCGGCGCCGCCGAGGAACATGCGTCGCGAAACGTCGCCGTCGTTCTCGATGCGGCGATGGACTTCCAACTCTTCGGGGGCGCGATCGTCAGCAGCCATGACACACCTCGTCTGGGCTTCTGGATACCACGGGGGCGGCGCTTCGGCCAAACCGAGCGGTTTTGCGCGGCGTTCGCGCTCAATCCGTGACGGCCGCCAACAGGACCTCGGTGAGTCCCATGCCTTCCGCCTCGTCGAGCGTCACCGTGTCGCAGATGTCGAACGGCGCCCCCGCGCGCACGAGATCGTCATCCAAGACCTTCAAGAATCGGCGCGCGCCGGGATCGCAGCCGACTTGAACGAAGGACACGCCGAGCTCCTCGTCGCGTTTCATGCGCTTCGATGCTTCGACGATGGTCCGGATGACGGCGCGCGCGTCATCGGGCTCGCCGTCCGTCACCACCACGATCGTCTCGTGGCGTCCCGTTCCTTTCGCGTCGCGTTCGAAGTGCGCGTCGAAGGCGCTCTTGAGAACTCCGGCGAGATCGGTGCCCCCACACGGCTCGTTCTCGTAGAACACTTGCCCGACGCGATCCGCCGTCACGTTGTCGTATCGCTTGAAGCGGCTCGCGAAGACGTAGAGCGTGAGCCCATCGGGATCGAGCTCGTCGCACTTTTGCGCGAAGGCTTCCGTGCTCTCTCTCGCAACCGCCCAGCGGCTGCGACCTCCGGGTTGATCGCGCGTGGCCATGCTTCCGCTCTTGTCGATGATGATGGTGTAGTCACGATTGGCGAGCATCGGAGATCCTCTCTGTGTTTGGTTTGCGAACGAGCGACGCCACGATGGCGGCGCCGAGAACGAGAGCGACGAGCGCGAGCGTGAGCCACTCCGGTGCGCTCCAAAACGCGGCCGCGAGCATCTTCACGCCGACGAGGAGCAGGACGCCGACGAGGCCGTGCTTCAAGTAGACGAAGCGCTCGAGGAGGCCGGAGAGCGCGAAGAAGAGCGAGCGCAGACCGAGCACCGCGAAGAGATTCGACGTGAAGACGATGAGCGGATCGGTGGTGATGCCGAGCACCGCGGGGATCGAGTCGAGCGCGAAGATCGCGTCGGCGATCTCGATGGTCACGACCGCGAGCAGCAGCGGAGTCGCGTGGAGCACGCCGGAGCGGACGACCGTGAATCGTGATCCGATGAACCCGTCCGTGATCGGCATCGCGCGCGCGAGGAGACGCCGCACGCGAGACGGCGGAGGCGACGTTGGGTCCGGCGCCACAGGATGCGTGATCTCGCGCGCGAGCTTCGCGGCGACGACGACCAGAAACGCACCGAGCGCGTACGTGAGAAAGTGAAACCGCGCGACGAGCGTCGTCCCGGTGAAGATGAGCGCGCCGCGGAGGACGATCGCGCCGAGGATCCCCCAGACGAGCACCTTGCGCTGGGCGGCGCGCGGTACCGACAGCTGCGCGAACACGACCATCATCACGAACAGGTTGTCGACCGACAGCCCCTGCTCGACGAAGTACGCGGTGAAGAACTCGAGCCCGCGGGCGGGACCGAGGACCACGGCGATCGACAAACCGAAGAACGACGCCATCGCGAACCACGCGCCGGACCACGCGAGCGCTTCTCGCGTCGACGGTTCGCGCGGTTTGCGCTGGAACGCGCCGAGGTCGGCGGCAAACATCACGAGCACGGCGAGGCAGAGCGAGGCCCATGGCACCCACACCTTGGTGGCCGACCACAGCGCCCCGCCGGTGAGGGCGGAGAGAGCGTTCATGAGAACAGCTGTGCGAACGCTGACATCGCTCCGCCAATCGATAATTCTTAGGGCATACAAAGGTCTTGCCTATATGTTGATGGACAATGGATCCGCTCAACTTTCACCACCTCAGGTACTTCTGGATGGTCGCTCGCGAGGGGAGCGTGTCGCGGGCGGCGAAGAAGCTACGGCTCACTCAGCCGACGGTCAGTGAGCAGCTCCACGCGCTCCAGGACGCGCTTGGTGCGAAGCTGTTTCGACGGGACGGGCGAAGCCTCGCGCTCACCGACACCGGGCAGACCGTGCTCCGGTTCGCAGACGAGATTTTCTCGCTTGGGGGAGAGCTCGTTGACGCCGTAAAGGGAAAGCCTATGGGACGTTCTGTCCGTCTCGCGGTCGGAATAAGCGACGTCGTGCCCAAGCTGATGGCCTACCGGATCCTCGAGCCCGCGGTCGAAGCGCGCGTCAACGTCGTGTGCCACGAGGACGCGCCGGCTCGTTTGCTCGCGGATCTCGCGTCGCACGCGCTCGACATGGTCATCTCCGACGCCCCCGCAACCGATCCGCTCGCGTACAACCACTTGCTCGGAGAGTGCGGCGTCAGTGTCTTCGGCTCGAAGCGGCTCGGGACCGAGATGCGCGTCGGCTTCCCGCGGTCGCTCGACGGCGCGCCGTTTCTCTTGCCGACGCCGAGCACGTCACTCCGACGCGAGCTCGACGAGTGGTTCTTGGCGCGGAAGATCAAGCCGAACGTCGTCGGCGAGTTCCAGGACGCCGCGCTCTTGTCGGTGTTCGCCGAGGCGGGCGCCGGCCTCTTCGCCGCGCCGGACGCGATCGCACGCGAGCCTGGGCGGGTGCGAGGGCTCGTCCGAGTCGGGCCAGTGAAGCCGCTGCGCGCGCGGTACTACGCGATCACCGTGGAGCGGCGGCTCGTGCATCCTGCGGTCTCGCTGGTCGCGGGATCGGCTCGGGAGAGGCTCTTCGGACGGAAAACGCCGGTTCGTTAGACGTAGGAACGAGGCTCCGAGATCCTCGGCCGGCCTGACACGTATGGGTCTCTTTGGAGGCCATCCATGCGCTCGTCCTCGTTCCTTTTCCTCATCGCGATCGCGGCGGCGCTCGGCGGTTGCCACGCGACCAAGTCCGCGACTCCCGCGCGCACACCTCTCGCGATCGTCGCGACCTCGCCGACCGAGGCGCTCCCCGCGGCGTCGGATCTCCTCACGCTCGACACGGCGCCGGGGAATCGTTTCGTGCGCGCCGATCAGCGCGGCGAAGCGGTCATTCGCGTTCGCATCAACGGGCAGAAGCTCCACGACGCGCGACGACCGCCAGTGAACCTCGGGCTCGTCGTCGATACGTCGGGCTCGATGGAAGGCGACGCGATTCGCGACGCACGCGCGGCGAGCCTCGCGTTGCTCGAGTCGCTCTCCGAGGGGGACCGCCTTTCGATCGTGACCTTCGACAGCCACGCCGAGGTGCTCGTGCCTGCGACACGACTCGACAAGGAGACGATCGTGAAGATGCGCGAGCGCATCGGCACGATGAAGGCGCAAGGCACGACGGATCTCGCGGGCGGACTTCGCGCGGCGCTCGCGCAGGTGCTCTCGGGGTTTCAGGCGAACGGCGTGAATCGGATCGTCCTCCTCGGCGACGGCGTTCCGAACGACGAGCCGTCGGTGCTCCCGATCGCGAAGCAGGCGGCGGCGAGCATGGTGCCGGTGACGGTGCTCGGGCTCGGCGTCGATTACAACGAGACGCTGATGAACCAGATCGCCCAACAGTCGGGCGGCAAATACCATTTCGTGCGCGACTCGAGCGCGGTGGCGACGGTGTTCAAGGACGAGCTCGTTCGCGTGAAGCGCGTCGTCGCGCGCAATACGCATCTTCGACTACGGCCCGGTCCGGGCGTCACGATCGACGAGGTCGTGGGCGTTCCGGCGAGCGCGTCGGGAGCCGACGTCGACGTGGCGCTCGGCGACGTGAGCGAAGGGGATCAGCGCGACGTGATCGTGCGGCTCTCGGTCTCCGGGAGGCGCGCGGGATCGCTCGTCGAGATCGTCGACGCGGAGGTGTCGTTCGATCGCGTGAGCGTGGGCGGTCGATTGACTGCGCAGAAATTCGTCGGCGCGCGCGCGTCGGCCGACACGAAAGAGATCGCAGCGGCGATCGACAACGACGTGCAGCGAGCGGCGGCGCACGCGCGCGTCGCATCGAAGATCGTGAGAGCGATCGCGCTCGCTCGCGCCGGGAGCCTCGGTGAAGCGCGGACCCTGCTCGACGACGCCGAGCGCGACGCCCGCGCGGCGGCGAAGCTGTATGACGACGCGACGCTCGAAGAGAAAGCGAAGGCGATCCCGTCGCTGCGCAAGGAGCTCGCGACGCTCGTGCCCCCGCCCGCTCCGATCGCGGCGCCCGCGCCGGGCGGCTACCCGCGTCCGATGCCCGTCCCCACCAAAAGCCCGTCGCCGCAGATTTACGAATCGCAGGCCGCGGCCGTGAGCACGCTCCAGGGGATGTGACGAGGGGCCCGTCACCCGTTCGGGGACGGGCGATGGCGACCACAGGGCCCGCAATGGCACGTGACCCGTCCTTCACGTGCGCTCGCCGCGCGCGGAGAAACGACCGCCACACGCAGCTCTTCCAGCGCGCACGGCGGGTCGCAGCATGCGGCACGCGCATTGCGATGCTTCCTCGTCATGAGCCCCATCGCTTCATCGATTCGCTTCGCCTCCGCTCTCACCGCGTTCGCCGCGCTCACGAGCGGGTGCGCCGTCGAGCCGTCGCCGACTCCGCAGCCGCAGCCGCCGGTCGACACGCCGCCGAGCTTCGCGCGCGACACGTCCCAGGTCGCGACGCGCTACCTCAAGATCGACGCCAGCGCGCAGACCTACGGCGGCGATCTCGCCGTGTACGCGCGCCTCTACTACGACTGGGAGGTGCTGGCGGTGGGCACCGGCGACAAGCTCGTCGCGACGATCGCGGGCGAGACTCGTCCACTCTCGCGCAACACCGCCGGCGACTACACGTGGACGTTCCCTGCGCGGGACAGCGCGGTCGACGTCGAGATCCGTCTCGATCGTCCGGCCGACAAGACGAGCGCGACCTTCGTCATCCATGTGCCGGCGCCGTTTCGCGTGATCGCGCCGCCGCCGATGTTGCGCGGCGATGCGCCGATCGTCTTCCACGTCGATCCGCCGATCCCCGACGGCGCGTACGCGACGGTCCGCTTCGAAGGCACGTGCTTCCAGAGACCGTTCGGCGAGTCGGTCGTGCTCATTGCGCGCGGCGCGGCGGACGGAACCGTCACGCTCGCTCCTTCCGCGTTCGATTACTACCGAAGCAAGACCGTCGACGTGACGTGCGACGCGCTCGTCGGCGTGCGCTACGAGACGTACGCCGAGCCGTCGATCGGTTTCGCGCGAGCCAGCGCGCTCGGAGTCGAAGAGCGCGGGTACCACGCGAGCGTCGTCGT
The DNA here is from genome assembly GCA_038209335.1 of Polyangiales bacterium. GTDB lineage: Bacteria > Myxococcota_A > Polyangia > Polyangiales > Polyangiaceae > JBBQXV01. The sequence goes on along the minus strand of JBBQXV010000296.1, from coordinate 3,900 downwards.
CCCGAAGGGCGAGTGAGAATTCTCGCCTGCGCGTGTCGATCGCGCGACTCCTCGATTGACGTAGAGACGGACCCGAGCTGAAAAAAAACGCCAGGCCGATCTCGCTGAAGGAGAAGCGGAATGAAATTCCTGATGACGTACGCGCAGAAGAGCACGGCACCGCCAACGCCCGGGCACATGGCGGCGATCGCGAAGTTCAGTCAGGAGATGGCGGCGTCGGGCGTGCTCCTCATGACCGGCGGGCTTCAACGGCCGACGAAAGGGACGCAAGTGAAGCTCGCGGCGGGGAAGTTCACCGCGACCGACGGGCCTTACGCCGAGACGAAGGAGCTCATCGACGGCTTCGCGCTCATCCAAGCCAAGTCGCGCGAGGAGGCGATCGAATGCGCGCGCCGGTTCATGAACATCGCGGGGGACGGCGACGGCGAGATCCTGCAGGTGTTCGATCCGGGCGACCTCGGCGGCTGACCGAGCCGCTTGCGCCGACGCGCGGACGTGCTGTGATCGGAAACAGTGACGGTTTCCGAAACGCATCGCGCGATTCACGTGGTCTTCCGGATGGAGTCGGCGAAGCTCATCGCCGGGCTCGCGCGGATCGTGCGCGACGTTGGTGTCGCCGAAGAGCTGGCGCAAGATGCGCTCGTCGCTGCGCTCGAACAATGGCCGAAGTCGGGCGTCCCGGACAACCCCGGCGCGTGGCTCATGACCGCGGCGAAGAATCGCGCGATCAACACGCTTCGTCGCGCAAAGATGCTCGACCGCAAGCACGCGGAGCTCGGGCGAGACATCGACGCGAGCGCCGGACGCGTCGTCGACGATCTCGAGGCCGCCATCGACGACGACATCGGCGACGATCTCCTTCGCCTCGTCTTCACGGCGTGCCATCCGGTGCTCGCGATGGAAGCGCGCGTCGCGCTCACGCTTCGACTTCTCGGCGGTCTCACGACCGACGAGATCGCGCGCGCGTTCCTCGTGCCCGAGCCGACGATCGCGCAACGTATCGTGCGCGCGAAGCGAACGCTCGCCGACGAGAAGGTGCCGTTCGAAGTGCCGCGCGGCGGCGATCTCGCGCCGCGCCTCGCGTCGGTGCTCGCGGTCATCTACCTGGTCTTCAACGAAGGCTACTCGGCGAGCGCGGGTGACGACGTGATGCGACCGGCGCTCTGCGAGGACGCGCTTCGCCTCGGGCGCATCCTCGCAGGGCTCGCGCCCGACGAAGCGGAAGTGCAGGGGCTCGTCGCGCTCATGGAGCTCAACGCTTCGCGCACGGCGGCGCGTACCGCGCCTTCGGGCGATCCGGTGCTGCTCTTGGATCAGAATCGCGGTCTTTGGGATCGCGTACAGATCGATCGCGGTCTGACCGCGCTGGCGCGCGCGCAGAAGCTCGCGACGCCGGGCGCGTATGCGCTTCAGGCCGCGATCGCCGCGTGCCATGCACGCGCGCGCGCGCCCGGTGAGACCGACTGGTCGAGGATCGCGGCGCTCTATGGCGAGCTCGCGGAGCTCACGCCGTCGCCAGTCATCGAGCTGAATCGCGCCGTCGCCGTATCGATGGCGGAAGGGCCCACCGCGGGGCTCGCGCTCCTCGATGCGCTGAGCGACGAGCCGCTTCTCCGCGACTACCATCTCTTGCCGAGTGCGCGCGCTGACCTGCTGGCGAAGCTCGGCCGCATGGGCGAAGCGGGCGCGGAGTTCGAGCGCGCTGCGTCGCTCACCCGCAACGCGCGTCAACGCGAGCGCTTGCTCGCACGAGCCGCGGAGTGCGCAGCCGCGTTGGCGCTCCGGCGCACGTAGACTACGTTCGGTCGCGTGAGCACGTCCACGCCGCCGACCGCATCGAACGCAACCGACCGCTACGCGCCTCCGCTCGCTCCGCCAGCACCGCCACCACCGCCCACCGAGCGACGAAGCGGACCGAGCCGCGCGGCCGCGTTCTTTCTCTCGCTCTTCGCGGTCGGATCCGGGCAGTTCTATCTCGGGCGCACGCGCCGTGCGTTCGCGTGGCTCGCGATCGCTGCGCTCGGACCGATCGTCGTCGGCCTTCTCGTCCCGCCGTTGACGCGCGCGGGCCTCGGCGCGCTGGCGCTTCCTTTCGTAGCGCTCGTGGCGACCGCGCGCTTCCTCTCCGCGATCGACGCGTCCAGCGTATCGCCGGGCGCGCAGCGACCCCGCGGCCTCGCTGTCGCCGGTGCAGTCGCGGCCTCGCTCTCCCTCGTGACGATGGGCACCTTCGTCACGCGCGTCTTCGCGATCGAAGCATTCAAGATCCCCGCCGGCTCGATGGTGCCGACGCTCCTCGTGGGCGACCACGTCTTCGTCGACAAGACCACGAAGCGCTTTCGTCGCGGGCACGTGATGGTTTTCCAGTTCCCCGAGCACCCCGAACAGGACTTCGTGAAACGCGTCGTCGCGACCGAGGGCGATCGCGTCGAGATGCGCGACGGTCATCCCTGGATCAACGGCTGGGAGGTCCCGCACTGCAGGGTCGGCCGCTGGATGTTCTCGGACGCAGCTTCCCTCGCGCAGTCGGACGGCGACATCTTCGTCGAGTACCTCGAAGGCGAGGCGTACTTGACCTTCCTCGACGCGAACGCCCCCTTCCCGGCATCCTCCGAGGGACCGTGGTTCGTGAAGGCGGGAGAGGCGTTCATGTTCGGCGACAACCGCGCGAACAGCCACGACTCGAGGCGATGGTTCGGAGGTGAGGGTGGTGGCGTTCCCGCAGAGCTCGCGCGCGGAGAACCGGTCGTGATCTGGCTCTCTTCGAGCGATTCGGGCGTCGACTTGTCGCGCCTCGGCGCAACGTTCACGACGCCGACGCTCCCGAGCGGCGCGTCGACTCTCCGTTCCGAGCTCGATCGATGTCTCGCGTCTCGACCCGCGCGGGATGCGACCGTCCCACCGCTTGGCTCGTCGATGCGCTAGACCGTGCGGACAATGAAAGAGCCCCACGCACTCGCGATCGCGACGCTCGTCACGATGTCCCTCGTCGCATGCAACAACGACGAACGAACCGCAAAGCCCGAGCCGGCGCAGTCGTCGGCGACGACATCCGCGGTGCCGATCGTGACCGCGCCTCCGCCGGCCGCGACCGGCGCGGTGAGCGGCATCGTCGCCGAGACCATGGACGCAGGCGGCTACACGTACGTCCGACTCACGACCGACAACGGCGAGAAATGGGCGGCTGTGCCGCTGACCAAGCTCACCGTCGGCGACAAGATCACCGTCGTGAGCTCGATGGTGATGAAAGATTTCGCGAGCCCGACGCTGAAGCGCACGTTCCCCGAGATCTTGTTCGGCACGCTCGCGGGTCAATCGGCGCCGTCGCCATCGTCGACGACCGTGACGATGACTCCGCCATCGAGCGCCGCCGCAGCGTCCGGCGCGCCGATCGCGAAGGCCGCGGGCCCGACGGGGCGAACTGTGGCGGAGGTGTTCGCAGGCAAGACGACGCTGAAGGACAAGCCGGTGCTCGTGCGCGGTCGCGTGGTGAAGTTCAACGCGGGGATCCTCGGCAAGAACTGGATCCACATCGTCGACGGCAGCGGATCGAAATCGGCGGGCGACAACGATCTCACGGTCACCACGGCGACGGCGACGCCCGCCGTCGGTGAGGTGATCGTCGTCCGCGGCGTCCTCCACCTCGATCGCGATTTCGGCGGCGGCTACACGTACGCGGTCATCGTCGAGGACGCGACGATCGAAAAGTAGCTTCGCGCGAACGAGAGCAAGCGCGCGCTCGGCTCACGCGACGCGCTTCGGGACGCGTCGCGCGATCTCGTCCGCGACGGCGCGCATGCCCGCGCGCTCCTCCGCGCTCTCCCCGCGCAGGCGAAGCACGTGATCGCCGTACACGTCGGCGACGACGAGATCGCACCACGCCGCGCGATCTTCGACGCG
>JBBQXV010000295.1:0-11529 GCA_038209335.1 Polyangiales bacterium | reverse complement strand
CCGGGAACCCCGCGCGCGTCAGCTCACCGAGGTTCGCCGCCTTGCCCCCCGCGACTGCGATGCGCGAGCGATCGAGCGCGTCGAACGGCAAAACGAGATCGTTCGTCATCCCCGACACTCACGAGCGCGATTCACCCGCCGCGACGGCGAGCACCGCGCCGAGCAGGCCGAGCGTCACGCCCATCGCCGTTCGACTCGCCGTCTGCTCGAGCGCGTTCGCCGATCCCACGGACGCCGTCGTCTCGAACATCGCGCGGTCCGCGGCCGTCGGAGGCGTCGCGGCCGCGCGCAAGAGCTCTTCCTCCGTCGGAAGCCTGCCGCCCCGCGCCGGTTGGGGCGATCGCAGCGCGTGCATCACGCCCGCCAGCTCGTGGCGATCGAACCACGTGCCGTGCGCGGCGCACACGTCGAGCTCGATCGATCCGCGCGGAGCACGAACGCGCATGAGCGGCGAGCGGCACATCGGACACGGCATCCCCGACGGTCGTTGATCCGGTCGCGCGTGCGCGTGCCCCGATGCGCGGTCCGAGAGCGCCTTCACCTCGGGCGACGACGCGCCTTCAGCGATTCGCTTCGACGCCTCGTTGCCCAGCCAAATGCCTCCGCACGCACCGCATCCATGAAGCACGATGTCGTCCGCGCGCCCTTCGAAGAGCGGCTGCACGCAGCGCGGACACGCCATCGCGGCTGGCGCTCCCGACTCCGACACCACGACGACGCGCTCGACGATGCGCTCGATCACTTTCGGCGCGCTCGGCATCGACACGACGCCGCAGAAGCGACAGACGCAGGTCGCGCGCGCCGCGTCCTCGGGCAGAGGGGCTTGGCATTTCGGACAGAGGAGCTCGTCGCGAGCCTGCGTCGCCATTCGCCGAGGATATTGGAAGCCCTCACAATCTTGACAATTGTAAAAATCCGCCTTGACCGACCACCCTTCGCTGGTAAGTACGGCGCCTACATCGAGCGACATCAGTGCCGATGTGACCATTCATCGCCTTCCCCGCCCGAACCCCTACGGAGCAACCCCAGATGAGCACGATTCGCCTTTTTCCCGCGGTCTCGACCTTCGCCCTCTTCAGCGGCATCGCGGCGTGCGCCGTCGCGCCGAGCGAGTCGATCTCCGGCGACGAAGAAAAGGAAGTCTGGGACTCGGCGAACAACCCGGCGTTCGTCGACAACACGTTCATCTACGAAGCCGACAAGCTCCCGGTCAAAGGCGAGACGCACAACAAGCCGATCGCCGGCGACTACTGGGCGACGTACCGCGACAGCGTCAACGTTCGTTGGGACGGCGACAATTCGCAATCGCCGGCGGAGAAGTTCGGCGCGGCGTTCGGCAAACCGAACACGGCGATGGCGGTGTCGCAGGGATACGGAATCCGATCGCGCACCGATCGCAAGGAGTGCACGACAGACGGCGACTGCACCAGCACCGACGACGGATCGTCGTGCGCGATTCCGCGCGGCGAGACGAAGGGGCGATGCATCCCGACGTGGTGGGGCATCTGCCACGGTTGGTCGCCGTACGCGATCAGCGAAGCGCCGCCGACGGCTCCCGTGACGAAGAACGGCGTGACGTTCTTTCCGGGCGACATCATCGGTCTCATGTCGCTCGTCTACTCGGAGAGCTTGCCGACGAAGTTTCTCAGCCAGCGCTGCAACACCAAAGAGCCGAAGATGGATCCGGACGGGCGCGTCACCGCGGGCGAGTGCCGCGACATGAACCCCGGCTCGATGCACGTCGTCGTGACGAACATGCTCGGGCTTCGCGGCGTCGGCGCGGTCGAGGATCGCACCTGGAACGATCAGGTGTGGAACCAGCCGATGCGCGGCTACGACATCACGAACGCGGTCGGCGGCAAGTTGAAGGAGATCACGAAGGCCGAAGCGATCGGCCTCCTCGGCGCGAACGTGACCTTCACGACGACGATGCCGGCGGCCGATCTCGCGAAGGGCGCAAAGCAGACTGGCTCCTACACGGCGACGGCGGCGGGCGAGCTCACGTTCAAGTTGAACGGCAGCGGCGACGCGGATCTCTTCATCAAGAAGAACGGCGACGCGACCGAAGCGGCGAATGATTGCAGCTCGACCGGCTCGTCCTCGAGCGAAGAGTGCAAGATCACGGTCGCGGCGGGCGACAAGATCGGTTGGCTCGTCCTCGGCTACGCGGACAAGTCGAACGCGGCGCTCTCGGTCGGCACGGTCTCGCCGAACGCGACGTACTCGTACAACCCGGCGGCGGCGCGCTTCTATTACGTCGAGATGGATCTCCACTACATCAGCGAGGCGCGGCCCGCGCACACGCTGCCGAACTCGGACGACTACACGTCGACGGATCATTACCAGTACATCCTCGAGGCGGACGCCAACGGTCGCATCCAGGGCGGCGAGTGGGTCGGCTCGAGCCGCACCGCGCATCCGGACTTCATGTGGTGGCCGAACGGCACGCCGAGCGGATCGCCCGCGGGGATCAGCTACGCGGATCTCAAGTCGCTCGTCAGCGACGGCAGCAGCAGCGGCAGCGGCGGGACGACGGACGAGACGAAGTCGGTGTTCGCCGATCAAACCGTCACGACGGCGTCGTACTACGGAACGTTCGGCGTCCCCGCCGGCGTGAAGACCGTCACCTTCACGATGAGCGGCACGGGCAACGCAGACCTCTACGTGAAGCTCGGATCGAAGCCGAGCATCTACAGCTCGACGTGCAAGTCGACCGGCGCGACGTCGAGCGAGACGTGCACGGTGACGGTGCCCGCGAGCGGCGGAACGTACTACGTGCGCGCGCGCCCGATGGCCGCGTCGAGCACGGTGAGCGTCACGGCGACGCTGAAGAAGTAACGTCGCGCGGACGGCTGCCGTCAGTTCTGGACGCAGCCGTCCAAGCCGTCGAACGGCGTGTAATAGAGGACGAAAGAGCACATCTCGGTGTTCGAACTCTCGCCGTACTTGATCGCAGCGGTCGTGTTGTTCGCGTAAAAGCAGTGGAGGCTGAGCGTGTCGTTCGGCGCGATCACGAGCGTCTTCTGCGTCGTCGGCTGGAGATCGAACTTCCAGTCGGCGTCGTAGATCGTCTCAGCGCCACGATTGACGGTGATGTGCTGTCCGGTCTTGTGCATGTGACCGAAGATGGCGAACACGTTCATCGCCTTCGACGCGTGGCAGTTCATCTTCGTCTCGTACATCGACGAGCCGGGCGGAATGTCGATCGCGCGGTTGTCGATGCCGAAGATGCCGGCCTGCGTATACGGCTTGGTGGGGTCGGTCGTCTGCATGTCGACGCCCGTCGTGCTGGTGATGGCCGCTGCGCCCGCGTTCTGGAGATGCAGCTGCAAGAGCACTTGCGTGCCGGCGAGGAGCTTGATGCCCGCGCCGTCCGGAAGCTTCGCGGGCGTCGATCCTTTTCCACCGACGAAGAGCGGCACCCACGTCGTCTTGAAGAGGACGTTGCACTCGGAGAAGCCGTCCTTCTCCGGCTCGAGCGTCTGCGCGAGCAAGATGTGATGCGCCGCCTCGCCGTAGTTGGGAGTGAATCCCGTGAGGACGGTGTCGACGTCGAGCGTCTTCGTGTAGCAAAAATATTTCTCATCGCCGGGGGCGAGCGTGTACGGCGTCGACGCGAGCGTGATCACCGGTCCGGGGCCGGTGGTGCCCGGAGACGACGACGAGGAGCTGCAGGAGACGGTCGGGAGCGCGAGGAGCGCCACGGACGCCGAGAGAACGACACGGAGGCAGCGCATGGACGGGTCATAGCCCTGTCGCCTCGGTGCTCACGTCCCGTCGAAGTCTCCGTTGGTCCCGGCGACGTCTTCGTGGAGGAAAGTGGGCTCGGCGCTCGTGCCACCGTGATACGCAGCGATTCATGAAGACCAAGTCGCTCTTCGCGCGTGCCGCCGTTCTCGCGCCCGTCGCCTTCCTCGTGCACGTCGCGTTCGCGGGATGCAGCAGCACGTCGTCGAGCAGCGGTGCGACCGCGGCCGACGCAGCGCCCGATGTGTTCTCGAAATGCGGTCACTCCGGCGACATGGGCAACACGTTCGGCGTCGGCAAGTACTGCGAAAATTTTCACGATTGCGCTGCGACCTCGGGAGCGCACATTTGCTCGGTCATCGGCGATCTGACGACGCACTTCTGCACGATGATGTGCAGGCCCGCCGATGCAGGCGGCGACGCCGACGCAGCCGATCAGCCCACGATGGACTGCGGCTCGGGCGCGACGTGCGAGTGCGGCAACGGCGGCTGCGGATGCACGCCGAACGCGTGTCTCTGAAATCGCAATCGCGTAGACGCGTTCGGCGACGAACCTAGTTGTTCCAGACGCCGTCCGCGCAGCCCGACTCGGCTTCGGTTCCGAGCACGTAGCCGAACGCCGCGCACATCTCGTCGGGGAACGCGAGCGCCGTGTCGCGCATGTTGTTCCACGTGCACGACGTCGTGATCTTGTCGCCGGGGTTGATGAGGAGCGGCTTGTCCGTCGGGTAGTCGACGAACGGCGGGTTGTACGAGAAATCGCCTTGGCCGGGTTTGTCGTAGAGGATCTGATCGCCCGCGGGCGTCGTCAGCGTGATCGTGTTGCGCACTCCCCACTCGTGCATGTGTCCGAGGAGCCGCGCGACCTTCATCGGAGCCCTCGCGACGCAGCTCGTCGACCACGTCTTCGTCGCGTGCGGCGCGATCGAGAACGAGGTGCCCGACACGTAGAAGCTCGTGAGCGGCGTGAGGCTGGAGTCGCCGTAGAAGAGGTTGACGGCCGCTTGCCCTTCGACGGGCTGCGCCGACGCGTTCAGCATGTGGAGATTCACGACGAGCTGCGCGCCCGCGGGCACCTTGAACGCCCCGCCGGCCGGGAGGCTGTTCATGATCCCATTCCCCGCTTCAGCGCCGCCGCCACTCAGGAAGTGAAACGAGACCATGTCGTCTTCCGTGCAAGGCCGCTGCTCTTCCCGCTGCGTCTTGAGCGTCCAGTAGACGACCGCGTGGTGGCCGCCCTTCGCCTGGAACCCCTGCCCTGCTTTGAAGAACGTCTCCTTGTCGAGGATCGTCTTCGAGAAGTAGCAAAACTCCGTGTTCCCGCCGGCGGCGAAGGCATGGATGATCGGCGTCGTGAGCCGAAGCGCCGCGTCCGTCGCCGCGGGCGGATCGAACCCCTCGGCGAGCACCGTTCCGTCGGACGCGGTGTGCGCGCTCGATCCGCTGCTGCTGCTGCACGAGCAGATCGCCAACGCGAGCGCCGCACCGACGGCGATGATGGACGCATTTTTCATGGGCCTCTCCATGTACCCTCGTACCTCCCATGGGGCGCGGCGCGCACGCTGCGCGCGCGCTCGGACGCAATTGAGACACCGAGACCTCTTCGCGTATCCTCGCGTCGATGCGCACGCCCCGCCTCGCCGAGCTCGACTGGCTCCGCGGGCTCGTCATGCTCCTGATGACGATCGATCACGCCTCCGACGCGTTCAACGCCGGCCGCGTCTTCACCGACGCCGCGTTCATGTACACGCCGGGCACGCCGCTCCCGACGGGGCAATTTCTCCTTCGTTGGATCACGCATCTGTGCGCGCCGACGTTCGTGTTTCTCGCCGGGACCGCGCTCGCGCTCAGCGTCACGCGCCGCGCGGCCAACGGCGAGAGCGCCGCCAGCCTCGATCGACACATCATCGCGCGCGGGCTCATCATCGTCGCGATCGATCCGATTTGGATGTCGCTCGTCTTCACGCCCGGCAAAGTTCTCTTTCAAGTGATGTACGCGATCGGCGCGAGCCTCGTGTGCATGGCCGCGCTGCGACGACTGCCGGTGCGTTGGCTCGCGACCGCGGGGATCGTGCTCGTGCTCGGAGGCGAAGCGCTCGCCGGGCTCGCGATATGGCTCGGCGGCGGCAAGCCGACTGTCGTCGGCGCGCTTCTCGTGACGGCAGGCGACTTCGGTTGGTTCATCGTCGGCTATCCGCTCGTGCCGTGGCTCGCGATCATGATGCTCGGTTGGGCGTTCGGTCGACGGCTCGCCGAGGGGGGCGAGGTCGCGCCGGCGAGGCTCGCGATCGCAGGCGTCGCATCGCTCGGCGTGTTCGCGATCGTGCGCGGCTTGAACCGCTACGGCAACATGCGCCTCTTGCGCGACGACGGCTCGCTCGTCCAGTGGCTCCACGTCAGCAAGTATCCGCCGTCGATCACGTACGCGGCGCTCGAGCTCGGCATCATGGGGCTCTTCCTCGCGGGCTTCGCGGCGCTACGCAAAGCGGGCGCGTCCGCGGCGCCGCTGCGCATCCTCGCGGTGTACGGATCGACGGCGCTGTTCTTCTACGTGCTGCACGCGCATCTGCTCATCGCTGCGTCGATGCTCCTCGGCGTGCACGGCAAGCTCGGTGTCGGCGCGTCGCTGATCGCCGCGACCGCGGCCGCGCTCGTGCTCTATCCCGCGTGCGTGCGATTTCGGCGCTACAAGAGCGCGCATCCCAACGGATGGGCGCGTTACGTGTGACCGCGCGCGAGAACGCGAAGGGGCATTCTCGGCGAAGCGGGCGTATCACCACGGACGGAGGTCACTTACATGAAGATCGTGAAGGCTTTTGGCGTGGGACTCGTCCTCGGGACAATCGGACTCGCGGCGTTCGGCTGCTCGTCGTCCAACAGCGGGAGCGGATCGCGTTCCGGCGTCACCGAATCGAAGACGATCGTCAGCCTCACTGATTCCGATCGCAAGGCGCTCTGCGATTGGATCGCGAACACCGAGGGTGGCTACGGACACAAGACGACGAAGACGTGCGACGGCGGCACCGTGACCGAGACGGCGACGAAGGATCAGGCGACCTGCGTCGCCGATCTCGCGTCGGCGCCGGCGGCCTGCCAAGCGACCGTCCAACAGTCCGAGGACTGCGTGCAAGCGCAGGCCGCCGCGGATCTCTGCAGCCTCACGACGTCGGTGCCTGCCGCGTGCGCGCCGCTCTTCACCACGGAGTGCAAAGGCGGCTGAGTCACGGCGCGCTCGCGACAACATCCCAAGGTGCCGCGAATCGCCGAGGGGAGTCGCGGCGCGACCTACTCGTCTTCTGCCTCGACCTCTTCCCCCAGCGGCAGACCGAACCCACGCGCAGGCTCGGCCGACTTTTCGAGGTCGCCGAGCTTCGCGCGTTGCTCGGGCCGCAGAACACCGACGAGCTGCGTGAAGAGTTGAACGCGCCATTCGAGCGTGTCGTGCGGCGTCTTGCCGAGGCCCATCGGGACGTCGGCGCGCTTCGCATCGAAGCGATCTTTTTCGAACGCCGCGAGGACTACGGCCATTCGCTTCTCGAGCTCGACCTCGAGCGCCTCGACGGTCTCGTGCGTCGGTCCCTTCGCGAAGATCGCTGCGACCGATTTCTGCTGCGCATCGTCGAGGGCGAGGTCTCTCGTGATTCGATCGAGCCGACGCTTCGCCTGCGCGGCGTCGCCCCCTTCGCGCTTCTCGCGCTGCTTCTCGCGTTCGTGCTCGACGGTTCGCTTCGCACGCACCGCCGTGACGACCAGCGCGCGCTGCGCCGGGTCGAGGAGTGCGTAGAGCCCGTTGAGTGCGTCGATTTGCTTGTCGCGGCGCATCCGAACGATGGCGTCGATCGCGACGTAGTGGGGTGAGATCTTCGCGACGTCGATCTTGCCGGCGAAGATGGCGGTGACCAAGTCGGCGCGGAAGGACGAGAGCTCGGCATCCATGCCGTCATCGTTCGCGAGCGGCGCTTCGAGCTTGTCGTAGGCGGCGCGCTTCGCGTCGGTGAGCGTGAGATCGCGGGCGGCGCGGAGGAGCACGCCGGTGGGACCGCCGCGACGCTCGGGGCGCGGGGTCGGCGTCGCGGTCGCGGTCGACGTCGCGGTCGCGGTCGAAACCGACGTCGCGGTCGACGTCGCGGTCGAAACCGACGTCGAGCTCCCCTTGTCGCACGCACACGCGAGCAGCGCGGCAACGACGGCCGCGCTCCTCCGCGTGATCGCCACGCTCAAAACGTCGAGCCGCCGACCGACGCCACGACGGTCCACCCGACGTTGGCGCTGACCAACCCCATCGTCGCCGGTCCACCCGTGAGCGCACCGTAGAAACGCCGCGAGCCGATCACGATCTGCGGCCCCGCGGCAAAATCCCAAATCTGTCCGTTCGGCAAATACTTGGGCCCGGCGAGCCGCACGCGCGTTTGACCGTCGACGCCGAGGCGCACCCAGCGGCCGACGTCCTTGCCGATGCGAAGGCGCGCTTCCGCGTCGGTCTCGCCGTCGTCGCCGGTTCCGCGTCCCGCGATCGCGTTCACGTCGAAGTGCCATCCCGCGCGCACGTACGACGCGAGGATCCCGATCTCGATCTCCGCTTCGACTTCGTCTCTCGCCGGACCGCCGGCAAAGCCGTCGACCTTGAACTTGCCGAGCGCGCCGAGCGAGAAGCCGTCGCCGGGCGTGCCGAGCAAACGAAACACGACCGCGGCCGACGGAGCGAAGTTGCCGAACACGTTTCGCTGCGCGTCTCCGACGAGCGTGAGGCGTTCGAACGGCGCGCCCCACACCGTCACGCCGCCGCCGCCGATCGCGCGCTGTCCGTTCGCGACGAGCCCCAGCCCGTTGAGCTGCGCGCCGACGCCGCCCGCCGAAACGCCGTACGCCTGGTACGTGTACGCGACGATCGGCACCTCGTTCTTCACGTCGCGATCGACGATCGTCACGCGCGCCGCATCGTTGGGCGACGTGTCCGCGTGCGCAGTTCTCGCGAACGCGAGCGAGGCCAGCGCAGCAAGACAGGTGATCCCGAAAACGCACGCCACCGCTCGTTTTGCAGGTCGCATCACGGAGGAGCATAGGCCCACTCTCCGCGGCGCGCGAGCTTCGACAGGGCTATGATCACGCTTATGCCGAACCGTCGCAAAGCAGGGTTGTGGACGGTCTCATCGATCGCGGGCGCCGGCGTGCTCGCGGTGCTGGCTGGATCGATCGCCGTCGCGTCGCAGTCGTGCGGGTCGTCGAGCGATTCGACGTTCCAGCAGCCACCTGCCGACGATAGCGGAGGCGGCGGCGACAGCGCGCTCGTGTGCACCGGCGCCAACGTCGCGTGCGGCGCGATGTGCGTCGACATTACGAGCGATCCACAAAACTGCGGTGTGTGCGGAACGAAATGCGGCGCGACCGGAGTTTGCTGCAGCAGCACGTGCCTCCTCGACACCGCGTCGTGCGCGTTCTCGGTTCGCGATCTCAAACCGCGCCAAGGAAACCAAAGCGGCGGCGACTACGTCACCATCACCGGCGACGGCTTCGTCGCGGGGATGAAGGTCTTCATCGGCGATGGCGCCGCGCCCACGCTCGTCAAAGACGCGCACACCGCACTCATCCAAACGCCGCCCGGCCCGGTCGGTCCGAAAGACATTCGCATCGTCAACGGGACGAGCAAGTCGACGCTCCCCGGCGCGTTCACCTACGTGCAGGCCGGGCTTCAACTGCCTTGGCAAGAGAAGCCGATGGCGGTCGTGCGCGGCGAGGATCCTGGGCTCGGCGTCTTGCAAGACGGCCGTGTGCTCATCGTCGGCGGCACGACCGTCCCGGACAGCGCGGCGAACGCGACCGACACCGCCGAGATCTACACGCGCACGACCGACTCGGTGAAGTCGTCGGCGGGGACGATGGCGGTCAAGCGATGGCACTCGAGCGTCGTCACGCTCCTCACCGGCAAGGTGCTCATCGTCGGCGCGGCGGGCGCGTCGGCGGTCGCGGAGATCTACGATCCGGCGACCGACATGTTCACGCCGACGGCGATGCCGATGAACACGGCGCGCGATTACACGCGCGCGGTGCTGATGACCGACGGCCGCGTGTTGATCGCGTCCGAAGGGCAGAAGACGGCGGAGATCTACGATCCCGCGAGCAACGCGTTCACGCAGATCCCGACGTCGCAGATGCACACGTTCGGCTTCGTCGTCCGCTTGCGCGACGGACGCGTGATGCTCGGCGGCGGCGACATGAGCCAGACCTCCGTCGAGATTTACGATCCGATGAGTGGGCAGTTCTCCGACGGCCCGCCGCTCGCGCAAGGGCGCTCGATGCTCACCGCGCACACGCTTCCCGACGGGCGCGTCGCGGTCGTCGGTGGATCGAGCATCTCCGCGGGCGGCGTCGACGTCCCGCTCAGCACGAACGAATACTACGATCCCGTGATGAACAAGTGGACGACGGCGCCGTACACGTTGCATCCACAGAACGACGCCGGAGCTGGCGTGGGGCGCACGTGGCACGCGAGCGCGCTCGTGCGCGACGGGACGATCATCGTCATGGGCGGATACACCATCGACAAGTCGTGTGCGCCGTCCGACTCGGTCGAGCAGGTCGACCCGATCGCTGGCACGGTCAAATCCTTCGGAACGTTGCCGCGACCGAACTGCGAGTGGACCGCGGTGACGCTGCAAGACGGATCGGTCCTCGGCGTCGGCGGCGGCGCGTGCGGCGCGTCGACGGCGAACCCGTCGCTCGACTTTCTGCCGGGCGTTCCGATTTCGAAGTAACGCGCGTTACTGCAGCGCGAGCTTGCCGATCCGCGCAGCGCCGTAGAACCCGTAGAGGATGTAGAGCTCCCCGTCGTTGCCTTCGACGAACGAGCCGATCTGGCCGAGCGTTCCGCCGCCCGTGCCGGTCGGGATCTGCGCCGTCGGGATCGCGACCGGGCCGTACACTTGGCCGTTGCAGTAGCGGAGCGCGCCGAGCTCCGCGGCGCCGAAGTCGCCGAAGAAGTAGACGCCTTGGAGCGCAGGCATCGCCGCGCCGCGATAGACGCGACCTCCGATGACCGAGGTGTAGTCCTTGAACGGGCTCGTGCTCGTGCCGGTGCGATCGATCGACACGATCGGCGGCGTGTACGCCGACGGGCCACCGAGCGGTTTGGTTCCGCACGTGCCTTGCGACGTCCCTTCGTACGCGGGCCAACCAAAGTTTTTCCCTGGAGCGTTGCGCGGCGCGACGGAGATCTCTTCGTTCGCGGACTGTCCGACGTCGCCGATGAAGAGATCGCCAGTCAGCTTGTCGAAGTTGTAGCGAAACGGATTTCGTACGCCGTAGTGATAGACGCGCGCGTCGTTCGCGAACGGATTGCCGGGCGCGGCGAACGGCGCGGCGCCGTCGACGTCGAGGCGGAGGATCTTACCGAAGAGCTTTGCCGTGTCTTGCACCGCGCCGGGCTGCGAGCTCTCGCAGCCGCCGCCGCCGTCGCCGGTGCCGACGTAGAGATAGTTGTCGGTGCCGAACATGATCGTGCCGCCGTTGTGGTTCGTGTCCGAGACGGGGAGCACGACGATGTCGCGAACCTTCGTCGGCACCGCGATGTCGGGGTTGTTCGGGTCGCGCTTGAACTCGACGACCGCGTCCGCGTTGATCGGCGAGAAGCTCCCGTTGGCGTTGTCCGCCGGCGTGCCCATCACGAAGAAGCGTCCGTTCGTCGCGTACCTCGGATGAAACGCGATGCTGAGCAGACCGCGCTCGCCCGCGTTGGTGCCGATGCCCGCGGAGATGTCGAGGAACGGCGTCGCGAGCACGGCGCCG
>JBBQXV010000294.1:0-11574 GCA_038209335.1 Polyangiales bacterium | reverse complement strand
CGGTCGACGGCGCCGTTTGCAACTTGCGATTCGACGACACGAACCCCGCCGCCGAAGAAGACGAGTTCGTGCGATCGATTCAAGCGGACGTGAGCTGGCTCGGATTCGATTCGAAGACGCGCCTCTTCTTCGCGTCGGACTATTACGAGAAGCTCTTCGACCTCGCGGTGAAGCTCGTCGAAGCGGGCAAGGCGTACGTCGACAGCCAGACGCTCGAAGAGCTTCGCGCCGGACGCGGCAGCTTCTACGAAGCGGGGCACACCAGCCCGTACCGCGATCGCCCCGTCGCGGAGAATCTCGATCTCTTCAAGCGGATGCGCGCGGGCGAGTTCGCCGACGGCGCGCACGTGCTCCGCGCGAAGATCGACATGCAGTCGCCGAACCAGAACATGCGCGATCCGGTGATGTACCGAATCAAGCGCGAGCATCACCATCGCACCGGCGACGCGTGGTGCATCTATCCGATGTACGACTTCGCGCACGGGTACTCCGATGCGTTCGAAGGCGTCACGCACTCCGTCTGCTCGCTCGAGTTCGAGAACCATCGGCCGCTGTACGACTGGTTTCTCGATCAGTTCTCGTTCGCGCCGCGGCCTCGGCAGATCGAGTTCGCGCGTTTGAATCTGACGTACAACACGCTGTCGAAGCGAAAGCTGAAGCAGCTCGTCGACGCGAAGCATGTGAACGGCTGGGACGATCCGCGGATGCCGACGCTCGCGGGGCTTCGTCGTCGCGGCTACACGGCCGAAGCGATCCGCGCCTTCTGCGAGCGCATCGGCGTGTCGAAGCGAAACAGCTTCGTCGACGTGGCGCTCCTCGAGCACGCGATCCGCGAAGACTTGAACGCACGCTGCAACCGCGCGATGGGCGTGCTGCGTCCGCTGCGCGTCGTGCTCGAGAATTTCCCCGAGGGGACCGAAGACAGCTTCGACGCTCCGTGGCATCCGGAGGACGCGGCCCGCGGATCGCGCGCGCTTCCGTTCTCGCGTGTGCTCTACATCGATCGCGACGACTTCGCGGAGGTGCCGCCGAAAGGGTGGTTCCGCTTGTCGCCCGGCAAAGAGGTGCGCCTCCGCAACGCATGCATCATCAAGTGCGAGAGCGTCGTGAAGGACGAGCGCGGCGAGATCACCGAGCTACGGTGCACGTGGGATCCCGACTCGCGCGGCGGCAACGCGAAGGACGGACGAAAGATCAAAGGGACGCTCCAGTGGGTGTCGGCGTCGCACTCCATCGAAGCCGAGGTGCGCCTCTACGATCGCCTCTTCTCTTCCGAGCATCCGGGCGAGGGCGAGATCGATTTTCTCACGCAGCTGAACCCGAGCTCGTGCGAAACGCTCATCGGCGCGCGCGTCGAGCCGGCGCTCGCGTCGACTGCGCCGGGCGATCGCGTCCAGTTCGAGCGCGTCGGTTACTTCGCGACCGATCCGGATTCGAAGCCGGGTCGGCCGGTCTTCAATCGCACGATCGGGCTTCGTGATTCGTTCGCGGCCAAGCAAGGGAAGTAACCCCGGGGGTGAGCGTACGACCCATGACGGCGGTGTACCGCTCCTGCCGTCAGGGGATTCATGTACAGCTCTTCGCCTTCGATCTTCGCGCGCGCGTCGATCCTCGTTCTCGCAAGCTCGTCCGTCGTCGCGTGCGCAGCCCAGGTGACCGGCGACTTCTTCGACGGCGACGCCGGCTCGTGCCTAGACGATCCTTCGAGCTGCGTCGACGCGCACCACAGCGATTCGTCGGTGAAGCACGACGCCGCTTCGCACCTCGACGCGGGGATCACGACCACCGACGCGACCGCCGGCGACGCAAGCAACAGCGACGCGACGTCGATCGACGCGAGCAGCATCGACGCGGCGCACATCGACAGCAGCGCGCCCGACACGAGCACGACCGGCTCCCTCATCTTCGACAGCATCCCGTCGCAGTCGGGCGCGTCGTCGCGTGGAAGCGGCGACGCATGCGGAACGCAGATCACCGTCCACACGACGACGACGATCTCGCGCATCTCGGTGAAGAACACGCTGACGACGTCGGGCAACGTGAAGTTTCTCATCTTCAACACCACGTCGCTCGTCTATGCGAGCGCGCCCAAGGCGTTCACGATCACGACCGACTCGTGGAAGGACTCGGATCCGATGTCGTTCACGCTCCAAGCGGGGCAGACGTACAACATCAGCGGGATCTCGGACGTCGTGTCGAGCACGTGGGACTACGACACCGTGATCGAGAACACCGCGGCGATCTCGTCGACCGCCCACAACCCGAACGTCACGAACTACACGACGCCCATTCTCGGATCGGTCGGCGGCGCCGACTGCGGGATTCGCCTATACCAATAGGCATGAGCTTTCTGCGTCGGAGCGTCGCTTGCGGCTCGCTCCTTGTGGTCGCGGGATCGCCCTTCGTCGCGTGCGGCGGTCAGATCGACAACGGGATCTTCGACGACGCTGGCGGCGGCATCGACGCTGCACACGCGGACTCCGCCGCGCACTTCGAGAGCGGATCGTTCGAGAGCGGATCGTTCGACGCGTCGTTCCGCGACGCGACGCCGCGAGACGCGGCGTTCAACGACGTTACGTTCATCGACGCGAGCAACCCGGACACAGGCTTCGACTCGAGCGGCATCGACGCGAGCGTCGACTCGGCGCCCGACGTCATCATCCCCATCATCCCCGACACGGGCACGTTCGACGGCGGCACGCCCCTCTTCGACAGCATCCCCATGCAGTCCGGCTCGTCGTCGCGCGGAATCGACGACGCCTGCGGCACGAACATCGTCGTCCACGTGACGACGACGATCTCGTTCATCTCCGTGAAGAACGCGCTGGCGTCGGCCGGCAACATCAAGTTCCTGATCTTCAACGGCGGCGTGCTCGTCTACTCGAGCGCACCGAAAGCGTTCCCGGCCTCGGGCGACTCGTGGAAGGAGAGCGATCCGCTGTCGTTCACGCTGCAGGCCGGACAGACGTACGACATCACGGGAATCTCGGACACCGCGGGATCGTGGGACTACGACACGGTCGTCGAGAACACGGCGGCGATCTCGTCCACGATCATGAACCCCAACGTCAGCGGCTACGCGACGCCTGCCCTCGGCACACGCGGCGGCGCCGACTGCGGAATTCGCCTTTATCCGTAGTCGTCGACGTCAGCGCGACGCCGCGATCTCCGCGGCGCTTCGCAAGCGTCCGAGCGCGCCTTCACGTCCGAGCGCCGCGACGACCTCGAAGAGCCCCGGGCTCGCCGTGCGTCCCGTCAGCGCGACGCGCGCGGGCTGCGCGACGTCTTTGATGTTCAGCGCTTTCTCCGCGAGCCATGCGTTCGTCGCGTCTTCGAGCGCCTTCTCTTCCCACGACGAAACCTTCTCGAGCACGTCGGCGAGCACGCGCAGATGCGCGACGTTCGCGGCGACGAGGAACTTCTGCGACGCCTTGTCGTCCATGACGGGCACGTCGCGAAAGACGAAGTCGAGTCGATCGGCGGCGTCGACGAACGTCGTCGCGCGCTCGCGGATCATCGGGATGACTTTGGCGACGCGCGCCGGATCGACGGTGAGTCCGCGCGCTTCGAGGAACGGCACGAGACGCGCGACGTAGACGTCGTCCGGCGTGAGTCGCGGCGTCTTCATGTGCTCGTGCTGGATCGCGAGAAACTTCTTCGCGTCGAACTTGCCGTCGCCGCGCCCGCACGCTTCCCAGTTGAACGCGTCGACGAGCTCGCCGAGCGAGAACACCTCTTGATCGCCGTGCGACCAACCGAAGCGCACCAAGTAATTGAGCACCGCTTCGGGCGAATATCCCTGCGCTTTGTACTCGCCGACACTGACCGCGCCGTGCCGCTTCGAGAGCTTCTCGCCGTTCGGCGCGAGCATCATCGGCAAGTGCGCCATGTCCGGCGGCGCGACGCCGAACGCCGCGTACAGCATGATCTGCAGCGGCGTGTTCACCATGTGATCGCGCCCGCGCGCAACGAGCGTGATCCCCATCGTCATGTCGTCGACGACGCAGCCGAAGTTGTAGAGCGGGACGCCGTCGGATCGCAGAAGCACGAAGTCTTGCTGTGCGGTGTTCGGCGTGATCACTTCGCCGAAGACTTTGTCGACGTACCGAATGTCACCGTCGCTCGGCACCTTGAAGCGCACGACGAACGGCAAGCTCGGCGTGTCTTTGCGATCGCGGCACGTGCCCGGATAACGAAACTGCGCTTTCGGATCCTTCGCCTTGAGCGCGGCGCGCTGAACGTCGAGCTCTTCTTTGGTGCAGAAACAGCGGTACGCCTTGCCGCTCGTGATGAGTCGCTCGGCGTGCTCTTTGTAAATCGCGAGCCGCTCCATCTGCGTGTACGGACCGAACGCGCCGCCGACGCCGGGACCTTCGTCCCACGTCATCCCGAGCCACGTCATCGAGTCGAGGATCACCTTCACGCTCTCGGGCGTGGAGCGCTCTTGATCGGTGTCTTCGATCCGAAGGACGAACTTGCCGCCGTTCTTCCGCGCCCAGAGCCAGTTGAAGAGCGCGGTGCGCACGCCGCCGATGTGGAGGTACCCGGTGGGCGACGGCGCGAAGCGAACTCGAACAGCCTGGGACATGCGGCCGGTTCTACCGCACGTTCACGCCCTTACCAACGATTGCAGGTCTTCGATGCGAACACCGGCGCGAGGAACGTGTCGCATTTGACGAGCACGCTCAGCAGCATCCAATCGACGCTCGGCTTGTAGCGATCCATCTGCTCTTTCGTCCCGCCGACCTCGATCACGAACAGGCGATCTTGCGCGACGTAGAGGCGCACGCGGTAGAGATACGGCTTGCCCGCCTCGTCGTGACCGAAGCGGAGCTCTTTGCCGGGCGTGCCGTCGCGCGCGGTCACGTCGCTCGTCTCGAGGAGCGCGTACGCGTTGAGCTGACGAAAGCGCAACGTCACCGAGCGCGTCCAAAACGCGAGATCGCCTTTGTCGTCGAGCGGCACGACGCGAATCGCGACGACGATCCCTTCCGGCGCGATCGCGCGGTAGGCGTATTGCGGCTCTTGGTTGTCGAGCTCGACGAACCCGGGCGCCGTCTCGACCTTGAACGGTCGCCCGCACGCCGTCGCACCGAGCGCCGCCATTCCAAGCGCAGCGACGAGCGCCGCGCGAACCCCGAAGTCACCAAGCATCATCATTCTCCTCGGCGCGATGCGCGACGTCATGGATGCACGTTCATCAAGGACGACAGCCCGAGATCCAAGAGCCACGGAAACGGCAGGATCGTCGCGTCGCGCACCGGCTGCGAGTCGACGGGCTGGAACGAAACGGTGATCGTCGAGAACGCGATCTTGTCCTTGAGGAGCTTCAGGCGTCCTTCGATGCGCTCGATCTCTTCGGTGACCTTGCCGAGCTCTTTCTGGATCTCGATCGCCTCTTTGATCTGCGCCTTCTCGAGGAGCGCTTGCAGACGATCGCGGATCGCGCGCGCGTTCTTCAGGCGAATCTCCATGTCGACGTACTCGTCGGTCACGTCTTGCGCGGTGATGCTGCGGTGGACGACGTCGCCGAGCTTTTCGATCGTCTTGAGCGCGTCGTCGAATTTTCCGCGTGGGATGCGAATGGTGATCTGCGTGTCGTTGCGCACGGAGAGATAGCCGCCGTTGTCGCGGGCGATGCGCTCGACGGTGTTCATCTGCTGGGTGACTTGGAAGACCGCGAGGTGGAGCGTCGCGGTGTAGATGAGCATCGACGTGCCGTGCGGCGCGTCGGTGACGACCTTGGGGTTGTTGCCGCCGCCGGCTTGCGCGGTGCGCATGTCGACCGGTTCGTCCTTCGCGTCGGGGATGCCGTCGCCGTCGCGATCGGCGGCTTCGGTTCGCGGCGCGCCCGGCGGCCCCGGAGCACGACTCGGCGCTGCCGCCATCGCGCCGCCGCCACGGGACATCCCCGCCTCTGCGGGAGACATCGCCGCCTTGTCCGCGGCGCCGCACGCGAGCGCGAGGTGCGCGAGGAGCGTCATCGCTCCCCACCGAACGAGCTTTCCCTTACCAGGCATCCGACGTTCTCCCCTCGGCGCGGCGAGGCCAAAAAGGCCCACGCTCCATGAAACGAAACCTAGGCCGCCACCTTACACCGGTTGCGACCTCTGCCTCTGACTGCTAAAGCCGCCTCCTCATTTGCCGCGCGAGTGATCTCGCGCACCCCTCGGAAGGATACGCACCATGGCCAGCAAGCACCCCCACGCGACGATGAAGGACAAGTTCGGCGACAAGGCGAAGCTCGTCGCAGAGCTCGAGAAGCTCTCGAAAGACGATCTCTGGGTCGCTCGCACGAACAAGGACAAGGGCCTCGCCCATGTCTCGAACGCCAAGCTCCTCCGCCTCCACGCGACGTTCAGCGAAGTGAAGGAGAAGTTCGGCACGCGCGACAAGCTCATCGCGTCGATCCTCGACCTCAGCAAGCGCGCGAAGGACGAGGGCTACAAGGCGTCGCTGTCGAAGTTCCCGGTGCCGCGCCTCTACGATCTCTACAAGTCGACCGCGAAGCGCAACGGCGCCGCGACCAAGAACGAAGCGAAGGCCGCGGCACCGAAGCCCGCGAAGCCCGCGCCGAAGAAGGCCGCAGCCAGCGAAGGCAAGACGAAGAAGGCCCCCGCGAAGAAGGCGTAACGGGTCTCACCGAGCACACGCATGCCCGAGATCACCGTTCGTCACGAGCTCGACTGCGACGAAGACACGTACTGGCACGAGTGCGTCTTCAACGAAGAGTTCAACCGCAAGCTCTACCTCGAGACGCTCGCGTTCCCGGGGTACGACGGCGAGAACATCGACGCCGCCGGCACCGTCACGCGCAAAGTCCGAATCAACCCGCCGCTCGCCGGGCTCCCAGGCCCCGTGAAGAAGGTCCTCGGCGACAGGTTCGCGTACGTCGAAGAGGGCACGTTCGACAAAGCGACCAAGCGCTACGTCTTCAAGGTCACGCCGACCACGATGCCCGAGAAGACGAAGACGACAGGTGAGCTCTGGTGCGAGAAGCTCGGCGAGAACAAGATCGTCCGCTTCGCGAAGATCAAAGTCGAGGTGAAGGTCTTCGCGGTCGGCGGGATGATCGAGGACAAGATCCTCCACGATCTCAAGAGCTCGTACGACGCTGCGGCCAAGTTCACCAACGAGTGGGTCAAGCGCTGAACGGCGCCTGAAGCGCGTCTGAATCGCCAGCCTTAACAAAGGCTTTACGATTCTTTACCCGCCCGAGCGAAGCATTTCGAGGGTCTCCAACGTCATACTGGCAACGTCAGGAATGGCGTGGAGGAAATCCCAATGCTCAATCGTATTCTCAATATCGTCATCATCGCCGCCGTCCCGCTGTTCACCCTCGCTGCCACCGGTTGCAGTGGTAACGCGACGGGGGAGCCGGTGGTCACGGCGCAGTCGGGCGCCACCAAAGCGCCGGTCGCACAGAACGCGCACGGCCCCGTGAAGCTCGTCGGCAACGCGCTCGGCGAGGTCGCGCTTCGTCCGGCGCAACGCACCGAGATCGAGAAGCTCGCGACCGACACCGAAGCGCGCCATCAGGCGGGCTCGGGCGTGCGCAAGGATCTCATGGAGGCGATCGCGCTCCAGGTCGAAGCGGGCAAAATCGATCGCGCGGCGCTCCAGCCGAAGATCGACGCCGTCGCGGCGGCGTGGGACGCGTCGCGTGGCGCGGATCGCGCGGCGTTCGAGCGCTTGCACGACATCCTCGACAGCGAGCAGCGCGCGGCGTTCGTCACGGCGTTCCAAGCCCAGATGGGCGAGATGAAGTCGCACCACAAAGGTGGCGGCGATCACAAAGCCGGCGGCCACAAGGGCGGCTTCGGCGGCATGCAGGAGTGGGCGACGGATCTCAAGCTGACCGACGCGCAGAAGACGCAGATCCACGACGCGATGAAGGCGCGCTTCCAAGCGATGCATCAGAGCGGCGACAAGACGCACGGCGACAAGCACGCGGGCGGCCGTGACTTCGGCAAGAACGTGCTCGAGGCGTTCAAGGGCGACAAGTTCGTCATGGACACGGTCGCGCCGAAGCAAGACGCGAAGGCGGGCGCGAACAAGATGGCCGACAAGATGGTCGGCATGGTCGAGGTCGTCGTCCCGATCCTGACGGCAGAGCAGCGCACGATCGCGGCGGCGAAGATCCGCACGCGCGCGACGAACAGCACGATTCAGTCGTTCTGATCGGATTCGGTACGATCGAGAGGGTCGCCAAGGACGCCTAGAAGCCGCCAAGGACGCCAAGATTTTTTGGGGGAGAGTCTCAAACCCCCAATCTTGGCGAGCTTGGCTCCTTTGCGTACTTGGCGACCTCTTGGCTTTTCAGCCCGAGGACTCGCGCGGCTCGCGACGCGGTGACTCCGCGACCGAGAGCTCTTTCATCGCGCTTCCGCCGCGGTGCATGACACGCGCGGTGGTGACGCGAACGACCTTGCGACGGCGGAGCGCGTAGCGGACGAGGAGCTTGATGAGCGACGGCCATTCGATGCCG
This sequence comes from Polyangiales bacterium, assembly GCA_038209335.1. Lineage (GTDB taxonomy): Bacteria > Myxococcota_A > Polyangia > Polyangiales > Polyangiaceae > JBBQXV01. Next base: position 3,086 of record JBBQXV010000294.1, on the reverse strand, counting down.
ACCGCCGCGGCCGAGCGCGCCATGCCGGCGGCGTGCGACAGATCGCAGTTGGGGTTCACGTCGACGACGTAGGGGACGCCCGACTCCGAGAGGCGCACGTCGATGCGTCCGTAGTCGCGAAGACCGACGGCGCGAAACGCCTCGACCGCGACGCGACGCACGCGCGCGGCGACGTTGTTCGGGAGCTGCGGATGAATGACGGGCAACGTGCCGTCCCAATCGCGCGAGCCCTCGACCCACTTGGCTTCGTACGAGACGATCGTCGGCGCGTCGGGACCGAGGCGCGAGAAATCGATCTCCGACAGCGGGAGCACGCGCGCGGTCGGGAAGCCGAGCAGCGCGACGTTGAGCTCGCGCCCTTCGATGAACTGCTCGACGATGCACGGCTGGTGGAGAGCTAGGACGATCTCGCCAACCTGCGCGCGGAGCTCGTCCTCGTTGCGAACGAGGCTCTTGTGCGTGATGCCGACGGAGCCGTCCTCGCGGAGCGGTTTGACGATCAGCGGGAACTCGAGGTCGCAAGGATCGCTCGCGCGCGCCATCACGCACGAGCGCGGCGTCGGCACGCCCGCCTCTTCGAGGCAGCGCTTCACGCGGTCTTTGTAGAGCGCTTGGCTGAGCGCCTCGGCCGGCGATCCCGTGCACGGGATACCGAGAAAATCCAGGAGAAGCGGGATCGCGCTCTCGAGCCGCGCGTCGCCCGCGAGCGACTCGCACATGTTGAACGCGCAGTCGGGCTCGAGCTCTTGAAGCCGCGTGCGCAGCGAGACGAGATCGCCGTCGACGGGAACGAGGTGCGCTTCGTGAGCGCCGTCGGCCGAGAGCGCATCGCGAACTGCATTCGCGACGACCGCCACGTCGGCGCGCGCTGCGTAGCCGATGTCGCCCTCCGGAGTCGCGTCCTCGTAGTCGACGTTGAAGAGAATCGCGACTTGGATGGGCCTCCGTCTTGGAGGCCTTCGACCTTCGCTCGGACTAGCCGGCGCTTCCATCATGTTTCACGCATCTGGTGATGTGCTCTTTCGAAGAGTGCGGTCGCGCGCCCCACCGTCCGTCTTCTTCGCGGTACCAAGAGGCGTTACCTTCAAACACGAATCTACAGAGGTCGCGATCGAGGTCAAGGAATTGAGAGACGGTGCAACGAAAAATTTGGCGCGATCTTCTCCATCACTCCTGGGAGGAGCTGTGGTCATCCTGGGGAAAGATCTCCGCATCGAGATCCGCACGCGCGAGATCGTCACGACCGCGGGCTTCTTCGCCACGCTCGTCTGCGTGATGGCGTCGGTCACGTTCTACTCGGGGCCCGCAGCGACGGCGCGCATCGCCCCGGGCGCGATCTGGTTGTCGGTCGCGTTCTCGAGCGTGCTCGCGCTCGGTCGTACGTGGCAACGCGAACGCGAAGAGGGCGCGCTGCAAGGGTTGCTCGTCTCGCCGATCCCGCGCGCGTCGATCTTTCTCGGCAAGTCGATCGGCGTGCTCCTCTTCTTGCTCGCGGTCGAGATGATCGTCGTGCCGATCGTCGCGCTGATGTTCCACGTCGATCTCCCCGACGTCGCCGCGCCGCTCGCGCTCGTGCTCTTCCTCGGCACGATCGGCGTCGCGGCGACGGGGACGCTCTTTGGCGCGATGACGGTTCGCACGCGCGCGAGAGACTTGGTGCTCGCGACGGTTCTCTTTCCGTTGTTGTCGCCGACGCTGGTGTCGGGGGTGGCGGCGACGCGGGAGATCATCGGCGCGTCGGCGGTGAACCGCGCGATCGAAATGGGCGACGTGCAGGACTACGTCATGTTGCTCGTGCTGTTCGATGTCGTCGCGGTGGTCGGAGGGATCGCGTTGTTCGGGGCGTTGGTCGAAGACTAAAGCGACCTAAAGCCCCGCCGTCGACACCGGCCCCGTGTCCACCGCTTCGAAGTCGCTCCCGTGCACGCGCGCGAACGATTGATTGATCGCGTCGATGAGGTTCGTCCACCCGTCGTCGCTGTCGCCGCCGATGTACCAACTCGATCCGTTGTCCGCGAGGATCAGCCCGTACTTCTTCATCGCAGTGAGAATGACGAGCGCCGGCCCGCTGAAGCTCGACAAGTCGAAGCTCGCCTTGAGCCGCATGCGCAGCCCCATCGGCGGAAGCGCCGCGTTGGCGCTCCCGGCCGCGTGCGTAGCGGGATGGATGTACCCCTGCTGCGTGCTCGACATCGTGAAACGGATCGCGTGATGGACCGCGCCCGCTAGCACCTCCGCGAGTCGAACGAGGCCCGGAAGAATCGGAAGCCCCGCCGCGTCACCCGACGTCCATCCGTCCGGGCGAAGCGCGTTCGAATGAAGGTCCCACTTCGCGCCCGAGTACGCGCTGAAGCCCGCGCCCGATCGCGCAGTCCCGCCGGTCTCGTAGAGCGTGCAGGTGCCGGTCTCGAGCACGAGCGCGTGCGAGTCGCTCGGCGCTTCGATCTTCGCGTTGAGCGGAAACGGATACGGACCGGGATCGCTCTCGGCCGGGTTCTGAAACACCATCGGCACCTTCACCTGCGTGCCGGGCACCGTCTGCCACGGGATGCCGTACTTGTTCGTCGAGTAGTCGCCCCAGTCGGCGTGGAGCGCGCGCGTCGGCGTCATGTTCGGCGCGTACGTCGACCACTGCGGGTTGATCGCGGCGGTGTCGATCGGCGTGTTCCACGGGCTGTTGTTCGGGAAGACTTGGCAGCCGCCGATGACCGGCGCGACGCCCGTCGTCCCCGAGTCGGGGGGCGGCGTGCCCGAGTCGGGCGGTGGCGTGCCCGAGTCGGTGCGCGTGCCGCTGTCACCGGTGGGTGTGCCGCCGTCACTCGTCGGTGTTCCACCATCGCCAATGGGTGTCGCGCCATCGCGCGTCGGCGTCGCGCCGTCGCCGATCGGTTTGCCGGCGTCGTCGAGGACCACGGCGCCGTCTCCGTTCGCGATGCCGCTGTCGTCGCCGGTCGCGTCGTCGCCGCACGCGCCGGCGAGGACGAGGACGCCGAGGGCGCCGAAGAGAATCGATGACGCCTTCATCGCTCCGTCAGACTGCTACTTCGAAATGTGGCGCGCTACTGCTTCGGCCTCATCCGACAACG
>JBBQXV010000293.1:0-11614 GCA_038209335.1 Polyangiales bacterium | reverse complement strand
TCCTCGCTCGCTCCTCAAACGTCCATGTCGACGTTGCCCTTGAACTGGGCTCCGTCCGCGATCGTGATGCGTGTCGCCTTCACGTTTCCGACGACCTTTGCGCCGGCCTGCAAGTCGACGCGATCGCTCGACGTGATGTTGCCGGTGACCGCGCCCGCGACGACCATCGGTCCGCCGACGACGTCGGCCTCGACGACCGCGCCTTGCTCGATCGTCACCGAGTCTTTGGCGGTGAGCTTTCCGCGGATGGTCCCGTGCACGACGATGTCCTCGTCCGCCGTGACCTCGCCTTCGATCGTGATGCCTGCACCGATGACCGTGCTCGCCATGTCGCGTCTCCGTGATCTAGTGACGTGAAATCTTCATCGACCGCGAGCGCGGCCTTGGGGTGCGCCGTCGCTGCCGAGCTCGGCCGGCAGATCGAACTCGCACTCGAGCCGACCCGCGAACTCTGCGCCCTCTTCGATCGCGACCGAGCTGCCGCGCAGATCGCCGCGCACCTTCGAGCCGCTCGCGACGCGGACCTGGCCGCTCGCGTTGACGTTGCCTTCGAGCGCGCCAGAGATGACGACCTCTTGCGCTTCGATGTCGGACGTCACGCTGCCGCCGTCGGCGATCGTGAGGTTGCCGCGCAGGACGATTTCGCCTTCGACGGTGCCTTCGATCGTGAGATCGCCGTCGCCTTGGATGCGCCCGCGGATGCGCGCTCCGCTGCCGATGCGTGCAGCTTCACCGCCGCCGGAGCTTCTCGAAACTGATCGTGCGTGGGCCATGTCGACGGCGGCGAAGCTAGTACATGCGCGTGAGGGTGTCACGGGCAACGGCCCAGCGAGTCAATCCTTCGTCCACACCGTCCAGCGATCGCTCTTCCACTTCACGTGGTACGTGCCGGGCGGCGGTCGGAAGCCGCTCCCGCGCGTGAGCACGTAGTCGTAATACGGAAAGATTTCGCCAACGACCGGCACTTGCTCCGGCGTCCACTCCCAGCGTTGGCGCGCGGGACCGCCCGGCGGCGGATAGTGGCCCGCTTTGAAATCGATCGGCCAGTGCGCGTAGCCCGCGTACGTGAACATCACGACGCCGCCCTTGTGCACTTGGTAGTACGAGCCGAAGTGCAAGAACGGTTGGTGCGCCGAGCTGATGACCGACGATCCGCGATCGTAGATGAGCGCGCAGACCTTCTTCTTCGGATCCATCTCGGCGATCGCGGCGTCGATGTCGCCGACCTCTTCGAGCTGAAACTGGATGAAGTGCTTGCACGTGTTCACCGTCGACGCGATGCCGAGCACGACGGCGCCTGCTGTGACGAGCATCCCGCGCGCGCCGCTCGGCATGCGTAGGAGCGGGATCCCCGTCATCGCGAAGAGGATCGGAAACCGCTGCGCGATGAGCCAGATGTACCCGTGCGCCTGCGCCGACGTGAAATAGAAGAAGACGCACGCGATCGGCAGAAGCACGTACGCGCGCGCCATGCCGATGTTGCGCCCGCCGCGATCCTTCTCGCCTTGCGCGAGGCCGGCCGCGACGAGCGCGAGGACGAGGAGGAAGACGAGGATCGTCTCTTCGCTCGTGTCCTTGAACACGTTGGTGAACCAGTTGTGCGCGTCGCCGATCGCGACGTCGATCGGCTGGCGCGGATCGTTCTTGCTGTCGGTGAGCGCGCCGCGCGTGAGCTTGCCGGCGTCGGTGAAGAGGGTCCACCACGTGAGGACGGCGAGCGCGGGCAACGTCGGCGCGCCGGCTTTGATCCATCGCTCGGGCTTCGTCCACGGGAACATCGCCGCGAAGCCGAGGCCGAAGATCGCGAACGGGAAGACGTGCGAATAGAAGAGCGCGAGCGCCAGCACGGCGAGGAGCACGCCGCGATCGCGCGTCGGCTGTTCGAAGTGACGAACGGACGTCGCGAGCGCCCAGAACATCATCGGGATCCCGAGGAGGAACGGGAAGAGCCCGAACATGAACATCGTGTTCACGAGGAGCGGGATGACGAAGAGGCAGAGTCGTTGGTCTTTTCCGAGAGCCGTGAGCAGCGCGCGGAGCGCGAGCACCGGGCCGCCCAGGTACAGGCTCATCAAGACGATGTTCGCTTTGACGACGCCGAGCACGTACGCGAGCGCGCTGCCGAGCAGGTAATAGACGACGTACTGCGTGCGCCCGAGCGTGAGATTGAAGTCCGTGTCGAAGCCGAAGTCCGAGCTGTGAAAGTCGTGGATGACGCGGATGGTCGCCAGGTGAAATGGCAGGTCCATCATCGGCGGGTACTTCACGATCCAAGCAGGCGCCGACGCGACGATCGCGATCGCGACGTAGAGCAGCGTCTGTGGGCTCGGGCGTTGGCCGAGGGCGAAGCGCACGGCGGCACCTTAGCATCGGTATGTTGTAAGCTCCGCGTGCTTTGGCTGAGCGGATCGATTGGAGGCGTTGGGCGTTCGCTGTCGTGCCGCTCGTCGGCGTGATCGAGCTCGTGTCGCACGTGAGGCAGTCGCACGGCGCTGTGTCCGACGCGGATTGGATCGCGGCGCGCGACGCGGTGAAGGCGATGGCGAAGCCGGAGGATCTCGTCGTCTTCGCGCCGTCGTGGAGCGATCCGCTTGGACGGCGATGGTTCGGCGCGGACGTCGCGACGCTCGCCCGCGAAGCGCGTCCGGACGAGTCGCGGTTCGCGCGCGCGTTCGAGGTGTCGATCCGCGGCAAGCACGCGCCGGAGCTCGCGGGGTGGCGCGCGTCGGGTGAGAAGAAGGTCGGCTCGATCACGATCACGACGCTCGAGAACCCCGCGCCTGTGAAGGTGCTGACCGATCTCGTCGCGCGTGTCGCTCCCGAGACGATGAAGGTCGCGCGCCTCGAGGGCGGTCGCGAGCAAGAGTGCGCATGGTCGCGCGGCACGCCGCAAACGGGAAACCTCGGCTTCGGCCCGGGGATCCCTGGCGACAAATTCAACTGCGGCAGCGGCTTCGTCGGCGTCTCGGTCTTCGCGGTCCTCGACTACACGCCGCGTCGCTGCATCTACGCATCGCCGCCCGGCGGATCCGCGGCGACGCGCATGCGCTTTCTCGACGTCGCGATGGGCCGCGCGCTCCACGGCCACCACGCGCTCTACGTCGAAGCCGAGCGCCAGCGCGAAGGATCGCCCGTCACGCTCACCTTCAAGATCGGCGAGCGCGCCGTCGGCAAGGTCGTGCACCTCGACGGCGACGGATGGAAAGCGTTCGAGCTCGATACGAGCGAATGGGCCGGACAGTCCGTCGAGCTCGTCGCCGAAGTGACCGCGCCGAACGGCAACCGCCGCATGTACTGCTTCGAGGCGGACACGCGATGACTCTCCCCCGCAGTCTCCCCCGCATCAAGCTCCCGAGCTTCCTCGTGCTCCCCGAAAAAATCGGCTGGCGCGATCAGGTCATCGGCCTGCTCCTCGCGACGGTCTACGTGACGTGGCTCCTCGCGACCGCGCGCTCGCTTGGCTTCCCGCGCGACGAGGGCTTCTACTTTCGCGCGGCCACGCAGTACGGCGGCTGGTTCAAGCTCCTCCTCGAGCACCCGCACGACGCGCTCCAGCGCGGCGCAGTCGATTCGGCGTGGGGCTACAACCACGAGCACCCCGCGCTCATGAAGAGCCTCTTCGCGCTCTCGTGGCTCTTCTTCCACGAGAAGATCAAGCTCTTCGCCGACGCGAGCAACGCCTTCCGTTTCCCCGGCATGTGCATGGGCGGGCTCGCGGTCTGGGTGACGTACTTGTTCGGCGCGCGCGCGTTCTCGCGCACCGCAGGGCTCGTCGCTGCCGTGCTCTTCGCGCTCATGCCGCGCGTCTTCTTCAACGCGCACCTCGCGTGCTTCGATGTCGGCATCACCGCGATGTGGACGCTGTGCATCTACGTCTATTGGCGATCGGTGCAGAAGGGCGGGATCGGTTGGGCGCTCGCCGCGGGCGTCGTCTACGGGCTCACGCTCGAGACGAAGCACAACGCGTGGATCCTGCCGGCGGTGTTTATCCCGCACGCGATCTTCGTCCATCGCCACACGATCTGGAGGCAGCTACGCGCGGGGCGATTGCCGCTCCCGTCGAGCCTCGTCGCGATGGCGACGATCGGCCCGCTGGTCTTTTATCTGTGTTGGCCGTGGATGTGGAGCGACACAGGTCCACGCATTCAGGAGTACCTGAATTTCCATTTGAACCACGAGTACTACAACATGGAATTCTTAGGCCGGAACTACTTCGGCCCGCCGTCGCCGCGCGCGTACATGCCGCTGATGATCCTCGCGACCGTGCCGACGGTGACGCTCGTGCTGTTCGCGATCGGTGGCATCGATCGCGCGCGCGCGGCGTACGCGCGGCTGGCTCCGTGGCTCTCGGCGACCGTGAAGCGTGAAGCACCGGCCGCTGCGGTTTCGGACGCACCGCCGCGTGATCGCGCGGAGACGGATCTCCTCTTCGCGCTCGCGTTCTTCGCGGCGATCGGGCCATTTTTCCTGCCGAAAACGCCGATCTTCGGCGGCACGAAGCACTGGATGCCGGCGTATCCGTTCCTCGCGCTCTTCGCGGGACGCGGCTTCGTGATCATCGCGGCGGCGATGAACCGCGCGCTCGAGAAATGGAAGCTCGACGAGACGCGACGCCTCGCCGCGCACGTCGGTCTCGCGATCGCGGTCATCGCCGCGCCGCTCGCGATCACCGCGCACTCGCACCCGTACGGATTGACGACGTACGTGCCGATCGTCGGCGGCACGCCGGGCGGCGCCGACCTTGGGCTCAATCGTCAATTCTGGGGGTACACCACTCAAAATGCCAACGAGTGGTTATTACCCAATGCACCGCGCGGCGCGTCGCTCTTCATTCACGACACCGCGTGGGACAGCTGGTCGCGGATGCTCGAAGAGAAGCGCGTGCGCTCGGATCTTCGCGGCGTCGGATCGCCGGGCGAGGCGCAGGTCGCGCTCGTGCAGCACGAGCTTCACATGGCCGAGGTCGACTACTCGATTTGGATGGCGTTCGGGACCGACGCGCCGGTGTACGTCGTCACACACGACGGTGTTCCGGTCGTGAGCATCTACAAGCGCCCGGAGTGATCGACGCGCGTGGGATGCGCGACGACGAGCTCAGTGTTTGAAGTCGTTCTTGAAGTCGCCGAGGTTGCCGGTGCCGGCGGGCGCGGGCTTGGCGGGTGCCGACGCTGACGCGCTCGGGGTCGCGGTCGCGGTCGGCGTCGTGGTCGCGGTCGGGGTCGGGGTCGGGGTCGGGATCGCGGTCGCACTCGCCGAAGCTCCCGGCGGCGGCTTGAGAATGAGCTGCGACGCGGTCGGATCCGTCGCCATCGCCTGCTTCTTCAGCCCGACGGCCCACATTCGCATCGCCACGAAGATCGCGAACACCACGAGGATCGCCGCGAACAGCGCGATCACGATCCGCGGGCCTTGCTTGCGCGGCGTCACCACCGTCGACTCGCCCGCGCGCGTCATCGGCTGAACCGACGGCGGAGCCCCGGCGGCCGCGTCTCGTTCCGCGATGAACGCCGCTCGCGCCGCATCGATCTTCGCGCGCTCGATTCGCACAGTCGGCGATTGCGGAGGTCGCTCGACGATCACGGACGGTTGCGGCGGAGGCGTCGGTTGGCCGGGGAGCAACTTGTGCTCGGTCTGGTACGCGGCCGCCGACTCGCCGCGCGACTGCGGCGTCTTCTTCGTCTTCTCGGGTTGATCGCCCGCGATGCCTTCGAGCAGCGTGTCGATCGAATCGTTCTTCCCCGCGGCGATCGGCGCCGGCACGCGCGGCGGCCCCTTCGGCGAAGGGACGGAGAGCGGCGTGCGGCGCGCCGGCGCGTTCCCCGGGCCGGGCGGCGGAGCGACGCCCGGATCGGTCGACGGGGTGCCGCGCGGATCCGGATCGGTGTCCGAAGCGTTCCCGCGCGCGTGCATCGGCGGTGCGACGCCGGGATCGGTCGACGTGCCGGCCTTTGGGGGTCGCGACGCAGACGGTGCTTCTGGCGGCGCGACCGCGACGATCCGCGCGGGCATGATCGGTCCGGCGGGCGGCGTCTTCGGCGCGCGCGCGACCGGGGTCGACGGATCGGTGTCGGATTCTTTCGTCGGCATCGCGTCCGAGAAAAGTCATACCGCGAACGGGGCCGCCGCGCGACTTTGGAAGCGGCGATGAATCACGATTCACCCGCCCGCGGTCGCGTGGGCCTCGAGGATCTCCGCCGCGCGCGGCACCGAGAAATAGAGGCCGCGCGCGTACAGCCGCAGTTGCGAAGCGTCATCCAGATCGCCCGCGCGTCCCGCCGTCGCCGCGTGCAGGAGGATCGCGGCCGTCACGCTCACGTTCAAGCTCTCGACGAAGCCGCGCATCGGGACGCGCACCGCGCGTTTGCACGAGCGCGCGATCTCGTCGCGAATGCCGTCGCGCTCGTTGCCGAGGACGAGCGCGAGGCGCGGAATCTTCGCGAGGTCCTCCGGCGCGAGCTCGCCGTCGGTGTGCGTCGCCACGAGCTCCATCCCGTCTCTGCGCGCGGCGGCGAGCGCCTTCTCCGGATCCTCGTTCGCGGCGACATCGAGCCATTTTTCCGAACCGCGCGCGACCGCGTGCGCCATGAGGAAGCGCACCCCCTTCCGCTCGACGACGTACAGCCGCTGCACGCCGAACGCTTCGCACGACCGAACGACCGCCGCGCCGTTGTGCGGATCGTACGGCGCGTCGAAGATCACCGACACGCTGCCGAGCCGCCGCGCGATCACCTCGCGAAGACGCGCGCGCCGACGATCGCCGACGAGCGGCTCGAGCAGTCGCACGACGCGCGCCGGATCCGCCGCCTCGGCATCGGCGATCTTCTCTTCGAGGATCGCGTCGTCGCCGATCACGCCCGGGGTTCGTCGTCGCATCTCGCCTGGGCTATACAGCGCGCGGCCGGCGAGTGCAGCAAGAAGCGCGCCGACAAATGGGCGCTGTGGCACGCGCGACGCTAGAGTGGAACAGCCGTGGTCCGTCCAACGGCAAGGCCCCGCATGCAGCGCGAAACGATCCTCACCTCGATCCCCGAGCCGACACGCCGCCGCGGCCGTCGTGGCGATTGGGGGCGTCGTGTCGCGCGCGTCATGTGTGGTCTCTTCGCTATTTTCGGCATCTTGCCGTTCGCGATCTTCTTCATCGTCCGGACGCAGCTGGTGCGCGCGTGGGCGACCTCGGAGAGCGCGCGGCTCTTGCGCGAGCAAGGGATCACCGCGACCTACGGGATCGAGATTCGACTGTGGCCGCTCTCGCTCGAGCTGACCGACGTGAGCGTCGCGGCGTCCGACGGCGGCGGGCCGCTCGCCACGTCGCGCGCCGTGCGTGCCCGCCCGCGCGTCTTTCCGCTCTTGTCGGGCAAGCTCGCGATCGATCAGATCGAGCTCGACGAGCCTCACGTGCGTCTCGTGTTCCTCGACGGCAAGCTCGCGAACCACGGTCTCAAGCTGCCCGAGTCGGATGGCCAGAAGAAACCGTTCAAGGCGCCGTTCAACGTGTTCGCCGTCACCGACGCCGAGGTCGACCTGAGCATCGACGGCGCGCGTCTCCTCGCGCACGAGATCGATCTCGACATCACGGCCGAGGACGAAGTCGCGCGCGCGTCGTCGACGCTCGAGATCGCCGTTCGCATCGGCAGCGCGACGTTCCATCGTTCGCGCCTCTACGGCGATCCGGCGCACCCGCAGCTCTCCGTCGACGAGGACATCCTCTGCGGCCTCGATGGGCGCGTGCGCTACGAAGGGAACGAGATCACCGTTCGACGCCTCACCGCGCAAGGCTCGGCCGATCTCGAGATCGGTGACGGCACCACGCCGCCGTGCAACTTGCTTCCGACCGACAAGCGCCGCGTCGACATCGCGCTCAACCACCTCAACGTCTTCCTCCCCGAGAAAGACGGCGATCTGCCGAAGGTAGACGGGCACATCAAGGTGAGGTTTCCGGTCGGATTGGTCGAGCGCGCCGTGGCGTTACCTCAGACCGATGGTTGGATCGGCATCGACGTCGACGTGCGCTACGCCGAGGACACGACGATCCCAGACGTCAGCGGGCACATCGAGGCGCACGACATCCGGCTCGATCAGTTCAACTTCGCGCGCGAGATCCAGAGCGACATCCTCATCCGGCGCAACGTCATCACGAGCGCGCGAACCAGCATTTCGATCGCCGACGGCATGGCCGTGTTCACCGACACGGTCGTCGAGCCGCTCACGAAGGGCGGGACGCTGAAGAAGACGCGGCTCGACGTGACGAACGTCAACTTCACGACGCTCCTCCACGATCTCGGGATCCACCCGAACTCGCACGTCGCTTGGGACATCCGCGAGATCCACGTCCCGCTGATCTCGGGGACGTTCTCGCCGCTCCACCTCGACGGCGACTTCACCGCGCACACCCAGAACTTCGGAATCTACGATCGACCCGCGACCGATCCGGCGCGCGGTCGCATCATCGGCGTCACGCCGGCCGACATCGCGGCGCACCTCGCCGTCCGACCCGACGGCGTGAAGTTCCAGAACACGCACGTGCGCGCCGGAGCCGGGAGCGAGATCTCGGGCGGCAACGTGTCGCTCGGATTCAAAGACGATCTCCGCGTCGAGATCGAGCGAGCGGCGGTCGATCTCGACGACATCTCGCCGATCGGTCCGGTGAAGATGTCCGGGAAGCTCGTCGCGAAGGTCACCGTCGGCGGGAAATTCGGCCACGGCGGCGTGCCGCTCCCGGAAGGCGAGGTGTCGAGCATCACCGGCTTCAAGATCGGCGACGTGCAGTTCGGCGACATCACGGCGGCGAAATTCAAGGTCGACGTCGTGCACAAGATCGTCGACATCGCCGGCCTCCACGGAAAGAAAGGGACGAGCGACTACGACGTCCCGACCGCGAAGCTCGATTTCCAGAAGCATCCGGGGCTCGAGGTCGACGCGCTCGCGTTCACCAACGGGCTCGAGCTCACCGACTTCTTGTCGATGTTCAACCTGGACAAGGATCCGCGGATGCAAGGGATCGCGGCGCGCGTCTCGTCGAAGGCGGCGACGGTGCACGTCGCGATGGGCGGCCCCGAGGATGCGTGCGGCGGCGGCTTCATGGCCGTGCACGCGAAGACGCACTGGACGAACATCGAGCTCTTCGGCGAAAAGTTCGAGAGCGGCGACGCCGACATCGATCTCGCGTGGCACGACCGGATGATCGGGCTCGCGGGCGCGGACCTCGACGTTCGATCATTCGTCCTCAACAAGGCGCTCGCGGGCAACGAGTCGATCGGGACCGTGCTCGGCGCGGCGTCGATCCGTCGCGGCGGCGGGATGAGCGCGCACGTCGTCGTCGACAACATGCCGCTCTCGCGGCTCGATTCGCTCGGAGCGTTTCGCAAAGAGATCGACGGGCGCGCGAACGCGGTCGTGCAAGTGCACGGCACGCTCGACGAGTTCGATCCGAAGAACGGATTCACGGTCAACTCGGAGATCGACATCACGCCGGTGCGCGTGCGCACGGTCGTCTTCGGCCCGTCGCACCTGCACATGACGATGACGCAGACGGCGACGCCGACGGCGCGCGCTGCTGCGATCCACACCACCCACTGCGGGAGCCCGGTGCCGCCGCCGTTCGACCGCGAGAAATACCTGCGCGACGAGTCGGCGCACGGCGCGTTCGTCGTCGACGGCGAGCTGTTCGGCAAGACGGTGATCCTCCGCGAGGTGACGCTGACGCGCGAGAAGAACGCGCACGTCAAAGGGGGCATCGAGCTGAGCGGCGTCGACATCGGCGCGCTCGTGCGCGTCGCGGTGCCGCCGAAGAAGGACGAGACGGGCGTGCCTGCGCCGATGGTTCAAGGGCAGCTCACCGGCTTCGTCGACATCCGCGACGTGCCGCTCCACGATCTCGGAAAGTCGCACGTCGAGATGCGGCTCGACTCGGCCACCGTGTCGCGCGGCGCGCAGTCCGTGTCGGTCGATCCGCCGAAGGAGCGAATCGTCATTCATGCGGACAACCTCACGTTGCCGACAGAGGGGCTGCGCCTTCTGCTGAAGACGAAGGGGGGATTCGGCGGATCGCTCAAGGTCGTCGGCGGCGTCGCGAACCTCACGCGCGGCGACGGCGCGTCGCTCGGCTTCATCGCGACGATGCAGACGCTGAACCTCGCGGAGATCGCGCAGTTTCTCCCGAAGGTCGAGCGCGCGTCGGGCACCGTGACCGGCGAGGTCGCCGTCACCGGCACCGTCGCGTCGCCCGAGGTCGCCGGCACCGCGCACGTCCGCGCCGACGAGATCGTGCTCCATGGATTCACCGGCGCGATGACCGACGTGCGCCTCGACGTCTCGGCGAACCCGCGCGAGGTGACGGCGGTCGGCGACGCGAAGCTCGCGGGCGGTACCGTCGCGCTGCGCGGGTATGCCCCGATCGCCGGCGCGTCGGTCGGCTTCCTCGACGGGCAGATCATCGCGCGCGGGATCCACCTCGCGCCGAGTGAAGGGGTCGCGGCGTCGCTCGACGCGGATCTGCGCGTCACGCTCGATCCGCAAGCGACCGGCGGCGCGCAAGCGACTCTCCCGCATGTGTCGGGCGACGTCCTCATCACGTCGCTCGAGTACACGCGCCCGATCAACCTCACGACCGATCTCTCGGCGCTCGGTGGCCGCGCGAGACGCACCGTCGTCGAGACGTACGATCCGACGCAGGACGCCCTCACGTTCGACGTGCGCGTGCGCGCGGCCACGCCCTTCAAGATCAAGAACAACCTCGTCGATCTCCGGCTCGGCATCGACTCCGGCACGCTCACCGTCGCCGGGACCAACCAGCGCTTTGGCATCCGCGGCGATCTCAAGAGCCTCGCCGGCGGGCGCTTCCGCTTTCGCAGCAGCGACTTCGAAATCCGACAAGGGCTCATTCGCTTCGACGACGCGACGCGCATCGCGCCCAACGTCGACGTCGTCGCCGTCACCGAATACCGCCGCTACACCGACTCGAGCTCGAGCGGTAGCGCAGCGTCGTCGTTCACGTCGGCGGGTGGCAGCGGCGTCACGCGCGGCGCGGCGATCTGGCGCATCACGCTGCATGCGTACGGCGACGCCGACAACCTGCGCATCGAGCTGACGAGCGATCCGTCGCTCTCGCAGGAAGACGTCGTGCTCCTCTTGACGGTCGGAATGACCCGCGCGGAGATCGATCAGCTCCAAGCGAGCTCGCTCGGCGCGAGCATCGCGCTCAATTACATCGGCGCCGCCACCGGCGCCGACCGCGCCGTCACGTCGGCGATCACGATCATCGACGACTTCCGATTCGGCAGCGGCACGACCCGCACCGGCAACGTCGATCCGCAGCTGACGGTAGGCAAGCGCCTCACCGACAACCTCCGCGCGAGCGTCACCACCGGATTCTCCGAGGATCGCCAGCTCCGATCGAACATCGCCCTTCGCCTCTCGAACCGCCTCACGGTCGAGGGCTCGTACGACAACATCAACGACGTGCAGCAGTCTTCCATCGGCAACGTCGGCGTCGATCTTCGCTGGCGGCTCGAATTCGAGTAGCAAAGAGAGACGGCCACGGCGTGACCTTCTCCTCGATGCGGCTGCCAACGCTCCTCGTCGTCGCGATCTTCGCGGCGCTGGTCACGTGCGCGCC
>JBBQXV010000292.1:0-11688 GCA_038209335.1 Polyangiales bacterium | reverse complement strand
TCCACTCTGCGTCGCGAGGGGGTGATGCGGCGATGGTCATCCGACTGCTTTGTCCGGCGCGCCCAGGAAGATTCGAACTTCCGACAACTGGTTCCGTAGACCAGTGCTCTATCCAGCTGAGCTATGGGCGCCTAGGGGCGCGGACATTACTCGCAGGTTCGCGTGTGTCAACGCCTCGTCGCACAAGCGTGCATCGTCGACACGCCCGACACGTGGGATCGCACCGCCTCCGAGCCCGCAACAATTGCATACCTTTCGAGCGACCACGACCGCCATGTCCTAGGTGCGTTTTTCGAGTCCGCCGGAGAGCCCGTGCAGAATGTCCCGATCGTCACCTAACGATTCGAATTTACACGCATCGTCGGAGAGTCGCGGTTTCTGGCACGTCCGCTGCTCTATGTCGCGCCGTCAGAGTGACGCGATGCTGCCGTGGGCTGCGGCGCTCGCACGACGACTTCCGCTTCGACAACGACTTTCGAGCGACTTTCCTTCCTTTGCCTGCACTTTTCCTTTCTTCCGTACCTAGCTTCTTCTTCTTTCGCTTTATCGAGACGCAAGTAGCCGAAAGTTAACATTGGTCGGCGACTGCCGGCCTCACGTGGCGCGTCCCTCCTGCACCGAGGGCGCGCCACATGCGTTTTGTCCGCCTGATCGCAGGTGCTAAAACGTCTTGATGACTCCGCTTCGCTTGCTGCGCCGTATGCTCGTCGTCGCCGTGCTCGTCGGATGCGGCGGAGGCCTGGCGCTGGTTCCCGCGGACGCGACGGCCGAACCGCCCGCGCCGCCGCCGGCTCGTGGCGGACGACCGTGGCTCGGGATCGCGATGGATGCGCACGCGCAAGGCGGCGTGAGCGTGAAGCACGTGGTGCGCGGATCGCCGGCGGACAAAGCCGCCGTGCGCGCGGGCGATCGCGTGATGAAGATCGACGGCGCGCGCGTCGCGACGCCGCAGGAGATCTCGCGCATCGTCTCGCAGCGCACGGTCGGCGACGTGCTCGCGATCGTTTTCGCGCGCGATGGCAAAGAGCAGACGGCGAAGGTGACGCTGGCGACGTTTCCGACGTCCGACGAGATGCTTCGGATGGACCACCTCGGCAACTTCGCGCCGATGTGGAAGGGCGTCACGTCCGCGAGCGGCAAGGTGCCGGCGTCGATCGGCGCGCTTCGCGGGCGCGTCGTGCTCCTCGATTTTTGGGCGACGTGGTGCGCGCCGTGTCGACTCGTCGCGCCGAAGCTGTCGGCGCTGCAGGCGCGCTATGGCGCGCAGGGGCTCTCCGTGATCGGGCTCTCGTCCGAGCCGGCGGAAGAGGTCGCGCTCTTCGCGCAGCGCATGGGAATGGCGATGACGTACGGCATCGGCGTCGACACGAAGGGCGAGACGTCGTCCGCGCATACGGTCGCGAGCTTGCCGACGCTCTTCATCATCGACAAGCGCGGCGTCGTTCGCGACATCGTCGTCGGCTACGATCCGTCGCACGACGCGCAGATCGAGACCGCGGTGAAAACGCTGCTCGCGGAGCCGGCGCCGACGGACTGAGCGACGATGGCCGATCCGAAAGCGCTCACGCGGGTCGTCGACGAGCTCGTCTGGTCGCTCAGGCGCGGCGGGATCGTCATCGCGACGTCGCAGTCGATCGACGTGGCGCGCGCGATTGTCGCGGTCGGAATCGACGACAAGGAAGCGGTGCGCGAAGCGATCGCCGCCGTGGTCGTCCATCGCGCGCGCGATCGTGGGGCGTTCGACGCTGCGTTCGATCGCTTCTTTTCGCCCGGCGGCGTCGGCGCGCGAAAGACGCTGTGGGAGCGGCTCGCGGCGCGCGGCATCGACGCGGCGGAGATCGACGAGCTTCGCGATCTGCTCGCGCGCCTCGCGGCGTCGGGCGCGGGCGACGACGCGCAGCACCTCGGAGCGCTCCTCGAGCGCGGCGCCGAGCTCGATCGTCTGCTCCACCTCGCAGGCATGTCGCGCGCGCTCGAAGCGCACAGCTCGCTTCAGCTCGGGTTTCTCAGCTACCGATTGCTCCACGAGGTCGGTGCGCCTCGCGCGCGCGATGCGCTCGCGAGGCTGCGGAGTCACCTCGTCGACGCGCTCGGCGCCGAGCGCGCGGAGCGTCTCGTCGCGGCGCTCACGAAGGAGCTCGATCTCACGTCGGAGGAGGTGCGTGCGCACGCCAAAGAGGGTTTCGAGCGTCGGCAGGCGGCGATGGACGCCGAAGCGCGGCGACGAACGCTCGAGACGACCGCGTTCACGTCGCTCACTGACGCGCAGATCGACGAGGTGCGACGCGCAGTACGCAGCCTCGCGCAGCGCCTACGTGGCGGCGCGCGCGTCCGCGCTCGTCGTGCGCGTCGCGGTCGCATCGATCCGCATCGCACGCTCAGGAGGGCGCTCGCGACCGGCGGCGTGCCGTTTCGTCCGGCGCGCAAGCAACGCCGTCGCGACAAGCCGCGGCTCCTCCTCGTGTGCGACGTCAGCGACTCGGTGCGCTCGGTCGCGTGCTTCATGCTCGAGCTGGCGTACGCCGCGCAGGAGCTGTTCGACCGCACGCGCAGCTTCGTCTTCGTCAGCGAGATCGGCGAGACCACCGCGCTCTTCGCGAACGAGCCGGTCAGTGTCGCGCTCGGTCATGCGTACGGCGGCGGCGTCATCTCGGTGCACGACAACTCGAACTACGGGCGCATGCTCCGCGCGTTCGAAGAGCGTCATCTCTCCGCCGTCGATCGCCAGACGACCGTCGTCTTCCTCGGCGACGGCCGCACGAACTACCACGACGACGCCGCCGACGTGCTCGACCGCATCCGCTCCCGCGCGCGCGCGCTCCTCTGGCTCTGCCCCGAGTCACGTGCCGAGTGGGGCATCGGCGACAGCGCGATGCCGCGCTACGCGCCGAAGTGCGATCAGGTCCTCGAGGTCCGCTGCGCGCGCGATCTCGAAGCGGCGGCGCGCGCGCTCGTCATGAGGCGCTGATCTCGACGACTACAATCCGTCGGTCGGCGGATGGACGAAGCGGAGCCTTCCTTCGAGGCGCTTGCTGACGAAGACGTTGTTCTTCGCGTCGACGATGACCGCGCCGACCCCTTCGATCGACTCGACGATCTTGAGCCCCTTGTCGGGACCGAGAATGAAGACGGCGTCGTCGATCTCGTCGGCGAGGAGCGCGGTCGGCGCCCACACGGTCACGCTTCGGCACGCGGTCGCGGGATGTCCGGTGCGCGGATCGATGATGTGGTGGTAGCGCTTGCCGTCGACGATGTAGCTGCGCTCGTAGTCGCCCGCGGTGCTGAAGGCGTGGTCGCTGACCGGGAGCATGACGAAGTAGTCGCCGTCGCGTCCGCGCGGATCGCGAATGCCGGCGAGCCAGTCGGTGCCGTCGGGTTTCTTTCCCGACGTGAAGAGATCGCCGCCGGCTTGCACGAAGAACGACGTGATCCCCGCTTGCTTCAAGACCGCCGACGCGCGATCGACGGCGTAGCCTTTCGCGATCCCGCCGAGGCCGATCTTCACGCCGTCGCGCGCGAGGCCGACCGTGTGCTTCTGCGGATCGAGCTTGATGTGCTTGTAGTTGAGGAGCGGAAGCTTGGCCTTGATGTCGGCTTCCTTCGGCGGGTGCGGATCGAGATCCTCGTCGAACTTCCACAAGCCGTGGAGGGACTCGAACGTGATGTCGAACGCGCCTTCGGAGATCTCGGCCGCGTGCACCGCCTCGGCGATGATGTCGTACGTCTCTTTGCTCACCTCGACCGGCGGTTTGCCGGCGGCGGCGTTGATCCGCGACACCTCGCTGTCGGGGCGCCACGTCGTCATCAGGCGCTCGACGCGGACGATCTCCGCGATCGCCGCGTCGTACGCCGCGCGCACCTTCGCCGCGTCGAGCGACGGCGTCGTGTACGCGGCGAACGAGAGGTGCGTCCCCATCGCCTTCCCTTCGCCGGTCACCTTCTCCGGCGTGAACTGCGACGGCGCCGCGCTGGTGCTTGCGCTGACGCTCACCGGTGGAGCGGCGGAGGTGCTGGGATCGGGGGTGGGCGCGGGACGGTCGCGGCAGCTGGACAGCGCGATCGCCAGCGCGACGAGGCGCGCGGCGTGCATCGCGTCGGAGAGAAGCACGTTCGCGAACGTTTGACGAGCGCGCGGCGTTGCCCCAACGTGTCGCGCATGCCGCTCGCACCGGAGCTCGCCCGCGCCATCGACGACGCCGTGGACTCGAATGCGACGGAGCTGACCGAGCTCTCGCGGCGCATTCACGCGAACCCCGAGCTTCGGTTCGAAGAGACGAAGGCCGCGGGGTGGATCTGCGATCTCCTCGCGGCGCGCGGCCACGCGGTCGAGCGCGGGCTCGCAGGGATGCCGACGGCGTTTCGCGCGCACGCCGGCAAGAAGGGCGGGCCGCGCGTCGCGATCCTCGCCGAGTACGACGCGCTCCCGGAGATCGGCCACGCGTGCGGGCACAACCTGATCGCGACGGCGGCGGTCGCGGCGTTCGTCGCGGCGGCGCCGCTCGCAGCGCAAGCGGGAGGCGAGATCGTTCTGCTCGGCACGCCCGCGGAAGAGGGGGGCGGTGGGAAGATCAAGCTCATCGACGCCGGCGCGTTCGCCGGGCTCGACGCTGCGATGATGTTCCATCCCTTCGATCGCGATCTCCTCGCGCACCCCGCGCTCGCGTCGACGTGGCTCACGTTCACGTTCAAAGGGACGCCGTCACACGCTGCGATCGCGCCGCACGACGGACGCAGCGCGCTCACCGCGTGCATGGACACGCTCCGCCTCATCGACGGACAGCGCATGCACTTCCGCGACGGCGTGCGCGTCCACGGCTTCGTGACGAACGGCGGGCAAGCGGTGAACATCATCCCCGAGTCGGCCGAATGCGAGGTCAACGTACGCGCGCTCGACGCGAAGGAGCTCGCGCGCATCCGCGGCATCGTCGAGCGATGCGGGCGCGCCGCGGCGATGGCGAGCGACGTCGACGTCGCGATCAACGTGCGCAACGGCTACCGCGAGATGGTGAACAACCTGTCGCTCGCGCGCCGCTTCGGCGAGCACCTGCGCGCGTTCGGACGCACGCCGCGCGAGACCGACGCGACCGTCGGCGCGGGGAGCACCGACATGGGCGACGTGTCGCACGTCGTCCCGTCGATCCATCCGTGGCTGGCGATCGTCGATCAAGGAGAGGCGCTCTGCCACGAGCACCGCTTCGCCGAAGCCGCGGCGAGCGATCGCGGTCAGACGTCGGCGCTCGTCGCAGGCAAGGCGATGGCGCGAACGGCGATCGAGGTGCTCTCGGATCCAAAGCTCCGCGAAGCGATCCGCGCGGAGTGGGGCGCGCGGTAGCCGTCGTCGTTCCCGCGCGATTGGGGAGAGGGTCGCCAAGAACGCCAAGGAGCCAAGGGCGCCAGGATTTTTTGTTCGAGACTTTCGTCAGCCGCTACGGACCATGCCGAGCCAGCAGGCCCACCGCCCGCAAGACGCGCATCTTCCCAAAGAACCCTTGGCGCCCTTGGCTCCTTGGCGTTCTTGGCGACCCCTCTCGATCATCGGCTCGGTGGGTCGCCCGAATTACGCGCTCCGTTCGAGCTCCGTCACGTCGATCTTCCGCTTCACCGCGTGCGCGAGCATGAACGCGCGCAGCCCCGCGAGATCCGCGACCTCCGGAAAGCGTTCCCAGCTTCCGTCCATCAGCTCGATCGCGATCGACTTCTTGTCCAAGATGATTCGGTTCACCTGCGGCCAGCCCCAGCGCGACGTCTTCGGGATGCCGAGCGGCAAGAGGTAACGCGCTTCGATCCAATCGGCGCTGATGACGACGCCGCGCATGTGCGCGCGGAGCACCGTCGCGAGCGCGCTCACGCCGACGATCGCCGCGAGCACCTGCGAGCTGAGCGGCCTCGAGCGATCGCCCTGCACGACCCAGGTGAAGATCCGCGACGTGCTGGGCGCGTTGTATCCCCACACCACGAGACCGACCACGACCAGCGCGACCGCGAGATAGAGGAAGGACGGAACGCGCTGCCGCAGAGGCGCTTCGAACTTCACTCTCTCGGTCGTCGGCGCCGAGTACGTCATCTCGAAGCGCGCCACGGTGCCGTTCACGTCGGTCACGCTGATGCGTTCGCCTTCGGTGTCGGGCTCGCTCAGATCGGGGAGCTCGCGATCCTTCGGAGGTTGAGGGGGTTGGGCGGAGGAGGAGGTCACGGTGTGCACCAAATCAGAACACGGACCGGCTCGGACGCCTTGGGCAAGTTCGAGGTTAGTCGGCGACGTCCACGTCCAGCGTCATTTTCCCGCGCTTGTACTCGCGCAGCGACGCCATTTCGCTCTTCGACGGGTTGATGATGAAGAGGCCGTGATCGCCGTCGAGGAGCGCGATGTCGCCGTCCGATGCCCACCGAAAGAGACCTTGCACGTCGACGACCGCGGGTACGCCCATCAGCTCGAGGAGCGCACGTGTGCGCGGGCCGCTCGCGCGCTCGCTCAGCGCGATCCCGACCGGCTGCGCGCGCGACGTCACGAGCAAGTCGAACACCGTGATGCTGTCACCGAGGAGGATGGCCTTCGTCGGGAGCTCGGCGCGCTTGTCGCCCGACGCCGCGAGCATCGTCAGCGCGTCGCACAGGTCCTCGAGATCGCGCGCGCGCTCTTCGAGGAACGAGTCCTTCGTGAACGCCACCGCGGTGCGCGTCGCCTCGCGCGCGACCTGACCGAACGCTTGCGCGAGTCCGTGCCCTTGCTCGGCGATCTCGCTCGCGCGTTGGCGGAAGCGCTGGTCGCTCAAGAGGTCGTGGTACGTGTCGAGGAAGTTTGCCTCCGTGCCGAGCTCGAGCTTCTTCGCGCGGCGGCGGAGCCCCTCGATCGCTTTGTCCGCGACGTCGAACGCGCTGCGAAGAAGGCGCACGTCGGCGCTCGTGTGGCTCGCGCTCGGGATGTTCTCGCTCGGACGCGGCGGCGGACGGCGAAGCGCGCTCACCGCACCGAGCGCGCGACCCGGAATGAGCGGCCGGCCCGTGAGCGTCACCTTGCGCGTACCGCCGCCCGCGCGCCTGGGCGTCTTCTCGCGCTTTGCGTCGAGGAGCTCTTGCTGACGAACGCCGGCCGCGATGACGGCGCCGATGACGCTGAGCAGCTCGATGTCCGCCGCGTCGAACGCGACGGTCGCACGCTGCACGACGAGCGCGCCGAGCGGTCCGGCCTTCGCGCGGAGCGGCACCGCGAGGAACACGGGGAAGCGCTCCTCGCCGAGCTCTTCGAAATGTTTGTACGACGTGTGCTGCTCCGCGGTCTCTGCCGAGATCGGTCGCAGGTACTCGACCGCTTCGCCGGTGATCCCTTGCCCGACGCGGAGCCGCACTTGCCCGAGCGCGCTGTGCGTGAAGCCGACGTTGCCGCGCATGACGAGCTCTTGCCCGTCGCCTTCGAGGAGATAGAGGGAGCAGACGTCGGCGCCGAAAATCCCCGCGATGCGTCCGGGCGTCCCGTCGAGCAGCGTCGACAACGGCATCGGCCGCGCGACGAACGCGACGAAGTCGAGCACCGCGTCGAGGCGTCGCACGCCCGGCGCGTGGACGGTCGGCTTCGGGAGAGTGCGAGCGGTCATGCGAGGCTCCGCCAGTTTGCAGCGCATGAATCGGCGCGTCTACGCTAGATTCCGCGCATGCCTCATCCCTTTCCCTCCGCCGAGTGGTGCGCGGCCTACAAGGACGCGATCAACAGCAACGCCGCGTACAAAGCTGCCGGTAAAGATTGGACGCACGGCGTCGTCGCGATGGTCGTGAAGGCGCAGCCCGACGTCGGCATCGCCGAAGACATGGGCATGTGGCTCGACGTCGCGGAAGGATCGTGCCTGGATTGCAGACTTGTTTCTGCGAGCGAAGCGCAGAACGCAGCGTTCGTGATCGTCGCGGATCTCGCGCGTTGGAAGCAGGTGATCAAGCGCGAGCTCGATCCGATCAAGGGCATGATGCAAGCGAAGTTGAAGCTCACGAAGGGTCACATGCCGACGATCGTGAAGTACGTGAACGCGTCTCGCGAGCTCGTCGAGTCGACGTCGCGCGTCGACACGAAGTTTCCGGACGAGTGAAGTTCTCTTGACCAAAGATCACGATGACTCGATCATCGCCGACATGGTTGCTTCCTCCGCTCCCCCCGTCGTCCTCGTCGCTGAAGACGAGCCGACGATGTTGGAGCTCGTCGTTCGTCATCTCAAAGCATTCGACAACCCGAAGCTCGAAGTCGTCGAAGCGCCTGACGGCGATGAAGCGTGGCGACTCGCTCAAGAGCTCTTGCCGGATCTCGTCGTGCTCGACGTGATGATGCCCGGCATGAGCGGTTGGGAAGTGTGCCGCAAGATCCGTGAGGACCAAGCGCGCTTCGCTCACACCGGCGTCGTCATGCTCACGGGCATCGGCGAGAAGGTGAACGAGATGACGTCGCCGCTCTACGGAGCCGACGCGTACATCGACAAGCCGTTCGACTTCGTCGAGCTCGACGAGAAGGTGAAGGAGGCGCTCGACGCGCGCGCCGTTCAGCGCGACGCGGTCCCGCGTCCCGTTCGCAACGGCGTGCACGGTCCGGCGAAGGCCGCTCCGTCGAAGAAGGCGGCGGCGGCGAAGACGGCCGCGCCGTCTCCCAAGTCAAAGCCAAAGGCCGCTCCGAAAGCGAAGGCCGCTCCGAAAGCCGAAGCCGCGCCGAAGAAGGCGAAGGCCGCTCCGAAGAAGGCCGCGCCGAAGAAGGCGAAGGCCGCCCCCAAAGCCAAAGCAAAATCCAAAACTCTCTCGAAGCACAAAGTAGTTCCCACACGGAAAGGAAAGGTCATCCACATGGCTGCTAAGAAGAAGGCTGCAAAGAAGACTGCGAAGAAGAAGACCGCGAAGAAGAAGGCGGCGAAGAAGAAGTAGGTACTCGTCGGCGTGTATGTACCGCACGCCGACCCTAACGAACGTCAGCGGTCCATCCCCTCCGCGCGGAACCAAGTAACCGCGCGGTGGATGGTGTCCGCGAGCGGTCTCGACGGAAGGCCAAGCTCACCCTTGGCCTTCACGTTCGAGAAAAATGCGTTTCGCTGCGCATAGCGAATCGAGCGATACGTCGCCGCCGGTTCCTTGTGCGAAACGTGGTCGGACCAAAGCTCCATACCGAGCGCGACGTACGCACCGAGTGACTTCGGGAGCGGGAGCCGCGGTGCGGGCACGTTCGCCGCGCGCGCGACCAGCGCGAAGAAGTCGTTGAGCGTGACGTTGTCGTTCCCCAAGATGTAGCGCTGCCCCGCGCGCCCCTTCGCTTCGGCGAGGAGATGGCCTGCAGCGCAATCGTCGACGTCGATCGTGCAGAAGCCTCCGGGGCTTTTGCCGGGGACCATCCCTTTGAGGAGCGCGAGGATGATCTTTCCCGTGGGCGTCGGCGCGACGTCGCCCGGTCCGAACGGGAACGCAGGGTTCACGATCACGATGGGCGCGCCTTGCTCGGCGTAGCGCATCGCGATCCGTTCGCTCTGCCACTTCGTGAGGATGTACTCGTTCGCGATGTCGAAGAGATTGAACTCGGTCGTCTCGTCGGCCGCGCCTCCATCGACGAGACCGATCGCCGCGATGCTGCTCGTGTAGACGACGCGCGGGATCTTCGCGTGCTGCGCCGCGAGCAAGGTCGCGACCGTCCCCTCGATGTTGACGCGGTAGATGATCTCCGGCGCGGGGAGCCACGTCTTGTAGATCGCCGCGAGGTGGTAGAGCGCCTCGCATCCCGCGAGCGCACGCTGCATCTTCACGCCGTCGGTGACGTCGCAAGTCACGCGCTCGACGTTGAGCCCATCGAGGTTCTTCGTGTTCGCCCCCGGCTCGACGATCGCGCGCACGCTGCGCTTCGCTTCGAGCAGCTTGCGCACCACCGCGCTCCCGATGAACCCCGTCGCGCCCGTCACCGCCACGTCTTTCATGCGCGCAGCGTACGCCCGGGGACCTTGCGCTGGCAGATGTTTCGTGTACGAATCAATTCGTCGTTCGCACGCGAAAAGACGCCAGGAGAGCTGCCATGCCGAGCCCGTTTACCGAAGAGCACCAGGCATTCCGTAAGACCGTCCGCCAGTTCGCCGAGAAGGAGCTCGCTCCTCACTGTGACGAATGGGAGAAGGACGAGCTCTTTCCGAACTGGGTCTTCAAGCGCGCGGGCGAGCTCGGGATCATCGGCGCGCACTACCCCGAGAGCGTCGGCGGCGCGGGCGGCGACTACTGGTTCTCGGTCGCGAAGAGCGAAGAGCTCCCGCGTTGCTTGATGGCGGGCGTCGGCATGGGGCTGCTCGTGCAGAGCGACATGGCCACGCCGGTCATCAACGACATCGGCACCAAAGAACAGATCGAAGAGTTTCTCACGCCGGCGATCAAGGGGGACAAGATCGCCGCGCTCGGCGTCAGCGAGCCGAACGCGGGCAGCGACGTCGCGGGCATCCAGACCGTCGCGAAGAAAGACGGCGACGACTACGTGATCAACGGCGCGAAGACGTTCATCACGAACGGCACGCGCGCCGACTTCGTCACGCTCCTCGCGAAGACGAACCCCGAAGCGGGCGCGCACGGGTGCAGCTTCTTCCTCGTGCCGACGAAGACCAAAGGCTTCAGCGTCTCTGGGAAGCTGAAGAAGATCGGCAACCACTCGAGCGACACCGCCGAGCTCTCGTTCGAGGACATGCGCATCCCGAAGCGTTACCTCCTCGGCGAAGAGAACATGGGGTTCATGTACCTCATGCAAAACTTCCAGAGCGAACGCATCATCGCGTGCACGAGCGCGTGCTCCGGCGGGCGCTTGATGATCGAAGAGGCGATCAAGTACGGGCGCGATCGCAAGGCGTTCGGCAAGCCGATCATCAAGCGCGAGTACTGGCAGCACAAGTTCGTCGACCTCACCGCGAAGATCGAAGCGGCGAGCGCGCTCACGTACAAGGGCGCCGAGATGTACAACCACGACAAGTACGTCAAGAAGGACAACGTCGACATGGAGACCGTGAAGACGATCTCCCTCGCGAAGATCTTCGTCGGCGACGTGATGAGCGAGATCGCCGACCAGTGCCTGCAGTTCCACGGCGGCTGGGGATACATCGAGGAGTACCACGTGGCGCGCGCGTGGAGAGACCAGCGCCTGTTTCGGATCGGCGGCGGGACAACCGAGACGATGCGGTATTACGTCGCGAAGCTGATGGGGCTCTGACGCCCTGCCGCGCTACAATGCGCGGATGAAGAAGCTCTTCGTCTTCTTGGTGCTCGCGTTCGCGTTCCTCGTCGCCGCTCCGCGCCTTGCCGTGGCCGACGCCAACATGGACAGACTTGCCGAGCGCGCCGTCGCGCTCGTCGAGCGGATGGCGAACATCATCGACGCCGACAAATCCAACTGCGACAAGATGGGCGCCGATCTCAACAAGTTCGCCGACGACACCGCGGCCGAGCGCGCCGAGCTGAAGAGCTACAAGGATCGGCTCACGCCGGAGCAGAAGGCTGCGTTCAAGGCGAAGTATGGCGAGCGACTCAAGGCCGCCGCGGCGAAGATCATGGGCGGGATGCTGCCGTGCGCGACCAATGAAAAGGTGAGGGCCGCCATGGCCAAGATGAAGGACACGACCGACTGAGTCACAGCACCTCTGCGACCACGAACGCCCACGCGCGCTTTCGCGTGCTCGCGAAGAGCGACACGACGCGTGCGTCGTTCTT
>JBBQXV010000291.1:0-11835 GCA_038209335.1 Polyangiales bacterium | reverse complement strand
GCTCGTGCCCCTTCGCCTCGACCCACGCCGAGCCGTCTTCGTTCGCGCCGGTCGTCATCTCGTCGTACACGGCCTGCCGCGGGAACGCCCCGAAGTACGTGAACATTTGTCCGAGCTCGTCTTTGCGCGCGCGCGCGTCGGCGGCGTCGACGATGTTGCCGCCGCTCTCGGCGAAGCCCGCGTTCGATCCGAGCTGATCGATCACGAAGACGACCTCGTCGTTCTCGAGGACGATGTCGCCCGCGCGTCCCGTCGCGTTCGGCCCTCCGAGCTCTTCGCCCTTTGCCATCCGTCGCACGCGCGCGCGCGGCGTCGTGCCCGCGTCGACCTGAGCCTCTTGCCGCATTCGATCGAGGAGCGCCATGTTGCGCGACGCCGCCCCCGCGACGATGGGAATCGGTCCGTCGTACTGCTTCGGCTCGCCGCACGACGTCGCGAGCGTCGCCGGCAGAGACGCGACGAAGAGAAGGAGAAGGCCTTTTCTCATCGAGTGTCAGACCGTAGCAGACCCGAAGGCTTGGCTTTCGACGCCCAGTGCTACTTCTTCGTCGCGACCTCGTCGATCGCACCGAGCACCGCAGCTTCGAACTCTTCGGGCGCCTCGAACATCGGCCAATGGCCGACGCCCTTCACGATGCGCGCTTGAAACTGCGGCGCGTATTTCCGATTGTGCTCGAGCTCCGTCGGATAGAGGTCGGCGTTGACGCACACGATAGGCACCTTCACCTTCTTCAGCGCCTCGTCCGTCTCGTATCCAAAGTTGTCCTCGAGCGTCGGGATCATGATCTTCGGATCGTTTTTCACTTCGTCGGCGATGACATGATCGACGATCGACGGATCGGTCGTGCGCGGGAAGAGAGATCGAACAATTTTGGACGTCGCGCCGACGAAGTCTTTGCGGAGCTCGTCGAAGAACTTCTTTCGCCGGTCCGGCGGCATCTTGCGATCGGCGTCGTGGAGCGTGTCGATCGGAACGAGCCCGGCGACTTTGTCGGTCATGACGAGCGTCGCGTCGAGCGTGATGTTGCCGCTCATCGAGTGGCCGACGAGGATGACGTGCTTCAGCCCGAGCTTGTCGACGACCGCGCGCACGTCGTTGGCGAACGAGCGAACGTTCCACTTCGTGCGCTTGGTTCCGGACATTCCGTGTCCGGCGAGATCGAGCGCGACGACGCGGTACTTCGGCGCGACCTTCGCCATCGCGCCGTCCCAGTAGTGCATGTTGCATCCCCAGCAGTGGACGAAGACGACCGCGGTGTCGCCGTCGCCGCGACTGACGTAGTGGATCGGAACGCCGTCGGCGGATGGCGTCATGCCTTCGACGACGACGGGGAACCCGGGCTTGCTCGGCATCGAAGTCGAGGTCGAAGTCGCGATCGAGGTCGGAGTCGAGGTCGGGGTTGGGATCGAGGTCGCGTTCGCGGCGGGAGGAATCGGCAGCGAGAACGGCCCCGGAACCGACGCGACGCCGCCGCCGCACGCGGCGAGGAGGAAGACCAACGGCGCGATCGCACTCTTCGTCATGTCGATTCTCCAGAACGGATGCTGCGGCCCGCGAGAAATCGCGCGAGCGCCTGTGCCTTCGGAACGAGCGTCGCGACTTCGATGAGCTCGTCCTTCGTGTGAAAGCCGCTGCCGCGCGGACCGAGGCCGTCGATCGACGCGATACCGAGCGACGACGACGTGCTCGCGTCCGAGCCGCCGCCGATGAGCGGCGCTTCGCCGTCGCCGAGGCCACTCGCGCGCGCGCACGCGGCGTACTCGGTCATGAGCGCGGCGCTCGCGTCGGTACGTTCGAGCGGTTGGCGCGCGACGCCGCCTTGAAGCTCGATGCGCGTTCCTGCGACCGACGTCGCGGCGGCCTCCGCGGCGAGCTGCACCGCGCGCACCAGCTCGTCGCCGTCGGCGCGCGTGCAGAAACGAAGATCGATGAGCGCCTCGGCGCGATCCGGCACCGTGTTCTTCCCTTGGCCGCCGACGATCTTGCCGACGTTGAGCGTGACACCGCGATCGTAGTCGGTGAGCGCCTGCGCGCGATCGACGAAGCGCGCGATGGCCCAGAGCGCGTTCGCGCCGTCCTTGTGGTTCGCCCCGGCGTGCGCGGCCTTGCCGTGCGCGATCGCGGTCATCCCGCCGGTCCCTTTGCGGCGCGTGATGATGAGATCGTTCTTGCGCCCCGCCTCGAAGACGAGCGCCGCCGCCGAGCCGCTGATCGCCGCCGCGAGGATCCCCTGCCCCTCCGGCGATCCGACCTCTTCGTCCGCGACGACCACGACGCGGATCGGCGGGAGCGAATCGAACGCGCCGGTCGCCGCGAGCGCCTTCAGCGCGAACGCGACGACGGTGAGCCCCCCCTTCATGTCGAGAACGCCCGGACCGCGCGCGAGATCGCCGTCGCGCCGAAATCCCTCGAACGTCCCCGGAGGAAACACCGTGTCGAGGTGACCGACGAGCGCGATCGCCCCCTTGTTCGACTCCTTCGCGCGCGTGCGAAAGACCAAGTGATCCGCGAACCGCTCGCTCTGCCGCGACGACGCTTCGACGCCGTCGGTGCGATAGAGATCGCGGAGCAGCGTGCCGACCTTGCGCCCGCCCTCGGTGTTCTCGGTGAACGAATTGATCTCGACGAGCGCGGCGATGGCGTCTTCCATCGCGCGTTGCTTGTCGAGGAGCCACGCTGCGGCTTCCTCTCCGTGCGTCCTTGCCGTCACGCCCATCGCGCGCGGAGGGTAGCACGAACGTGCTAACGTCTCTTTCGTGGCCCCATCGCACGGGCGCGTGCTCATCATCGAAGACGACGAATGGGAGTCGACGCTGCTCGCGCGCGTCCTCCGCGAGGCGCACTTCGAGGTGCACGTCGCCGCGACCGCGAAGGACGGCCTCGCACAGGCGCTCGCGCTCGCGCCCGACTGCATCGTCTGCGACATGATGCTTCCGGATCTCGACGGCACGTGGGTCGCGCGAAAGATTCGCACCGACGCCGGGCGCGTCGCGTCGACGCCGTTCGTGTTTCTCACCGCGGCGGACGACAAGGAGACCAAGCTCCAAGGCTTCAACGTCGGCGCCGACATCTACATCACCAAGCCGTACGGCATCGAAGAGATCGTCGCGCAGGTGCGTGCGCTCATCGAGCTGGCGAAACGAATGAGCGTGCAGCGCGACTCGTACGGTCCGGCGTCGTCGAGCCTTCCGCCGGCGGTGCGCGGCGACATCGCGCAAATGGAGCTGTCGACGGTGCTCACCATCTTCGACATGGAGCGACGCACCGGGCGATTGAAGGTGCGCACCGACGGGGGCAAGACGGCGACGTTCGAGCTCGTCGACGGCGCGGTCCTCCGGAGCACGCTCGATAGCGCGCCGCGCGAGCACGTCGCCGTGCTCCGCGAAGTGCTCGACTGGAAGCGCGGACGTTTCTGGTTTCGCCCCGGACCGATTCGTCGCGGGACGACTCCGACGATGCCTATCGGCCCTCTGCTCCTCGAAGCGATGCGCCTTAAGGACGAATCCAAGCGCTGAGCGTCACTGCATCGGGCACGGTTCCCCCTGACGCGCTCACACGAGGGCGCGCTTTCGACGCTTCCCCGCGCGCATCATCAGGATGACTCCGACGAGCGCCGCGGCACCGCCGAGGAACACCGCGATGCCGAGGAGCGGCCGGTGCGCCATCCACGCGACCGCGATCGTGACCGCCGAGAGCCCGCCCGCGAGCACCATCGAGAACACGACCGCGCTGAACCCGACGAGCGATCCGATCTTCGGAATGAAGTCCGCGACGGTCGCGATCGGCTTGAAGAAGAGCGACATCCCGAGTGCCATCAAGAAGAACCCGAGGCCGCGAAGGATCCACGTGAGCGTGACGTTCTCGGAGCGCGCCTCGGCGAACATCTTTCCCGCGTCGACCGCGCCCGCGTCGACGCGGAAGAGCCCGTCGCCTGCCTTCGTCGGGTACGCGCGGAGCGTCGATCCGAACTGCTGCGCGATGACGCTGAGGATCTGCGGACGAATCACCCGAAACGAAATGCGCACGTCGCCGACCGCTGGATCGCTCGCGCTCTTGCCGAGGAAGATCTTGCCTTCCGCGAGCTGCGCGCGCGACATGAGCTCCGGCGCGAGCTTGGCCTTCGCGGCTTCGTCGACCACGACGTCTTCGAATTTCGCGAGGCGCTTGATCGCCTCGTCCGGAAGCGAGAACGCGCCGAGCTTCGCGTCGGTCGCGACCATGTCCTTCCCGTCGTACGGCATCGTCGTCGGGTTCGTGTGATCGGCCTTTTGCTTGAATGCGGACGAGTCGGCGAGCTTCTCCGACCACTTCTTCGAATAGGTGTACGTCGTCGTCTTCGTCTCGCTCCCGCCGACGTTCTTCGCCGTCTCGGTCTTCTCTTCCTCGATCCACTCGTAGATCTCGACGACGCGCATGAGGCGCAGCGCCTCCGCGCTCACGGCGAACACCGGATCGCGCAACGACTCGTGGACGAGCGCCGCCGCCGAAACGTGCACGAGCTTCCCCTCGTTCGCGGGATCGACGCGATCCGACGGCACCGACACGACGCTCGTCGCCCCTTCGTCGAACGAGTCCGCCGCCTGCACCGCGCGCCCTTCGTTCCACCAAAGCACCGGGAACGACACGAGGAAGAGGACGATCCCGATGAGGAAGGATTTGATCGACTCGCGGATGCGTGAGCCGTAGCCGCGCGTGCTGATCTCTACGATGCGGTCGGCCATGGGGTGCAGTGTACACCCCGTCACATGAACGCGAACCCGACCGACAGCTCGGCCCCCCAGCGCACGTCGCCGACGAGGCCGATTTCGCCAGCGGCCGACGCGAAGAACCATTTTCGGACGTGGAGGCGCGCGCCGCCGCGCACGGAGAATGCGAACGTGGACGCGGCGTAGTCGTGACCGGTGCCGTCGATCGCGAGCGTCGTGTTCACCCAGTGGATCGCGCCGACGAGATCGACGAACGGCGCGACAGGACCGATCGGGTATTCGCCGCCGAGGCCGAAGCGGAGATCCTTGGTGCCGATCGATCGCACGGAGACGTCGCGCTCGACGCCGCCGATGACGTAGCGTCCGGCGCCGTCGCCGAGACGGAAGGACGTGAACGGCATGTCGAAGCCCGCCGTCATGCGCACGTAGCTGACGACGAGGCGGAGGTCGTAGCGGACGCCGAGCACGGTGACGTTGTCGAACGGTGCGCGCTGGAACGGCTCGACGAGCGACGTCGCGCCCGCGACGGTGCCCGCGCCGGCGCTCGACAGCGCGAACGGCGTCGACGCGTAGCGCCGCTGCCCCGCGAGGAACCCCATCGACACCTCGAGGTGATCCCACGTCGCGACCTCGCGCTTGTCGAGCGGCGCGACCTTGTCGTCGTCCGCGCCCTCCGACGCTCGCACGAGACGCACCGTGAAGAGCACGAGCAACACACCGACCAAGCAAGCGACGCTGCGCGCCACGCGATCGAAGGAAGTCATGACGAGTACATCAGCAACGAACGTTCCGCGCGCAAACGAAGCGACCACGCGCCAATCCGCGGCCTGTATCCGCGCTGCAACGACGCCGAAGTCAGCCCTGTGCGCCGCGCGCACGCCGCGCCGCGCAACGCCGCGCGAGGGTGGCAAGGCGCGCGCCGTGTACTAACCTCGCGCCATGTCCAAGCGATTCAAAGCCGCCGTCATCGGCGGGAGCGGCTACGGCGGTGCCGAGCTCATTCGGCGACTCCTTCGTCACCCCGAGGTCGAGCTGGTGCGCGTCGCATCGGTCGACTTCATCGGCGAGCCGATCTCGGCGGTGCATCCGATCTTCGAGGGGCAGACCGATCTGAAGTTCGAAGGGCTCACGCCCGCGGAAGCGGCGAAGGGAATGGACGTCGTCCTCCTCGGATTGCCGCACAAGATCAGCGCGCAGAAGGCGCCGGAGATCTTCGCGACGGGCGCGCGCATCGTCGACTTGTCCGGTGACTTCCGGCTGCGCGACGCTGCGGTCTACGAGCGCTACTATGGCGCAAAGCACCCGTGCCCCGAGAAGCTCGACGGCACGTTCGTCTACGGGCTCCCGGAGCTCAATCGCGACGCGATCCGAAAAGCGAAGTACGTCGCGTCGCCCGGATGCTTCGCGACGACGATCGAGCTCGCGCTCTTGCCGCTCGCGAAGGCGGGGCTCCTCACGGGGCCGGTGGAGATCGTCGGCATTACAGGATCGTCCGGAAGCGGCATCGCGCCGCAGGCCGGGACGCATCACCCGACGCGATCGAACAACCTGAAGACGTACAAGCCGCTCGATCATCAGCACATCCCGGAGATCGCCGAGACGCTCGTCTTCGCGGGCGCGAAGGACATCACGCTTCGCTTCGTTCCGGTGAGCGCGCCGTTGTCGCGCGGGATCTTCGCGACGAGCTTCGCGCACGTCGACGAGTCGGTGTCGGCCGACGCGCTGAAGAAGCTCTACGCCGACGCGTTCGCGAAGGAGCCGTTCGTCCGCGTTCCGGCAAAGCGGCTGCCCGAGGTCGTCGCGGTCAAGGGGACGAACTTTGCGGAGATCGGGATCCAGCCGGGCGACGTGAGCGGAGGAAAGCGTGTCGTCGCGTGCTTCTCGGCGACGGACAACTTGATCAAAGGGGGCGCGGGCCAAGCGATTCAATCGATGAACCTGATGCTCGGTCTCGACGAAACGCTGACGCTCGAGGATCCGGGCGGTTGGCCGTGAGCGACCGAGCTTCGTACGTCGTCCTCAAGCTCGGCGGCGAGGTCGTCCAAGGCGAATACCTCGCCGCGATCGCCGCGGACGTCGCCGAGATGTCCGCGCGCGGTGAGCGCGTCGTCGTCGTGCACGGCGGCGGACCGCAGGCGACCGATTTGCAAAAGCGACTCGGGCAGACGCCGAACGTCGTGGCGGGACGCCGCATCACCGACGCCGCGACGCTCGACGTGATGAAGATGGTCGTCGCCGGCAAGGTGAACGTCGATCTGTGCAGCGCGCTCGTCGCTGCGGGCGCCAAGCCCGTCGGGCTTCACGGAGCGAGCAGCCTCGCGGTCCGCGCCGTGAAGCGACCTCCGCGCGTCGTCAGCGGCGGCGGCCCCGATCCGATCGACTTCGGCCACGTCGGCGACGTGACCGGCGTCAACCGCGATCTCCTCGCGCTCCTCGCCGCCAACGGTTTCGTTCCGGTCGTCGCGTGCCTGGGCGCCGACGACGCGGGCAACGTCTACAACATCAACGCCGACATCGTCGCAAACCAGCTCGCGATCGCGCTCGACGCCAAAGCGCTGCTCTTGGTCACCGACGTCCCCGCCGTCCTCCGCGACGTCGCCGATCCAGCGTCGCGCATCGCACGCATCACGATGACCGACGGAAAAAAACTGATCGCCGACGGCGTGGTCACGAAGGGCATGATCCCCAAGCTCGAAGAGTCCTTCGCCGCGATCCGCGAAGGCGTCAAAGCCGTCCACATCGTCGGCCGCCTCCAGCGCGGCCAGCTCGCCGCGGAAGTCGCGTCGCCCGGAAGCATCGGCACGGTCCTCGTCGCCTGATCGACTCCCGATCTCCCTGTTCCAATTCTCGATCGGCACAAAAGCGAAACGGCGCGAGTCCGAAGACCCGCGCCGCTGCGCATTCAGCTAGCTGACGGAATCAGCCAGCCTTGCCGCCCGCGCTGCCGCTCGCCGAGGCGCTTGCCTTGA
Organism: Polyangiales bacterium; assembly: GCA_038209335.1. Classification (GTDB taxonomy): domain Bacteria; phylum Myxococcota_A; class Polyangia; order Polyangiales; family Polyangiaceae; genus JBBQXV01. The sequence continues at coordinate 4,159 of JBBQXV010000291.1, read as the reverse complement.
CGTCGACCGACACGTTGACGTTGGCCTTGATGCTGGCCGCCGCGTCGAACGCGCCCTTGAACGGGGCCGCGACGCACGCCGTGAGCTTCGCGCCGAGCATCGGCGACGCCTTGACGGACGCCTCGACGCTGCCTTGAACGCCCTCGATGACGACCTTCACGTTGCCGGCCATCTTCGCCGCACGGTCGCCCATGCCGATCGCGATCTTGAGAACCAATGGGAGGTTCTTCTCGATCGCCAACTTGAACTGCTCGGCCGCCTTCATGTCCGCCGCGCCGTCGACCCTGATCGAAACCTTGGCCGGCGTGCAGGTGGCCTTCGCCTGAACCTGCGCGTCACAGTGAGCCGAGCACTCCGCGCTCATCTTCGGCGGGGTGACGGTGCCCGTGCACTTGGGCGCCTTCATCTCGACCGAGCAACCGCCGGTGCAGGTGCCCTTGCACTCGCCTTCGGCCTGGAGCGCGCAGCTACCGCCGCACTTGCCACCGCAGGTGCCGGACGCCTTCGCGTCGCACTTGCCGTCGCACTTGCCGCCGCACGAGCCGTTCGCCTTCGCGTCCATGACCTTGCCGTCGCACTTGCCTTCGCACTTGCCACCGCAGGTGCCCGAGAAGGTCGCGTCGCACGATCCGTTGCACGTGCCGCTGCACGTCGCGGCAACGGACATGTCGCAGGTACCCTTGCACTTCGCCGAGCACTCGCCCTGAAGCTTCCCGGGCTCGCATTCGACCTTCGCGCTGGGACCGGTGACCGATGCGTCGCACTTGCCCGCGCAATCGGCCATGACGTTCATGTCGATTCCGCAGTGCGGCGGAACGAGGTCGATCACGATCTTCGCGCTCGCACCAAACTTGGCTTTGATTTCGCCCATCGCGGAGATGGCGGCCTTGCAGGCCTCTTCGCCGCTCTTGAAGTCCCCGCCGTGGCCGAGGTCCTTCGCGATGCCGCCGCACGCGACCTTGAGGTCGGCGTCGATCGAGTCGGCGAACGCCTTGAGCTCGACTGCGGCAGTGATGCCGTTCTTGAGCTGTCCGGCCGCCTTCGCGTCGAGCTTGAACTCGCCCGCGAAGTCGAACTTCGCGATCGCCTCCGCGCTCGAAGTGTCGAGGCTGCACGTTCCAGGGAGCTCCGGCACGCCGGGCACCTTCGGCAACGAGCCGCAGTTCAGGAACATCGGTGCACTGAGCCCGGCCACGAGAATGGGCCAGGAAACACTTCGCCAGATTTTGCGAGTCATCGATCTCTCCTCAAGCAATCCGCGCCCCGCCCTCGGTGCGCTAACATTCGTGGGAAGCCGAATACCACGCTTGTACGTACGCATGCTATTCGAAATGCCGTGCGTATCGCGATTTGCGACGTGGGCCTCGGAAACCTCCGAAGCGTAGAGCGCGCCATCCTACGCGCGGCGGAGGGACGCGCGGGGGCAAAAATCGCGGTGACGCGCGACCCGGAACACATTCGTCACGCAGACAAAATCGTGATTCCGGGACAAGGCGCGTTTGGCGATTGCGCGCGCGCGCTGGCGAACGGGCTCGGCGATGCGGTTCGCGAAAAGGTCCGCGCGGGATCGCCCTACCTGGGAATCTGCCTCGGGCTTCAAGTCCTCTTCGGTGCGAGCGAAGAGGCGCCGGGGTGCGCGGGGCTCGGGATCTTCGAGGGCCACGTCGCGCGGCTCGCGGGCGGAATCGACGCGACGACCGGCGGCGCGCTCAAGATTCCGCACACCGGATGGAACCAGGCCGAGCCCGCGACGTCGGCGCGCGCGCGCGGCCTTCTGTCCGATCACGCGCAGCACTTCTACTTCGTGCACAGCTTCGTCGTGCGGCCGAAGGACGCGAGCATCGTGGCGTCGACGACCGAGTACGGCGAAGCGTTCGTCAGCGCGATCGCGAAGGACAATGTCTTCGCATGCCAGTTTCACCCCGAGAAGAGCCAGCGCGCCGGCATCGCCCTCCTCGAGCGGTTCGTGCGTCTATGAGCCTCGCCATTTTGCCGGCGATCGATCTCCTCGGAGGCCAGGCGGTGCGCCTGCATCAGGGCGACTACGCGAAGGTCACTGTCTACGACGCGGATCCTCCGGCGCGCGCGACGACATGGCGCGGAAAGGTGCCTCGCCTCCACGTCGTGGATCTCGAAGGGGCCAAAGCGGGACGCGCGACGCAAGTCGAGGCCGTGCGCGCGATCGTGCGCGCGTTCGGCCCTGGGGTGCAGATCGGCGGCGGCGTGCGATCGCGCGAAGCGTTCGAGAGCTACCGCGCGCTCGGAGTCGAGCGCGTCGTGCTCGGATCCGCGGCAGTGAAAGATCCCGCGCTCGTCCGCGCGCTCGCGCTCGATTTTCCCGACACCGTGGTGCTCGCGGTCGATGCGAAAGACGGCATGGTCGCGACCGAAGGATGGACCGAAGTGAGCGCCGTGAGCGCGCTCGATCTCGTTCGTTCGTTCGCCGACGTCCCGATCGCCGCGGTGCTCTACACCGACATCGCGCGCGACGGCACCGGCGCGGGCCCCAACGTCGACGCCACCGCGCGCCTCGCCGCCGCGTCGCACGTTCCAGTGATCGCATCGGGCGGCGTCGGTTCGCTCGATCACCTGCGCGCCCTCGCCGCACGCGGCATCCCCGCGGCCATCGTCGGACGCGCGCTCTACGCTGGCGCGTTCACGCTCGACGAAGCGCTCGCCGCCGTCGCCTGATCGCCACTCTCAGCCGAGCGCGGTCTCGATTGCCGACTTCACGTCAGCGCTGAGCGGCTCGGCCTTGTGGGCAAATCGCCCGATGACCTGACCGTCTTTGTCGACGAGGAACTTGTAGAAGTTCCATTTCACCGGTCCGCCGAACTTCGGATTCGCCTCTGTGCTCTGCAGCCAATCGTAGAGCGGGTGCATCCCCTCGCCGCTCACTTTGATCTTCGAGAACATCGGGAATTTCACGCCGAACTTCGACGTGCAGAACGTCTTGATCTCTTCGTCGCTACCCGGCTCTTGCCCACCGAACTCGTTCGCGGGAAACCCGAGGACTTCGAATCCCTTTGCGCCGTACTGCTCGTGGAGCTTCTCGAGGCCGTCGTATTGCGGAGTGAATCCGCACTCCGAAGCGACATTGACGACGAGGAGTACTTTGCCTTTGTAGTCGGCCAAGCTTTTGTCTTTGCCGTCGATCGTCTTGACCGTGAAGTCGTGAATGCTCTTTGCCATCGCGCGCTCCTTTCAGATCCCGACCGGGTGCCAAACCGTCTTCATCTCGAGGAAGCGCTCGATCCATCCGATGCCTTGTCCGCGCTCGGTGAGCATCTTCTTCGCGTCGGCGAGCGCGTGCGTCTTCACGCGCTTCACGCTCCCGCTCCCCTCGCGCTCGAGCGTCGCGCGGAGCTCGACGTCGGCCGTCCATGCGTCGATGGCGATGATCTCGCGATGCTTCGCCAAATGCGGCGCGATCTCCTTCGCCTGCCCGGTGAGCACGTTGACGACGCCGCCGGGCAAGTCGCTCGTCGCGAGGCACTCGCTGAAGACGACGGCCGTGCGCGGATCGTGCTCGCCCGCGACGACGACGCAGGTGTTTCCGCCGGCGATGACGGGGAGAATCGTCGACACGAGACCGGCGAGCGTCGGTCGCTCGGGCGCGATGATCGCGACGACGCCCATCGGCTCGGGCAGCGTGAATCCGAAATGCGGCCCCGTCACCGGGTTGTGCGACGCGACGAGCCCCTGGTACTTGTCGCAAAAGCCTGCGTAGTACACGCAACGATCGACGGCGACGTCGACCTCACGCGCGGCCCCCTCCGCGCTCTCGCCGCTGCGAACGAGCGACGCGTAGAGCTCGGCGCGACGCGACTCCATCACCTCGGCGAGGCGATAGACGATCTGCCCGCGATTGAACGCCGTGCGCGCCGCCCAGCCGTCGCCGGCGTTCTTCGCCACGAGCACCGCGTCGCGTCCGTCTTTGCGCGAGCCGCGCGGAATGTTCACCAGCGTCGGATCCGCGCTGTCGGCCTGCTCGCCGCGAACCTGAAAATACCGCCCCGATTCGGATCGCACGAACGCACCTCCGACGAACATCTTGTACGCCTTGGTCACGCGCACGCGGACCGGAGGACGCGCTTGGGTCTTCGCGCGCGCCATCACTCGACCTCCAAGTACGCGCCGAGCCCTTGTCGTCCGCCCT
>JBBQXV010000290.1:0-11875 GCA_038209335.1 Polyangiales bacterium | reverse complement strand
GGGAGTCTCCGCCGCTTCGCTTCTCGCGATCGACATGCTGATCGATCGCGCGAAGATGCGCGTCGTAGAGAACCGCCAACGCATCGCGCGCGCCCTCGAAGTGAAGGTGCGCGTCCTCTACGGCGAAGAGCCGGTGACGATCGCGCCGTGGGACGTGAAGCCGGGCGAGCAGGTCGTCGTCGAGTCGGGCGAGGTGATCGGCGTCGACGCGATCGTCTCGGCGGGCACGGCGACGGTGACGCCGTGGCTCGACGCGCCGGTCGACGTGACGAAGCGTGAGGGCGACGCGGTGGTCGCGGGCGCGCGCGTCGTGAGCGGGAGCTTGCGCCTCACGACGACGTGGTCGGGGTTGGATCGCGCGTGGGCGAAGCTCGCGCTTTCGCCGACGTTGCGCGTCGACGTCGCGGCGCCGGTTGCGCGCGCGACCCGCCTCACGATGGAACGCGGCGCGCCGCTCGTCGCCGCGCTCGTCGCGGTCGCGGCGTTCGCGAACGGCGTGTCGCCGGTCGAGGTCTTCGCGGCGGCGTGTGCCGCGGCGCTCGCGTTCGGCGCGAAGGGCGTCTCCGCGGTCGTCGCGCTCCACCACGCGCGGGCCCACGCGACGGCGCTCGCGAGCGGCATCGTCTACAAAGACGCGAAGGCCTTCGAGCGTGCAGGCACCGTCGACGTCGCCGTCCTCTGCGCGCGCGGCACCCTGCTCATGGGCGAGCCGGAGATCGTCGCGATCGAGCCGCTCGGCGCCGGCGCGGTCGGGCGCGTGCTCTCGCTCGCAGCGGGCGCGGAGCAGGCGTCGACGCACCCGTTCGCTTCGGCGATCCTGCGCGCGGCGCGCACGCGCGGCGAGCGACCGGACAACGTTCGCAACGCGGCGGTGCACGCGGGGCTCGGCGTCACCGCGCTCGCGGCATCGGGCGACCGCCTCGTCGTCGGAAGCCGCGCGCTCATGATGCAAGAGAAGATCAGCGTCGCACTCGCGGACGCGCGCGTCACCGAGCTCGAGGCGCAAGGTCGCAGCGTTCTGCTCGTCGCTCTCGCCGAAAAACTCGTCGGCCTCATCGCGCTCCAAGACGGAATGCGCGCGGGCGCACGCGCGGCTGTGCAGCGCCTCCTCGACGCGAAGGTCGAGCCGATCCTCCTCAGCGGCGAAGCGCGTGAGACGTGCCAATCGATCGCGCGGTCGCTCGACATCGAGCACATTCGTCCTGAAGTTCTGCCGTCCGAACGCGGTACCGACGTTCGCTCGCTCGCGGACGTCGGGCACATCGTGGCCGTGATCGGCCATCCATCGTCGGACGACGGCGCGCTCGGAGCGTCGGACGTCGCGGTGGCGATGAGCGCCGCGGGCCAGACGCCGGGTGAGTGGGGCGTCGCGCTCGCGTCCGACGACGTGCGCGACGCGGCACAGGCGCTGACGGTTCCGCACGTGACGCGCGAGCGCGTTCGCGCGGCGCTCATCATCGGATTTTTGCCCGGTGCGATCGCGCTTTTGGCTGTTTCGTTCGGCATCTTGCCACTCGCCGTCGCACCGCTCTCCGCGCTCATCGGCGCGATCGCCGCGCTCACGTACACGCGGGAGACCGCGTGACGAGAGGCTCGGGGCTGCGTGGTCTCGGTGTCGGATGGGTCGTCGCGATGGGCGTGGCATGCGGCAGCAGCGTGCCCTCGACCGTGAGCCCGACTCCGCCTTCGACGTCCGCCGCGACCTCGACCTCGACCTCGTGCCCCGACGGCATGATCGCGATCCCCGCGGGACGCTTCTCGATGGGCTCGACCGACGGCGACGACGACGAGAAGCCCGTGCACGCGGCGACGGTCAGTGCATTCTGCATCGATCGCACCGAGGTGACTGTCGCCGCGTACTCGGCGTGTGTGCGCAGCGGAAAGTGCGCCGCGGCCGGAACGAACGTCGACTGGCCGAAGATCACCGACGCCGAGCGCAAGCTTTGGAGCGCGTTCTGCAACGCCGATCGCGCCGATCGGCAAACGCACCCGATCAACTGCGTCGACTGGACAGCCGCGGACACGTACTGCCGCGCCACCGGCAAGCGGCTTCCGACCGAACACGAATGGGAGTACGCCGCGCGCGGCGCCGAAGGGCGGCGCTACCCGTGGGGCGACGCGACGCCCGGAGCAAAGCTGCTCAACGCATGCGGCAACGAGTGCGTCGCGATGGGCAAAGGGCTCGGCGAGAGTTGGTCGCCGATGTACGAAGCCGACGACGGATTCCCCGCGACCGCGCCGGTCGGATCCTTCGCCGCAGGCGCGACGCCGCTCGGTGTGCTCGACATGGCCGGCAACGTCTGGGAGTGGACCTCGGGCTTCCTCTGCTCGTACACCGACGCCAATAAGTGCACCGCCGAGCGCGTCAACCGCGGCAGCGGATGGTTCAACGACTTTCCGCCGGACGCGCGCACGACCGATCGCAACGACGATCCGCCGACCTACCGGAACCGCGATCTCGGCATCCGCTGCGCACGTTGAAAAGTTCGGCGCGCTGGACTGAACCTCCGCTGTCGACCATTCTGAGCGGCGCATGAGCCCCCGTTCCCTCTCGGTCGCGCTCGCTCTCGCGCTCGGCGCCGCGATCTCCCTCGCGTCTCCCGCAGCGCACGCGAACGGACGCTTCCCGGCCGCGAGCCAGCTCGTCATCTCGCCGACCGATCCGTCGTTTCTCCTTCTGCGCACGACGTACGGCTTCCTCGTCTCGCACGACGGCGGCACGACGTGGGATTGGATCTGCGAGACGGCCATCGGCTACGGCACGAACGTCGAGGACCCGCCGATCGCCATCACGGCAAACGGGACGATCGTCGCCGGCATGCAAGAGGGGCTCGGCGTCTCGTCGAACCTCGGGTGCGACTGGCATTTCGTCGGCGGGGCGCTCGACAAGCAACCGATCGTCGACGTCGTCGTTCGCCCCGACGCGCCGCACACGGTGCTCGTGCTCGCGAGCCAACAGACGGGGACGAACGACGCGGGCGATCCCGTCTACGTGTCGCAGGTCTTTCAATCGATCGACGACGGCGTGACGTGGAACAAGCTCGGCGTGCCGATCGACGGCTCGTACATCGTCGAGACACTCGAGGTCGCCGCGAGCGATCCACATCGCCTCTACGCGTCCGGCGTGAAAGGCGCGGGCGCGAGCACAGTCGCGACCGTCTTCGTGTCGACGAACGACGGCGCGCTGTGGACGCCGCGCGCCGTGCCGTTCGATCCGGTCAACGACCGCGCGCCGTTCGTCTCCGGTGTCGATCCGACCAACGCCGATCGCATCTACGTGCGCACGAGCGGCACGACGACCAACGCGCTGCACATGTCGATCAACGCGGGGCAGAGCTTCACCACGCCGCTCACGCTCCCGCTCATCCTCGGCTTCGCGCAGTCGCCGGACGGCGCGACGATCTACGCGGGCGGTCCGTCGTCCGGGCTCTACGTCGGCGATCGCGCGACGATGACGTTCACCAAGAAGAGCGACGTGTCCGTCGGCTGCCTCACGCGGAGCGGCGCCAAGCTCTTCTCGTGCTCCAACGAAAAGCTACCGCCCGACGCGTTCAAGTTCATCCTCGGCGAGTCCGACGACGAAGGCGTGACGTTCGTCGCGCGCCTCCACATGAACGGACTCCGCGGACCGCTCGCCTGCGCCGGCGATGCCTCCGAGTCGTCGTGCATCGCGCAGTGGCCCGCGCTCAAGAACACGCTCGGCATCGAAGACGACGCCGGCCGCGGTTCGAACGACGGAGGCGGACCGAAGAGCGACGCGGGCGGTGGCGGCGACGCCGCACCACCGCAAGGCGGCGCGAGCACCCCGAGCTGCGGATGCGTCGCGACACCGGCCGACGCGGGCGGAATCGCGGGCCTCGTCGGCCTCGTCGTCGCGCTCGTTCTCGTCGCGCGGCGCGGCGCGTCGTCGGCCCGTCGCCCCTGAAGAGCGCATCTTTCTCACATGTGCGATGCGCGGAAACGCGAGCGCTGCCGTAGGCTTGTCGTGTCACCCGATCGTGCAGAGACCGATTCGTACGGAGCCGCGTCTATCCAACACACCACCTGGATAGAAAGGCACTGACTCTCATGTCGCGCTCGGTTTCGTTTCGCTCTTCGGTTCGCTCGGTCGTCACCTTCGTCGGCGTCGCCACCTTCACCGTCGCCGCGGGCCTTGCGGTCGCGTGGCCGAACACGACGTACGCTGACGGCGAGCAGCCCGTCGCGCAGTACACGGCCGAAGGGACGAAGATCGGCGCGGTCCTGGTGAAGGGCGAGCTCGTGCGCGACACGAAGTCGAAGACCGGCTGGGTCGTCGTCGTCGTCGCGAGCAACAAGGGCGACACGGCCGCGACCGTTGCTATCCAAACGGACCTCACGCGCCTGGTCGCGAGCCCGATGTCGCGCGTCGCGCCGATGCCGCAGACCGCGTGGAACACGACCGAGACGCTCACGCTCGCGGCGCACCAGCAGATCGTGAAGCGCTACGACGTGCCCGCCGCGATCGCGACGCAAGTCACTGCCGCGAAGGTCGCCGATGCCGCCGCGCCGCAGAACGCGAAGCAGCCGCCGCAGATGCGCACGCGGATCTCGTACGCCGTTCGCGTCACTCAGCCCGCGGCCGCCGCGCCCGTTCAGTCGGCCGCGCCCGCGCGCCCCGTGCTCCCGGCGCAAGCTGCGCAGCCCGCGATGAGTGCGCAGCCCACGATGCTCGCGCCGAACGCGCCGCAGATGCCGATTGTGATGCAGACGTTCTGATCTCGGGAAGCACTCCGCGCGCGCCGAGCGTTTCCTCGGCATGCTGCACCCCATCCGCGCCATCTTCACGGTGATTGGCTTCGCGGCCGTCACGGCAACCTCCGGCCTCGCGCTCCTCACGCCGCACGTCACGCACGCGGACGGTGAGAATCGGAAAGGCAACTACTTTCCCAACGTCATCACTGCCTCGGCGTCGTTCGAAAAGGACGACACCGCAAAGGGCGGGTGGAACATCGTCCTCGTCGCCGAGAACCCGAGCGACACGAACGGCACCGACGACTTCGACATCGCGATCGAATACTCGATGTCGAACCCCAACTCGCGAACCGGCGGCCCGACCGCGGCCATCTGGCATCACAAAGAGAAGCTCGTCGTCCTTGCGCGCGAGACGACGACGATCAAGATCCCGTGCCCCGCCGGCGTTGCGAAGCAGCTCACGATCGGCGAGCGCCTCCAAGAGAAGCGGGAAGCGCTGATGCAGAAGTGGAACGAGAAGGGCGGCGACATTCCGCAGTGGGTCTACGTGACCTACAACGCGCCGCGCGCGAACTACTGGGTAGAAGCGGTGCAGAAGCCGCAGCTCGAACCGAAGGGGCCCGCGCCGAAGCAAGGGCAAGCGCTCGCGAAGGCGAAGGGCAAGGCGTGAACCGCGACGCGGGCGTATCCTCGCGTCGAGCCGCCGTGCCTACGCCCGACGCCCCTACGCCCGCGCTTCGTCGTCGTAGTTTTCCGGTCGCCGCGGCGATCGCTGGCGTCGTGCTCGGGATCGTCATCGTGATCCTCGTGCTGCGGTACACGCCGCGCGAGAAGGTCGCGGCGCCGGTGAAGGAGCCCGCGCCGCTCGCGGGCACGGTGCTCGTCGAGGACCAAGGGCCGCTCGACGAAGTGCTCTTTCATTACGTCGCGCGGCTCGAGCCGATCTTCGCCGCGCCGTACCGTGATTTTCTCGGCACGCTCGATCCGTCGACGCGACTCGTTGCGGTCATTCAGCGTGACGGTCCCGGTGGTGGGCCGGACACGCTTCATCGCTTTCTTCGGAAGATCGATCCGTCGGGTGCGCTCGACGCGCGGACGCGCATCGTCCAGGTGCCGGGGCCGATCTCCGCGTGGTCGAAGGATCGCGCGCTCGTCCTCGGTCCGGGCAAAACGAGTGATCGCACGGGGCTGCTCATTCCCGTTCCGCCCGATCCGAAATGGGTCGAGCGCGCGAACGACTGGCGCACGCTCGCGGCCGTCGCGAGCGCGATGCCGGAGCGCTTCTACGTCAACGAGATGCCGCTCGAGTTCGACGCGGGCGACTTCGCGGTCACCGGGACGCGCGTCCTCGTCGATGTGAACCTCTTCGTGAAGAACCGCGCGCGCGGGCTCGCGTCGCCCGCTGCGATGCGCGAGCTCGTCGCGAAGCTGCTCGCGCGCGACGTCGTGATGCTCGGCGCCGAGGACGGCGACGTCCCGCGGCATCACATGTCGATGTACATGGCGCCGCTCGGCGACAACGTCGTCCTCGTCGGCGATCCGAAAGCGGCGATCCCGATCGTCGGCGCCGACTACGTCCCCGGCGAGCCGAGCCCCGACACGGGCGACCCGCTGCGCGGCGATTTCTCCGACGCGACGGTCGCGCGCTTCGAACGTGCCGCGAAAGATCTCGCCGACGCCGGATACCGCGTCGTGCGCATCCCGACCGTCGCCTTCGACGACAAGACCTACTTCGCGTACACGAACGGCGTCTACGAGACGCGCGGCGGAAAGAAGATCGCGTGGGTCCCGCAATACGCGGACGCGTCGCTCCCGGACGCCGCGAAGATGGCGAAGCTCGATGACGCCGCGCGCAAAATTTACGAAGACCTCGGTTGGACGGTGAAGCCCGTCGCGGTGCGCGCGGCGTACCCGTACCACGGGACGATCGGCTGCTTGGCCAACGTGCTCGCACGCGGGAAGTGAGCTCGCACGCGAGATCGCGCGCGATGTGTGGAGACATGCACGCCTGATCGGAAAACGCGCGGGTTCCGCTCGTCAACCCCTCGGCACCTCGATATCCTTTCAGAGATTGCGGGGCGTACGGACGGAGGCAACTGCTCGCCGCACGGGCCGCGATTTCGAAAGGAGGTCGTCGTCGCGCGAGCGGCGATCCATCCGTGGCAGAAACCGTCCAGCCTCCGAACCCTGCTCCGTCGTCGTCGTTGGCCGATGATGCATACGCTGCGCGCGTCGGCGCGACGGTCAAAGGGAAATGGACCATCGACTCGCTGCTCGGAGTCGGTGGAATGGCGGCCGTGTATGCGGCGACCCATCGCAACGGTCAGCGCGCGGCGCTCAAGATCCTCCACATCGATTTCGCGAAGGACAAGACGGTCTGCGATCGCTTCCTTCGCGAGGCGTACGTCTCGAACAAGATCGGTCACACGGCGTGCGTCGGCGTGCTCGACGACGACACGACGGAAGAGGGCGAGCCGTTCCTCGTCATGGAGCTCTTGCTCGGCGAGACGCTCCGCGAGCTGTGGATGCACACGGGGCGGCGAATGCCGGTGCCGCAGGTTCTCAAGATCGCGGATCCGATCCTCGACTGCCTCACCGCGTGCCACGCGATCGGCGTCATCCATCGCGACTTGAAGCCGGCGAACATCTTCATCACGAAGGCGGGCGAGGTGAAGGTCCTCGACTTCGGCGTCGCGCAGTTTCGAAGCGCGACGGCGGAGCGCACCGCGACGGGGACCGCGCTCGGGACCCCTTCGTACATGTCGCCCGAGCAAGCGATGGGGCTCGTCGATCAGCTCGACGGACGCGCGGACGTGTTCTCCGTCGGCGCGATGATCCACGCGCTCGTCACGGGTCATCGCATCAACAAAGGGCGCACGGAGAACGAAGCGCTCGTGATGGCGGCGACGGCGCCGGTGCCTTCGGTCGCGCGGACGGCGCCGGATCTCCCGGTCGAGGTGATCGCGCTCATCGACAAGTCGCTCGCGTGGGATCGGCGCAATCGCTTCGAGTCCGCGGCCGCGATGCAAGCGGCGGTTCGCGCGGCGCTGGAGACGCTCGGGTTCGGCGCGCCTGCGTCCGAAGGGCCGGCGTCGCAGCCTTCGGGTCGCTCGGTCGCCGCGGCGTCGGGCGGTCGCGTGGTCGCGGCGGAGAGCGCGCCGTCCGATGCGGTGTCGGCGTCTGCGCCGGTCGCCGAGCAAGAGGCGGCCGCGGACGATCCGCGCGTCGTCGAGCTTCGCGATCTGTTCAAGCGGATCGATCGCGTCCTCCCGAGCGTGCGGCAGCTCGGGTGGGATCATCCGGCGACCGAGCGCGCGACGCGCGGCGCGTTCGAAGGGATAGCGTCGGCGATCGCGGCGAGCCCGCGCCTGTTCGCGGTGCAGATCCGTCCGCACTCGTTCTTGTTCCTCGGGCAGACGGTGTGGGAGCCGGGGCCGCCGTTCGACGCGGTGCCGTACAACCTCTTCGCGTGCGGGATGCGCTCGTTGTCGATCGCGCCGGGCGTGACGCTCGACGAGATGCGCGATCTTCTCGCGCTGATGCTCCTCGAGCCGGGGCGCGATCTTCCGCCGGAGGACGATCTCGCCGCGGCGTTTTGGGAGAAGGGGCTCGCGCACGTGAAGTACGAGGTCGTCGATGCGTTCGCCGACGGCGACGCGGCCGAGCGCGAAGCGTTCTTCGACGAATCGGATCGGATCGAACGCGTCGCGGAGGACGCGGCGCGCCTTCACGTGAGTCGGCTTGAAGCGAAGGCGATGGCGGTGTCGCTCGATCGTGGAGCGCTCGGGAGTGACGGAGAGAAATCGAAAGCGAAGCGAAGCTCGCCGATGTCGCTCGACGACGTCGTGCGCGCCGTTTACGCGTCGCAGCTCGATCAACCGCGCGAACGATGGAGCGAGCGGTACGTCGACGTGCTCGTCGACGCGCTCATCGACGCCGCGAAGAGCCGCGACGCGCAGCCCGTGCTCGCATCGCTTCGGCGATCGGCGGCGGATCTCGTCGTCGCGGGACGCGTCGACGTCGTGACGGGGCTGCATCACGCGTTGCTCGAACGCTTCGCGGAAAAACTGCCGCCGACACCCGCGCGTCAGCTCGGCGGCGCACTGACCAACGCGCTCTTCGGCGCCGAGACGTTCGATCTGATGCTTCGCCGCGTGCAGGCCGAACCGCATCGCGTGTCGGCGTTCGAGCCGGTCCTCGAAGCGCTCGGCGAACGCGAGCTCGGGACCGTGCTCGCCGCACTGAAGCTGCAGCTCCCGCAGGAGCTGGTCGACGCGCTCCTTCGCTACGTCGCGCGTGTGATGCGCGGGCACGAAGCAGAGGTCGGCGCGGCGGCGTCGGGCGTCGAAGCGAGCGTTGCGTGCGGGATCTTGGCGCTCCTCGCGCGCGACGGATCGCCGGCGGCACGTCAAGCGCTCGCCGCGCTCGGGCAGAGCGAGGATCCGAACGTGCGCCTCGAAGCGAAGGTGCTCTTCGCCGGGAACGCCGAGTCGATCGCCGCGGAGCTCGGGACGATGCTCGAGTCGACGTCGGCGATGGCGCGCATGGCGGCTGCGAAAGCGGGCGTGCGTTACATGGTCCGCGCGCTCTGGCCCGTGGTGCTTCGTCACGTGAAGGCGCCGACGCTCCACGAGCTCGGAAGCGACGAGCGCGCCGATCTCATGACCGCGCTCGTCTTGCTCTCGCCGGAGCGCGGCGAGCCGGTCGCGGTCGAGATGGCGAAGAAGGGGGGGGTCTTCTCGTCGGGCGAGAAAGAAGCGTCGCGCCTCGCCGCGATCGAAGCGCTCGGCGCGCACTCGCGGTCGAACGCGGTCGTCGCGTCGCTCCGCGAAGTCGCGCAAAAGGGTTGGGGCACGTCCGAAGAAGTGCGAGGCGCGGCGAGCGCGGCCGCCGATCGGATCGCCCAGCGCGCGTCGGGCGAAGCGTCATGACGATGCGCCTCGACCTCGTGACGAACGACGCGGGCGACAACGTCCGCCGCGAGCACGCGCGCGATCTCGGTGCCGGCGTCGTCGTCGCGGTCTATCGCCTCGCCAAGCTCGCGCAGCTTCACGATCTCGGGAACCAGGCATTTTTGCGGCAGCTCGACGAGCTCCACAAGCTGATTCAGGAGTACTGCCTCCGCTCCGGTGCGAACCTCAACGTGCTCTTCGCGCGGCGCGCGGTGTTCGTCGCGGGGCAGCTCTTGAAGGGATCGCGCGGCGTCTACGAGTCGGCGGCGGAGCTTGCGGAGATCCTCGAGTGGTGCGGAGGCGCCGAGCTGACGATCGCGCGCGACGTGACGACCGACGACCTTCGCGCGTTCGCGGAGGCGATCGGCGTCGCGATGCGCGGCGAGAAAGGGAAGGGTTACCGCGCGCCCTCGCCGCGCATTCGTCTGCGCGAGGTGACCGACGCGGCGCGCCTTCGCGGGCTCGAGATCGAGGCGATGACGTTCGAGCAACGCGTCGTCCGGACGTACGCGTCGGCGGTCGTCGTCATGCGGCGCTTCTTCGACGACTTGCGCGAGGGGCGACAGGCGCTGCCTCGTCGCGTGAAGCGGATCGCGCAGAGCCTCGTCGATCTCTCCGAAGGATCGACCCCCGCGTTCCTCGGCGTCACCGAAGCGCGCAACGCGAACCACGACGAAGCGGGCCGCGCGGTCAACGCGGCGATCCTTGCCGTCGCGATTGCGCGCGAGATAACCGACGATCGATCGCTCCTCGCGCACATCGCGATGGCTGCGATGGTCCGCGACGTCGGCCGTCCACGCGCCGCGCAGCTCCAACGCGGCGACGGCCCCGCGATGACCGGCGTCGTCGCGCGACTCTCCGAGGACGCCGAGGACAAGCTCGCCGCCGGGACCGCCGCTGTGCTCACTGCGCTCGGTCGCGTCAACGAAGCGACGATCACGCGCACCGTCGTCGCGTACGAAGCGCTCTGGCTCCGCCGCGCGTCCACGCTCGGCCCCGTCTACCGCGGCGTTCGTGCGGCGACGCTCCAAGCGAAGATCGTCGCGATGGCGCACCGCTACAACGATCTCCTCACGCCGGAGCCCGGCCTCGCCGCGCCCGTTCCTGACTTCGCGATTGGAACGCTCTGGGAAGAGCTGAAAGAGCCTTCGGATCGCGCCGTGCTGCGCATGCTCGTGGCCGCGCTCGGGCTCGTGCCGACGGGCACCGTCGTTCAGCTCTCGACCGGCGAGGTGGCCGAGGTGATCGGTGGCGGCGACGCGAAGTCGTCGCTCGGCGCGCCGCGCGTGCGTCTCGTCATGGACGCACAGGGCGGCGTCATCGACAGGCAGATCGAGGTCGATCTCGCGAAGCCACGAAAAGGCGATCCGGCGCGCGCGATCGCGAAGGTGCTCAGCGTCGACGGCTGGCGCAAAGGTATGGACGCGCCGGCGTCGCAGATGTCCGAGCTGCGTCCCGTCGAGCGCCGTGGATCGTCGCCGTCGTTTCCGCCGTCGTCGGGCGCCGAGGCGGGAGGCGACGTCGTCAGCGGTCCGTCGTTCCCGTCGTTCGGCACGAGCCCGTCGCGCGTCGGTGAGGCATTCGGTCGAATGATGTCCGAGTCGCCGCGCGCGCCGGGGACCTCGCCGGTCCAAGCGTCGCCGACGTCGCCTGCGCCGCCGCTCACGATGACGGCGCCGCCGAGGAGCGGACCCGATCGCACGGTCGTCGCAAAGTCGCCGTTCGAGGATGCGCGGGAAGACGACGAACGCCCGTCGCTCATTCGTTCGATGCCGGTGACGGCGCCGGTCGATCCGCTGCGCGACGCGACGCCGACCGCGAGCGGCGCGTTGGCGACGACGCCGCTCGTGCACACGCTCGTCTACGTGCTCGATCATGCGCTGTCGGGAACGATTGTGTTTCGCGAGCCCGACGGCGCGACGAGCATGCTCCGCTTCGTCAACGGCGCGCCTGCGCAGACGAAGACCTCGCGCCCAATCGCGCTGCTAGGCGCCGAGCTCGTGAGCGATGGCATCGTCCCGCGCGATACGGTCGACAAAGCGGTCGACAGCGCGAAGCGACTCGGCGTGTTGCTCGGCGAGTACCTGATTGGCAACGGCCAGCTCACGCCCGAGGCGCTCGCGCACGCGCTCACGCGTCAGCTCCGAAAGAAGCTCGCCTCGCTCGTGAACCTCGCGCCCGAGACGACGTACGAGTTCTACGCCGATGTG
>JBBQXV010000289.1:0-11907 GCA_038209335.1 Polyangiales bacterium | reverse complement strand
GACACCAGCGTCGCGCTCCCGCCCGGCTACCAGTACTGCACCGCGGTCACGCTGTGCGGCACGACGATTCCTCGCGCGAACGCTTGCCCGCCCGGATCGACGTCGTGCTCGCCGACGCGGACCACGACGGTCGAGTGGACGGTCAACGGCGCGCCGGTGAGCACGCTCGGGATCAACCTGCAGTCGGTCGCGGCGACGCCCGTCGTCGTGAGCGGTCCGGCGACGATCTTCGCGAGCGCGTTCCTCGCCGCGACGAACGCGCCGCGCATGGTGCTCGGGTCGAACCTCGACGTGGCGCTGACGTACTACGGCGTCACGCCCGTCTGGAGCGGAACGACGCGCCTCGGATTCGCCGGCACGTCGGCGACCACGGCGCACGGCGCGTCGAGCCTCTTCAAGTTCGCGACGTACGATCTCGCGATGACGCACGCGACGCTCGCCGCGCGCATCGAGCAGATCGCGACCGACGAAATCGCGATCGCGCAAGTGACGCCGCCGCCGTACCGCGCGTTCTTCCTGCCGACGGAGATGGCGGTCGTCCTCGGCGTCGAAGGAAACTTCTCGTGGGGCGATGGCACCGTCGCGATCAACTACGGCAACCCCGATTGGATCGCCGCGAACGGCGGCGTCCTGTCGATCGCCTCGCACGAGTTCTCGCACGAGCACACGCACACGCTCTTCGCGCAGATCGCGTCGAAGTTCACCGGCAACTCGGTCTGCTTCAACGAAGGTCTCGCCGACGCGCTCGGCAACTACCTCGGCTACGTCCCCGACAGCGACTTCGGCGCCGCGCAAGACGGCACCGACTTCGCGCTCGGCTGCACGCAGCAGACGGAGATCCACGCCAAGGGCAACTGCGTGCTCTGGCGACTGAAGCAAGCCGGCTACTTCACGCGCGCGATGTTCACCGCGCTCTTCGCGCCGAAGCACACGTACGCATTCGACTCGTGCAACGAGACGTCACCGATGACCGCGAACACGTACGTCGTCTACCTCACCGAGGCGACGGGCACCGACATGAGCGCGTTCGTCACGAGCATCGGAATGGCGAACGCGGGATCGTACGCGGCCGCGAAGACCGCGCTCGGGTTGTAAGCGCGTTCACCAAATGTCGCACCGCTGCGCGCGGACCATCTTGCTTCCGGCGGCGCAGCGGAACGCGGCGGCGAACTCCGGCGTGTTCGAGAGCGGACCGTTGACGCGGTAGCGCGACGGGGAGTGCGGATCGATCGCGAGGAGCGTGCGTTGGCGCTCTTCGCGGACGTTGGCGCACCAGGAGTGAGCGAAGCCGTAGAAGAAGAGCTGCTCGTCGGAGTACGCGTAGCGATCGGTCGACGGTCGTTCCTTTTTGGCCTGGCGGAGCGCGACGAGCGAGATCTTCACGCCGCCGAGATCGGCGATGTTCTCGCCGAGCGTGAGCTGCCCGTCGACGTGCTTGTCGTCGAACGGCGCGTACCCGTTGAATTGATCGACGACGCACTGCGCGCGCTTCTCGAACTCGGCGCCCGACGCGCTCGTCCACCAATCGCGACGGCTGCCGTCGGCGTCGTACTTGCGCCCTTCGTCGTCGAAGCCGTGCGTCACTTCGTGGCCCATCACGACGCCGATCGCGCCGAAGTTCATCGGCCGCGGCTGCTCGCGTCCGAAGAACGGCGTCTGCAAGATGCCGGCGGGGAACGTGATGTCGTTGAAGTCGGGGCTGTACTGCGCGTTGATCGTCGGCGGCGTCATTCCCCATTGGCTGCGATCGACCGGCTTGCCGATCTCGTCGCGGAGGCGCTTGGCCTCGAAGCCTTGCGCACGCCACACGTTCCCGAGGTACGCGCCGCGATCGATCCGCAGCGCGTCGTAGCTGCGCCACTTGTCGGGGTAGCCGATCTTCTTCGCGAACGTCGCCAGCTTCGCCTTCGCGCGCGTGCGCGTCGTGTCGTCCATCCAACCGAGCTGACCGATGTCCTCGCGCATCGCCGCGAGCAGGCCGTCGACCATTCCTTCGACCGTCGCCTTGCCATCCGCGCCGAGCGCCGTCTTCGCGAACGTGCGCCCGAGCGCCTCGCCCATCGAATCGTCGACGACGCGCACGCACCGCCGCCATCGCGGCTCGAGCGTCTTCGCGCCGCTCATCGTCTGACGAAAACGGAAATCCTCGTCGACGATCTTGGTACCGAGTGACGGCGCCGCGTCGTGGAGGACCCGCCATCGCAAGTACGCGCGGAGCTCCGCCATCGGCATCGTCTTGATCATCGCGCCGATGGCCTTGATGTACTCGGGCTGCCAGACGTTGATCGCGGTGGCGTTCGCGTAGCCGAGCTCGGCGAAGTACGCGTCCCATGCAAACGACGGCGCGGCGGCGGCGAGACCGGCGCGATCGAGGCGGTGGTAGATCTTGTCCGGATCGCGGAGGTCGAGGCGCGCCATTTGCGGCTGCGCGAGCGACGTCTCGACGCGAACGACAATCGCCGCGTGCGCCTTCGCATCGCGCGCCGACTCGCCCGCGAGGACGAGCATCGCTTCGACGTGCGCGAGGAGCTTCGCGCGCGCCTCTTTCATCTTCGGCGCCTCGCTCAGATAGTAGTCGCGATCCGGAAGCGACAGTCCCGCCTGCCGCAGCGATCCGACGACGCGCGTCGCGTCTTTCTGATCCGTTTCGGAATCGAGCCAGAAGATCGGAGCGACGCCGATGGAGTGAAGGTGCGCGATCGCCTTCGCGATCGAAGTCGCGTCCTTCAACCGGTCGATGCGCGCGAATTCGTCCTTCACGTCGCCGAGGCCGCGCGCTTCGATGCCCGCTTCGTCGACGCACGACGCGTAGAGATCGCCCATCGCCTTCGTGTACGGGTTGTCCGCGTCGGCTTGGCCCGCAGCGGCGTGCTCGAGGATGTCGCGCATCGTCGCGGCGCTCTTCTCGGCGAGGACGCTGAAGCCGCGCCCCCACGACGCTTTGTCCGACGGGATCGGCGTCGCGGCGAGCCAACCACCGCAGGCGTGTTGGTAGAAGTCGTCGCACGCCGACACGGTGCGATCGATCGCGCTCTCGTCGACGCTCGCGCTCACCGGACCGGTGGCCCCCGCATCGGCGTCGCCCGGGGCCGTCGTCGAAGACGGTGAAGGCACACCGGTTGCGGGCGAATCGGCCGGCGGTCCGCCGCAAGCGACGGGGATCACAGAGAGGAGGGCGAGGGCGACGGGACGGTAGATGAGCATGCGGCGGAACAAACACCGGTCGCGGGAAAAGGTTCGCGGCCTCGCGAACGAATCCGGTGATTCGAAGGGAATGCCCCCTTCCCTTGCGTTCCCCGCGTTTCCCCGTAAAACGCGAGATCCCCGAATGACATCCCCCGCCGCTGAACACCCGTACGCCTCCTTCGTGCACAAAGTGCAGAAGCCGGCGCGCTACCTCGGCGGCGAGGTCGGCTCGACGAAGAAGGACTGGAGCGCGGTCCAAGCGCGCGTCTGCCTCGCGTTCCCGGATGTCTACGACATCGGGATGAGCCACCTCGGGTTCAAGATCCTCTACGACATCCTCAACAAGGATCCGCGAACGCTCGCCGAGCGCGCGTACACGCCGTGGATCGACATGGAGGCCGAGCTTCGCGCACGCGGGTTGCCGATCGTGACGTGCGAGAGCGCGCGGCCGTTGTCGGACTTCGACGTCGTCGGGTTCTCGCTCCAGTTCGAGCTGACGTACACGAACATTCTGACGATGCTCGATCTCGGCGGCGTGCCGCTGCGCTCGTGCGATCGCGACGACGCGGCGCCGCTCGTGATCGCGGGCGGTCCGACGGCGACGCATCCGGAGCCGCTGGCGGCGTTCATCGATGCGTTCGTCATCGGCGACGGCGAGGCGCGCGCGACGGAGATCGCGCTGGCGTGGACGGAGATGCGCGGACGCGGGGTGCCGCGCGTGGAGCGTCTCGTCGCGCTCTCCAAGCTGAAGGGCGTGTACGTGCCGTCGCTCTACGCGACGAAGATCGATCCCGACACCGGCTTTCACGTCGTCGATCGCGCGCTCGTCGAAGGGGCGCCGCTGCCGATCGTGCGCACGCTCGTCGACGATCTGAACGCGTATCCCTTTCCGGAGATGAGTCCCATCGGCGGACCCGAAGCGATCTTCGATCGCATGTCGATCGAGATCGCGCGCGGCTGCACCGAGGGTTGCCGCTTCTGCCAAGCGGGGATGATCTACCGCCCCGTGCGCGAGCGCGATCCGGAGCAGATCGTCGAGACGGTCACGAATGCGGTGAAGAAGAGCGGCTATGACGAGGTGTCGCTCACGTCGCTCTCGACGGCGGATTACAGCTGCATCGCGCCGCTGATCAAGAAGGTCGTCGACCGGCTCGCGCCCGAGAAGATCTCGCTCGGCGTGTCGTCCTTGCGCGCGTACGGCCTCGAAGAGAACGTCCTCGACGACATGCAGCGCGTCCGCGCGAGCGGCGTCACCTTCGCGCCCGAAGCGGGCAGCCAGCGGATGCGCGACGTCATCAACAAGAACGTCACCGAAGAGCAGCTGATGCAGACCGCCGAGCGCATCTTCTCGCGCGGCTGGACCAGCATGAAGCTCTACTTCATGATCGGCTTGCCTACGGAAGACGAGAGCGACGTGCGCGAGATCGCGCGGGTCGGCGGACGCGCGCGCGACATCGGCAAGCGCGTGAAGCGCGATCTCAAAGCGGGCGGCCCACCCAAGGTCACCGTCAGCGTCTCGACGCACGTGCCCAAACCGCACACGCCGTTTCAGTGGTGCGCGATGGACGTGCCCGAGAGCGTGTACCAAAAGCAGAAGTGGCTCCGCGAGGAAGCGCGCGCGGCGGGCGTCGAGCTGAAGACGCACGACTGCGATACGTCGTGGCTCGAAGGGGTGTTCGCGCGCGGCGATCGTTCGCTGTGCGGCGTCATCGAGCGTGCGTACCGCGCCGGAGCGCGCTTCGACTCGTGGGAAGAGACGAAGAAGATGAAGCTTTGGGAAGAGGCGTTCGCCGCCGAAGGGATCGACGTCGCGAAGTACCTCGGCACGATCCCGGTGACCGCGCGCTTGCCGTGGGATCACGTCGACGTCGGGCTCGAAGACGGATTCCTCGCACGCGAGTATCGCAAGGCGTTGAAGAGCCGCCTCTCGCTCCCCTGCGGAAAGGTCGCCGGCGCATTCGTGCACGCGTCGAACCTCGAGGACGCGAAGAAAGACGATCGAAAGCTCGTTTGCTACGACTGCGGCGTCGCGTGCGATTTGTCGGCGATGAAGGCCGAGCGCCTCGTCTACTTGCGCAAGCTCGGCGCCGAATCGCCGCGCGCGCCCGCGCCTCCGGTCGCGGTGCGCACGGATCGCACGCGCCGTCCGGTCGCGATCGTCCAGGGCGAGCCGCGCCGCTATCGCTTCCTCTATACGAAGACCGGCGCGAGCGCGTTCTTGTCGCATCTCGATCTCATTCGCGCGTTGCCGCGGACGTTTCGGAAGCAGGGGCTGCCGCTCATCTACTCGCAGGGATTTCATCCGAAGCCGGACATGACGTTCGGGCCTGCGCTGTCGCTCGGCGTGTCGTCGCTGTGCGAGATCGTCGACGTGAAAATTTCGGCGGACATCGACGCGGCGGCGATCGTCCAAGCGCTCAGCGAAGGCGCGCAAGACGGGACGCTCTTCCTCGACGGCACGCGCCTCGGCGCGAACGACGCGAGCGTGCCGCGAATCGTCGATGCCGCCCGCTACGTCGTCGCGGTTCCGCGGAGCGTGCTCGCGGATCTCGGAGGCGAAGCGGGGCTCGCTGCGCGCGTCGACGCGGTGCGCGCAGCGACGGAGCTCCCGGTCATCCGACGCATCGACGGCATCGGGAAGAAGGTCGACGTCCGCGAGTTCTTGCGCCGCATCGCGATCGGCGGCGACGACGCACACGCGGCGATCGCGCGCGCGGGAATCGTCGGAGATTTCGTCGCGGTCGACGTCGACGTCGAGATTCGCGGCTCGGGCGCGGTGAAGATCAGCGAGGTCGTCGAGGTGCTCGCGGGCGCGGAGCTTCCGCATCGCGCGGTGCGCGTCGCGATGGGGATGTGGAAGGGCGACGGCGTGATCGCGTCGCCGATGGTGCTCGAATCGGTGCGCAAGGGGAGCGCGGCGGCGGTCGTCGTGGTCGGCGCCACGGAGGAACAAGCGGTCAGCTGACCGTCGCGCGCTTCGGTCGCGCGGGCGACCCTTCTGCTTCGAGTTCCGCTGCCGCTTCGTCGTGCGCCTGCTCCGCGCTCGTCGCCTCGTTGGGCACGCGCGGTCCGCGAACGCCGCGCAATCGTGCGCGCAACCCCGGCGCGACGGCGTCGATCCACGCGCGCAGCTCGGCGTCGTCGCGGAGCTCGGCCTCGATCCGCTCGCCTTCCTCTTCGGACGTGCCGCCGCCGACCGCGAGCGCGACGTCCGCGAGGATGTCGTCGCGAAGCGTGAGCGGGAGATCGAGCGTCCTCGATCGTGCGATCTCCGTCGCGGCCGCGAGATCGCCGGCGTGCGCGGTCGCGACCATGCGCACGCGAAACTTCGCGCGCGCCGCGTACGCGAACGTCGGAAAGTCGCGCGACAAGAGCGCGAGCTCGGCGTCGGCTTCGGCGTAGCGGCCGGTCGCGCCGAGCGCGATCGCGCGCGTCTCGACGAGCTGCGGGATCGTGAGATCGACGCACATCGCGCGCACCGTCGGCGTCGACGTGGCTCGCGCGATCCCGGCATCGCACGCCGCGATCACCGCGGGCCAGCTCGCTTTGCGCTCGAGGAGCTGCGCGAGCGCCAGGTGCGCGCCGGCGGCGACGACGGGGAAGCGGGTCTTCGTGATCGACTCGATCTCCGTCATCGCGCGCGCGTCGTCGTTCGAGGCGGCGGCGCGTTGCGCGCGCAAGACGCGCCGTGCGGTCCGGCGCGCCGCGCGACTCTGTATGGCGATGATGCCGACGAGGAGGAGGAGCAGAAACGCCGGCACCGTCCACGTGAACATCTCGTACGGAATCGTGGGAGCCACGGGAACCTCGGGCACCCGCGCGTCTCTGTCGCTCGGCGAGAGAAACTGCCAGATCGCCAGGAACATGATGACGAGAAGCACCCAGAGCGCGAGCACGCGCGCGCGCATGCTCTTCGTGCTGCTCTTTTTGTTCTGCGCGCGCGATCGCTCGACCGATTGCATCGCCTCGGCCGTCGCGCCCGCGAGAGGAGGAGCGTCGGTCGCCTCGACGTGGCGTGCTTCACCTGCGAAAGCCGCCGCTCCCGGCGCGAGCTTCGCGATCCAATTGACGACGCGATCCTCTTCCGTCGTTTCGTCGCGCCGCGCCGACTCGCGGTAGACGCTCTTCGGCCTCGCGCGTGCCATTCGCCGGAGCGCACGCAAGAGCGCACGCTCGCGCGGCGTGAGCCATTCGAGCGCGCGGCCCGCGGCGCGTCCGAGGTGCGCGCCGAGCGCGTCGATCTCGTTCGAGCGCGCGAGGACGATCGCCCGCGCGAGCGCGACGCGCGCGAGCCCGGTCGGCGACGTCGCGTCGTCAGCCTCTGCGCGCGCTGCGTCCGCGCGTGCACCGTCGGCGTTTCCGAGCGACGCCTGCGCGACGGCGCGAAGCGCGAGCGCCGCAGCGACCTGTGTTTCCTCGTAATCGCGCGTGAAGAAAAACTTGGGCCGCTCGATCGCCCGCGTCGCGTGCGCGATCGCGTCGACGGCCTCGCCGCGATGAAGCGCGATCATTGCGCGCTGAAGCGCCATCGCTCGCGCGGTGCTTCCGCGCTGCGCCGTCGCAGGAATCTGCGCGAGGAGAGCCTCGGCTTCGTCGACGCGGCCGCGCGTGACGCAATCGAACGCGGTGTTGTTCAGCTGCACCGCGTCGCCCGAGCGGAAGTTCAAACGCGCGACCCAAGCAAAGAAGCCGCTGAGGAGGCCGGTGATCACCGCGAACGGCCACGCCGCGGACGAGATCGCGAAGGCGGCGCACAAGAAGAGGACCGCGGCGATGATCGCTTGGCGGCGCGCGAGGCGCGCGACCGGATGCGCGGTGGCGAGCGCGGCAGGCTTCGTGGGAGTGGGCGACACGACGGTCGGTCGTCAGCTTACTCGCGCCGGAAGATCGATTCGACCCACGCGACGACGATGTGCCAACCGGCGCCCGCGACCCTCACCCTATCGCGCCGCTTCGCCTTCTCGGTCTGGAGCTGCTGCGATAGCTCCGCGTTCTCGCGACGAAGCGCGTCGTTCTCCTCGCTGATGCGCCGACCGTACGCGCGCGTATCCTCGCCGCTCGCCGCGCGCGCGCGTTCGATACGCTCGCGCAGCGTCGCCGCTTCGCGTTCGAGCGCGTCGATTCGCTCGAAAACACTCGCGCCGTCTCCGACGTCCGTCACCGCGCGCCTCCTGTCGCAGACGCGCGCACCTCGCGCCGTAAGTATTCGTTGTCGCGGCGCAGCTCCGCGTTCTCTTCGACGAGACGTCGCACGTACGCGTCGCCGTTCTCCGGGATCTCCGCCTCCGCGGCCGCGAGCTCTACGCGGAGCGCATCGATCTCTTCTTCCAACCGCTCGATTTGCACGAGCTCCGCAGACGCATCACGAAAGACGGCATCCATCGCCCGACCAACGTAGGGGCGACACGCGCGTCACGCCACCTGGCGCGATCGTTGTCGGACGCTTCGACGGCGCGACGTTTGCCGAGCCATGTGTTTCGTCTACGGGATCTCGATCACCTTGCCGAAGTCGAAGCGCGGATTCTCTTCGTTGCGCGCGTAGCCGAACGGGTTGCAGACGACGCGCGTGGGTCCGATGACGTAGTCGGACGACTCGTGGCTGTGCCCGTGCACCCACAGCGCCGGGCGACGCTCTTCGATGAGCGGGCGCACGTCGCATACGAAGAACGCGTTCAGGGGACTGCCGGCGAACCTCGCGTGGACGCTCGCTTCCGCCGGCAAGTGGTGCGTGACGACGACGTCGCCTTCGCGGAGCTCGCGCTCGAAGAAGCGCAGCGCGCGCGCGTTCTCTTCGTAGACCCACGACGCGAAGCCGTCGATTTGAGCGAAGTCGTTCATCGCCCATGTCGGCGCGCCCGGCGTCTCGCGAAACCAGAGCGGCGCGCCGAGGATGCGTCGACCGGCAACGACGGCGACAGTCTTGTCGAGCCACGAGAGGTTCGCGTGCTCCTTCGCGGCGCGCGCCGTCGCGGCGACCACGGCGTCGCGATTCGATCCGTACAGCTCGTGGTTGCCGTGGACGTAGACGACAGGGCAACGGAAGCGCCGCGCGACGACGTCGAGCGCGTCGGTCAGCCCGCTCGAATCGGTGAGGTCGCCCGCGAGGAGCACGACGTCGACGTCGTCGCGCAGGTCCGCGACGAAGCTTCGGCCGCCGTCGGCGTGAAACTCGAAATGCAGATCGGACACGACGAGCGCGCGCAGCGGCGGGCGCGCGGGGCGGCGGGAAGGCGGAGGCGTCACGAATCGATCGTACAGACGATCTTTTCGTTTCACATTCTCGCCGACCGGCAACTGCCTCTCCGAACGGCGCCAAGGACGGCGCCATGGAGGTCATCATGTCGGTCAAGATCGTCTCGTTTGCCCTGATTACTGCGGTTTCGACGTCCCTCTTCGGTTGCGCGGCGGAGATGCCCGTGACGAATGCACCCCACGCGTCGGTCGGCTTCGTCGTGGTCGGGGATCGGGCCGCGTCGCCCGTCACGGTCCCGCAGCGGACACGCGCGCGGATCGAAACGCCGCCCCCTCCGATGCCGCCCTCGCGTCCCCACGCGATGAGCCGCGGCTCGGATCCTTCGCCCGAGCGCAAGCGCGGGGATCGCTGAGCTAGGATTCGACGATGGACGACACCGCGCGCCAGACGATCGAAAAGGGCGTTCGCGCCGAGTGCGATCGCGGTGACTACAGCGCGGCGGCGACCCGCGCGCTTCGCGGCTACGGCTCGGAGATCTTCGGCTTCCTGATCGCCGTGCATCGCGAGGAGCAAGACGCGAGCGACGTCTTCTCCGAGGTCGCGGAGGCGCTGTGGCGCGGCCTTCCCGACTTCGCATGGGAGAGCACGCTGAGGACATGGGCTTACGCGATCGCGCGCAACAGCTCGCGGATGTTCCGTCGCGGCGCCGCTCGGCGTGCGCGTCGCGATCCGCGCGCCGGAGAGTCGGCGCTCGACGAAGTCGCGGAGGCGGTGCGAACGGAGACGCTCGTCTTTCTGCGAACCGAGACGCGGACGCGCGTCGAAGCGCTCCGCGACGCGCTCGAGCCCGAAGACCGGATGCTCCTCGTCTTGCGCGTCGATCGACAGCTCGGATGGAACGAGCTCGCGCGTGTGATGCACACCGAGTCGACCGCTCTCGACGATGCCGGTTTGACGCGCGAGGCGGCGCGTCTGCGGAAACGTTTTCAGCTGATCAAGGAGCGCATCCGCGAGCTCGCGCGTCGCGAGGGAATCGTGGAGTAGTACGGCTTTTCGCGGTGTGTCGACCCAAACAAGGCAAGATGAGGGGCTCATGTCGGGGAGGGACAAACGCGAAGAGCCGAGCGATTCGGTCGACGAGCTCCTGCGAGAGGTCGCGCGCGCGCCCGATCGCGACGCCCCGCGCACGCGCGAGCTCCAGCGCATCGCGCACTTTCGCATCCTCGAGGAGCTCGGTCGCGGCGGAATGGGGATCGTCTACCGCGCGCAAGACGAGTCGCTGCGTCGCGTGGTCGCGCTCAAGGTGTTGCCGCCGAGCGTCGAGCAGGACGACGAGCGACGCCGTCGCCTCTTGCGCGAAGCGCGCGCGGCCGCGGCGGTCACGCACCCGAACATCGCGGCCGTTCACGAGGTCGGCGTGTCCGATGGATGCGTGTTCATCGCGATGGAGCTCGTCGACGGCAAGACGCTGCGCGAGATCATCGAAGATGGCCCGCTCCCGGTGGCCGACGCGCTCGCGATCGCGATGCAGATCGCGCGCGGGTTGGCGCGCGCGCACCAAGCGAACATCGTTCACCGCGATTTGAAGCCCGACAACGTCATCGTCGGCGACGACGGCCACACGAAGATCCTCGACTTCGGTTTGGCGAAGCTCTTCGCCACGGACGATCCGACGACGCGCGAGATCGGCGAAGCGGAGACCGCGACATTGGAAGGGCACATCCGCGGGACGCCGGCGTACATGGCGCCGGAGCAAGCGCGCGGTGCGGCTTCGGTCGGACCTGCGGCGGACGTATTCGCGTTCGGCGTGACCTTGTACGAGATGCTCGCGGGGCGGAGGCCGTTTGTCGGATCGTCGCTCGCGGAGATCGCGGCCGCGGTCGAGCGCGGCGTGCCGGAGCCGGCTTCGCATCGGAACCGCGAGGTCTCCGATGCGTTGGATGGCTTCATCGCGCGGTGCCTCGACAAAGATGCGGGCGCGCGGATCGCCGACGGCGCGGCGCTCGTGCGCGAGCTGTCGGTGATCGTCGCGCCAGTCGCGCAACCGGTGTCGACGCGCCGGCGGCCTTCGCGTGTTGCGTGGCGTGCGGTGGTCGGCGTGGTGCTCGCGGCCGTCGCGGCGATCGCGATTACGATGGCCTGGCGGCGTGGAGCGAATGCGCCGGTGCCGATTCCGATCCGCGCGTCGAGCGCAGCGTCCGCGATACCGCCGACGAAGGGGATCGCGATGACCGATCATCCGCCGCCGAAGACGGCGAGCCCCGCCGCTGCGGCCGCTTACTCGAACGCGCTCCGAAATCTGCGCGGCGCGTCGGGGATCAACGCGCACGACGGTTTCGAGCGTGCCACGCGGCTCGATCCGGCGTTCGCGGCCGCACATCTTCGATGCGTCCTGCACTTCGCTCACCCCGGCCGACTTCTCACGACCGTCGCCGCGCGCGAGCACTACCTCGCCGCGCTCGGTCAGAGCGCGCTGCTCGACGACCGCGATCGCGCGCTCCTCTCGGTCGCCGAAGCCCTGACGACCA
>JBBQXV010000288.1:0-12032 GCA_038209335.1 Polyangiales bacterium | reverse complement strand
CGCCGTCGGCGCCGATCCCGCGACGTCGATCGCAAATCTCGGCGGCGCGCGCGCGCGTGATCGCGTCTTCGTTCGTCGCTTCGACGACGACGAAGTCGTTACCGAGCCCTTCGTATTTTTCGAATCGGAGCGCGCCCATTTCTCGCGTCACCTTAGCGCCCGCGTGCGCCCGCCGCCAAAAGGTCCATGGTATGGGTGCTCCATCATGGCGCGCCTCCGTTGGGTCACGTCCGGCGAATCGCATGGTCCGCGACTCACCGCGATCGTCGAAGGCATTCCGGCGGGCCTCGGTCTCCTCGCGAGCGACATCGACGAGCACCTCGCTCGACGCCAGCGCGGATACGGACGCGGCGGGCGAATGAAGATCGAGACCGACCGCGTCGAGTTCGTCGGCGGCGTACGCAACGGCGAGACGCTCGGCTCGCCCATCGCGATGTCGATCACGAACCGCGACTACCAGAATTGGCTCGAGCGGATGGGGCCTGGCCCGCTGCCGTCGACGCCGGAAGCGCTCACGCGTCCGCGCCCGGGTCACGCCGATCTCGCCGGCGGCGCAAAATACGATCGCCATGATCTCCGCGACATCCTCGAGCGTGCGAGCGCGCGCGAGACCGCCGCGCGGACCGCGGTCGGCGCCGTCTCGCGAAAGCTCCTCGCGGCCGTCGGTATCGACGTGTTCGCGCACGTCGTCGCGATCGGTCCGGTCGAAGCGGCCGAGCACGAAGGATCGCTCGACGAGCTGCGCGCGAAGTCGCGAGCATCCGATTTGGCGTGCGCCGACGCCGAGGCCGAGCCGCGAATGAAGGACGCGATCCGCGAGACGGCACACGCGGGCGACACGCTCGGCGGAGTGTTCGAGGTGGTCGCGACGGGCGTGCCGATGGGGCTCGGGAGCCACACGCAGTGGGATCGCAAGCTCGACGGACGACTCGCGCAAGCGCTGATGAGCATCCAGGCGATCAAGGCCGTCGAGGTGGGCTTCGGCATGCGCGCGGCACGCTCGCGTGGATCGCACGTGCACGACGCGATTCACTACGACGCGAAATCGCGCGAGTTCACCCGACCGACCAACCGCGCCGGCGGCCTCGAAGGAGGCATCACCAACGGCGAGCCCGTCGTCTGCCGTGCCGGAATGAAGCCGATCGCGACGCTGAAGAAGGCACTCGCGAGCGTCGACGTCGTCACGAAGGAGCCGTTCGACGCGGCGTTCGAGCGGAGCGACGTGTGCGCCGTTGCGGCAGCATCCGTCGTGGGCGAGGCGATGGTCGCCATCGTCCTGGCCGACGCGCTGCTCGAGAAGTTCGGCGGCGATTCCGTGCGCGAGCTCGTTCGGAACGTCGACGGCTATCGCGAGCAGCTCGCGACGTACTAAGACGAGCAAGGAGGCGCGCGATGCGGACGATCGTCCTGAGCGGTTTCATGGCGACGGGGAAGAGCACGGTCGGCCCGTTGCTCGCGGCGCGGCTCGGCGTTCCATTCGTCGACACCGACGAAGTCATCGCGCGTGAGGCGCAGCGAAGCGTCCCGGACATCTGGCGCTCCGACGGCGAGACTGCTTTTCGCGCGCGCGAAGCCGACGTCGTCGCGCGCCTGCTCGGCGAGCCCGACGCGCGCGTCATCGCGTTCGGCGGCGGGGCAGTCACGAACCGAACGACGCGCCGCCTCGCGCTCGATCGCGCGCTCGTGGTGACGCTGACGGCCGAGCCCGAGACCATCGTGTCGCGCGTCGCCGATCCGAAAGGACGCCCGAATCTCGCCGCTCCGGATCCGATCCAGCGGGCGCGCGATCTCCTCGAGCAACGCGCCGACGCCTACGCCGAGTGCCACCTCACTCTTTCGACCGACGCCACCGATCCCGACGCGATCGTCGACGCGATCGTCGCGCTGGCCGATCGCGATCCGATCGTCGTCCCCCTCGGCGCCCGCAGCTACACCATCGACGTCTGCCTCGACGCGCCCACGCGCCTCACCGACGCGATCGCGCGCTGCGCGCCGTCGTCGGTCGTGCTCGTGACGGACGCCAACGTCCAGCGCGCGCGCGGCGCCGTCGTCGAAGCCGCGCTCGGCCCACTCGCGCTCGACGGGACGCGCGTGACCCTTGCGGCCGGCGAGCGTCACAAGACACTCGCCGCGGTGTCGACGATCTGGGACGCGGCGCTCGGCGTCGGCGTCGATCGCGACGCTCTCGTCGTCGCGGTCGGCGGCGGCGTCGTCGGCGACTTGGCGGGATTCGCGGCGTCTGCGCTGCTTCGCGGCGTGCGCGTGGTGCAGGTGCCGACGACGTTGTTGGCGATGGTCGACGCTTCGGTAGGCGGTAAAACAGGGTTTGACCACGCCACCGGAAAGAATCTGGTCGGCGCGTTCCACCAGCCGAGCGGCGTCGTCGCCGACCTCGCGCACCTCGCGACCCTCTCTGCACGCGAACGCGCCGCCGGTCTCGCGGAGGTCGTGAAGATCGCGTTCACGCACGACGCCGACTTGCTCGCGCGCCTCGAACGCGATGCGACGGCGATTCGCGCCGGCGATCCCGTCGCACTCATGCCGATCGTACGCGCCGCGATCGAAGCCAAGGTTCGTGTCGTGCGCGACGACGAGCGCGAGTCCGGGGAGCGCGCGCTTCTCAACCTCGGGCACACGATCGGTCACGCGCTCGAAGCCCACGGTGGATTCACGCGCTACTTGCACGGCGAGGCGGTCGCGATCGGAACCGTCGTCGAGCTCCGCGCGGCGACGAAGCTCGATCTCGCGCCGGCTGGCCTCGCCGAACGCGCGGGGGCGCTCCTCGCGCGGCTCGGGCTCCCGATCGCCCCGGCGGACGGCGAGCTCGCCGCCAGCTGGTCGTTCGTTTGCGCCGACAAGAAGCGCTCGCGCGACGCGCTGCGACTCCCCATCGTGATGGCCGCCGGGAGCTCGCGCCTCGAGCGCGTACGAATCGACGCTTTTCGACGCGCCGTACTCGGCTGACCCCGCAGGTCGCGCGCGCGCGCGCCGAAACGACGCGCACGTTTTTGGCGCTTCCACGTTTCCTTCGCTACGCTTCAAGGTGTCGCTGCGGATCTCGCGGCTATGGGTGCGCGCGTCGCTCATTGCGTCGCGCGCCCACACAGGAGGAACGGTCTCATGAAGCGCTATTGGGGGCACCTCATCGCCGTGGTCGGCATCGCCGTCAGCGCCGCGGGTCTGAACGCCGCATGCGCTCACGACGACAGCACGATCTTCATCCGCTACGTGCTGCAGCCGCCGGTGGCATCGGGCAACGGCTGCCTGTACAGCTCGGACCCGTCGCAGCCGTACATCAGCAGTGGCACGCTCGATATCGCGTTCACGACCTCGTATTACGCCGAGTTCCTGGTCGGGAATCAGATGACCCCGCGCGGAAGCGTCGAGAGCAACCGCACCGAGACGTCGCGCGTGATCCTCCAAGGAGCGATCGTTCGCGTGACCGACGCCGCGACCGGCGCCGAGCTTCGGCCCGCGTTCACCGTGAGCGCCGGCGGCTCCGTCGATCCCGCGAGCGGCGGAACCCCGCAATACACGCCGTTCGGCGTCGTCATCTTCGACAGCCAAGCGGCGGCAGCGGTGAGCATCCCGCAGGGCGGCCGCACCCGTGCGCTCACCTACGTCAAAGTCTTCGGGCACACGCTCGGCGGCCAGCGCGTCGAGTCGAACGAGTTTCAATTCCCGATCGACATCTGCCGCGGATGCCTCGTCACCTTCCCCCAAGGCGTGTCGAGCCCGCTTCTCCCGCAGCCGAACTGCGCGAACACGGGCGCGTCGACTGGCGGTTCTACGTCGACCGGATTGCCGTGCATCTTCGGACAAGATCAGCTGATCGACTGCCGCCTCTGCCCGCCAGGGCACACCGACGTCTGCGGTCTTACAGCGCTCTCGCTGGACGCTGGCGGCGGCTGATGCCGCGAGGATAAGCTCCCGCTCCGGATGAGACACAGGGAGATCTCGAGGTGGCGCGGGGCGCTCGCCTGCCTCGCGGTAGCATTCGTTCTCGCAGTTGGTGCGCCGGCCACGGCCGCGCCACAAGCGAACGTCGGAATGACTGTGGGCGGAGGCACGGCGTCGCTCCGGGGAGGCGACCGTGGCGCGCTGTTCCACATCGGAGCTCGCGCCGATGTCCTCTTCCTCCGCAGCCGCGGAAATGACATGGCCATCGGGCCGTACCTCGACATCGTAAGCGCTTCGTTCGAGACGCTCGAGCTCGGCGGCGGCGTCGAATGGCTGCTCCCCGTGCGCGACGACCTGCCACTCATCGTGTCCGCTGGTGCATTCGAGCGCCGCGCGCCGGGTTTTGCGTGGGAGCCAGGGGTAGCGACTACGCTGTTTTTTGGCTCGCGCAGCTACAACTACCACTCTTGGTACAACCTCGGCCTCGGGCTCTTCGTGCAGGGGCGGTACGGCCTCGGGGACGCGAAACAAGGGGAGCTCATCTTCGGCGCACAGATCGATCTCGCCCTCCTCGCCTACCCGTTCATCTTCGTTTACCAAGCCATCCGGCGCTGACGCGAACCGACGCGAAACGCCCGCGTGGTGGTAAGCTCGGCGCCGCTCGATGGACCGTCGCACCGTTCAGCTTCACATCGCAGGGCAAAGCTACAAGGTCGTGAGCTCCGCGCCCGAGGGCGAGCTCCACCACCTTGCGGAGGTCGTGACCGCCAAGCTCGCCGAGGTCTCCCCGCGCGGGCGCCCCATACCGCCGCAGGCGATGCTCCTCGCGGCGATGGCGCTCGTCCACGAGCTCGAAGCCGAACGCTCGAAGCGCGAGGCGCTCGAACGGAAGACCCGCGATCTCCTCCGGCGCGTGCTCATGCGGATCGACGACGCGCTCGAGCCGGCGGAGCCCGACGAGGACGCGGAGCCGGCGCACGAGCAGTAGGTTTCACGTGAAACATCCTCCTCGAGCCCTCGGTTTCCTCGATGAAGCCCTTCGCGCCCTCGACGCCGAAGGGCTCCTTCGCCCACGTAGCGGCCCGGTCGACGAGGACGCCCTCTCGTTTTGCTCGAACGACTACCTTGGCCTCGCCCGCCGCCCGGCGCCCAACGCTTCGTCCGGCAGCGGAGCCTCCCGCCTGGTCGCGGGGGAGCGCGCGGTTCACCGTGACCTCGAAGCCGACGTCGCGACTTGGCTCGGATGCGAGGCGGCGCTTGTCTTTTCGAGCGGGTACGCCGCGAACGTCGGTGCCATCGCCGCGCTTGCGCGTCCAGGAGATCTCGTCATCAGCGACGCGCTCAACCACGCGTCCATCATCGACGGCGCACGGCTCTCGCGCGCCGACGTTGTCGTCGTTCCGCATCTCGACGCCGACGCCGTTCGATACGGCCTCCAGGCTCCGCGCCGCGGACGTGCCTGGGTCGTGACCGAGTCGTACTTCAGCATGGACGCCGACGCCCCGGACCTCCGCGCTCTCCGCGCGATCTGCGACGAATATGGAGCTGCGCTCGTCGTTGACGAAGCGCACGCGCTTGGTGTCCTCGGGCCCGACGGACGCGGCCTCTGTGCGGAAGCAGGCATCGTCCCTGACGTCGTGGTCGGCACCTTCGGCAAGGCGTTCGGCGCGGGCGGCGCCTTCGTCGCGGGGAGCGCGTCGTTGGTCTCGTGGCTCTGGAACCGAGCGCGCTCGTTCGTATTCTCGACGGGGCTCAGCCCGGTCGTGGCCGAGGCGGCGCGCGCCGGTCTTCGTGAATCGTGCGAGCGACCCGAGCTTCGGCAGGCCGTGCTCCGATCCGCGACGCAGTTGCGCCGTGGCCTTCGCGAGCTCGGCGTGGAAGCGGCGGGGTTCGGTCAGATCGTCCCTTGGATCGTTGGATCGCCGGCGCACGCGCGCCTTCTCGCCGAGGATCTCTGCGCTCGCGGATTGCGGGTCGCGGCGATTCGTCCGCCTTCCGTCCCCGTGGGTACGTCACGGCTCCGCCTGGCCGTATCGGCTCGGCACGCGCCGGAAGACGTCGCCCGAGCGCTCGCTGTGATCGCCGAGGCCATGAAGTGCCTTCCCCGCTGATCCTCGTCACGGGCACGGGCACGGAAATCGGCAAGACGCACACGAGCGTCGCGCTTCTCCTCCGTTGGGGGACGACGTCTCGCGTGTGCGGCGTGAAGCCAATCGAAACCGGCATCGCGACTGGAGTCGAGGGGGACGATGCCCGACGTTTGCGCGAGGCCTCGACGTTTCACGTGAAACACTGGATCGGCTTGACGTTCGAGGCACCGGTCTCGCCGCACTTGGCGGCGCGCGCAGTAGGTGCACGGATCGACGCGACCCCGATCGTCGACGCCGTCGCGTCTGTCCGCGAGCAGGCCGAGGGGGTGCTCGTCGAGCTCGCCGGGGGCCTCTTCTCTCCGCTCGCCCCCGGCCTATCGAACGCAGACCTCGCGCTCCGCGTCCAACCGAGCGCGATCGTCCTCGTCGCCCCGGATCGCTTGGGCGTCCTTCACGACCTCGGCGCGGCAACCCGCGCGGCCCGCGCGTGCGGACTCCACATCGCGGGCATCATCCTCACGGCGCCGGCGCACGCGGACGCTTCGACCGGACGCAACGCGGCGGAGGTATCGCTCGTCACCGACGTCCCCGTTCTCGCCGTGTACCCGCGCGCTCCGTGCGATGTGCTCGCCGCTCTACCGGAGACGGCGGCAGCAATCGCGGCGCTCACGCTTTGACGAGTCGACCGCGCTCGAGCACGACCTCGTCGTCGCGCACCATCTCCGCGAACGAAGCGTCGTGCGTGACGACCACGACGATCGCACCACCGCTCGCCTCCTCGCGAACGACACGCGTCAGTCGCTCCGCAGACGCCGCATCCAATCCGGTCGTCGGCTCGTCGAGCAGAAGGAGCCTCGGCGCGTGGACGAGCGCACGGGCGAGCGCGACCCGCTGACGCTGCCCGCGCGAGTACGTCCGCAGCGGGCGCTCCGCGAAGCCCGCGAGGTCGAAGCGAGCGCTCGCACGCGCGAACGTGTCGGCGGCGTCGCACCCGTAGAGGCGCGCGGCGAGCTCGATGTTCTCGCGCCCGCTGAGCTCGGCGTAACAGAGCGACTCGTGACCGAGCCACCCGAGCCGCGCGCGAACCTCCGCGCGACTCTTCCCGAGCGCTCCATGATCAATCGCGCCCGAAGTCGGCCGCGACAACGTTCCGACGATCCCGAGCAGCGTCGACTTCCCCGACCCGTTCGCGCCACGCACGACCGAAACGCGCCCCCCTCGAAAGACCGCGCTCACACCTGCGAGCGCGCGGACCGGCCCGAAGGTCTTCGTCACGGAGCGCAGCTCGACACGAAGGTCCACGCACGCAGTGTCGAACGTTCGCGACGGCCGACGCAATGGCCCAACGCGCATCGAAGCTGCAAATCGGAAGCGCGATACGAAGTCAGGTTGCGATCGTTTATACCTAAAGCACACAGCAAACGCGTCCGACGCGACGCCGACTACGCCGTGCTACTCTGGGCTCCATGACCGCGGCACCAGCGCTGACTTCTCAGGAGCTCCCTTCGCTCCAGAAGTTGCGGCAAGCGGTCGAGGCTGCGCTCGAGGGAAAGTCCGAGGCGGTTGAGCTCGCCCTCGTCGCGCTGTTGGCGCGAGGACACTTGCTCATCGAGGACGTCCCCGGCGTCGGCAAGACGACGCTCGCGCGAGCGCTGGCGAAGGCCGTCGGCGGCGATTTGCGACGCGTGCAGTTTACAAGCGATCTCCTCCCGAGCGACGTGCTCGGCGTTTCGGTCTACGACCAGCGGCGCGGCGAGTTCGTGCTTCGGCAAGGGCCGGTCTTCGCAAACGTCCTGCTCGCCGACGAGATCAACCGCGCGAGCCCGCGTACCCAATCGGCCCTCCTCGAAGCGATGAACGAGGGGCAGGTGTCGCTCGACGGGCAGACGATCCCGCTCCCCGAGCCGTTCTTCGTCATCGCCACGCAAAACCCGCAAGACTTCGCGGGGACGTTCCCGCTCCCCGAGTCGCAGCTCGATCGCTTCCTCTTGCGCGTCCGCATCGGCTATCCGCCGCCGCAGGTCGAGATGCGCCTGCTTCTCAGCGGAAACACCGATACGGCGCGCGACGTGCCGGTCGTGCTCGATCCGTCGAAGCTCGTCAGCTTGCAGCACGAGGTGCATCGCGTCGCGCTCGACAGCTCGCTAGGCAGCTACCTCCAGGCCATCATCCAAGCCACGCGAGGATCGCCGCTCCTCTCGCTCGGCGCATCGACGCGCGGCGCGATGGCGCTCGCGAACGCGGCTCGGGCGCGCGCACTCCTCCGAGGTCGCAGCTACTGCATCGCGGACGACATCCACGATCTCGCCGTGTCGGTCCTCTCGCACCGCGTCCGCCTCGCCACGCACGCCGACGGCTTCATGCCTACGCGCGACGAAGCCGAGTCGGCCGTTCGCGAGATCGTCGCCCGCGTCCCCGTTCCGCTCTGAGGTTTCGAGGTTACGGAGAGAGCATGCAGCAGGCTACACCCGCCGAACGCCCCGGCCTCGTCGCGAGGCTATTGCGACGGTGGCGCAACGTCCGCCCGCCGCGTCGCCTGAAGTTCACGCGCGAGGGGAAGTTCTTCGTCGGGATCACGCTCGGCGTCGGGTTCGCTGCCATCAATACGGCGAACAATCTGCTCTACCTCCTCCTCGGGATGCTCCTCGCGTTGATCGTGGTGAGCGGGATCATGAGCGAGCTCTCGCTCCGTGATCTCACGGTCGCACGCCGCCTCCCGATGCGCGCGCAGGTCGGTCGCGCGCACCTCGTCGAGATCGAGGTCTTCAATCACAAGAAGCGCATCCCTTCATACGCCATAGAAGTGGAAGATCTTCGCGCCGGGCAACCCGCGGACAAACGCTGTTTCTTTCTCAAGATAAGTCCCAAATCCGCACAGGTCGCGGCATATAGGCGCACGCCGAACAAACGAGGGCGCGACGTTCACGTCGGATTTCGCATCGCCACGCGATTTCCATTCGGGCTCTTCGAAAAATCGCGAGAGGTCCCGGCGGAGGGAGATCTAATCATTTATCCAGCGGTCGATCCCGTGCAGCTCCCGCCCTCTCCGGCCGGGCGAACGTTCGGCCCGGATGGCGTGATCGGACGCGGACACGGCGAAGACTTCCTCGGCCTGAAGATGATGCGCGAGGGGGAGGATCCGCGCGACATCCACTGGCGCAAGTCGGCTGCCGCCGGGCACCTCGTCATGCGAGAGCGCGCGAGGGAAGCGCGCCCGGACCTCTCGATCCAGCTCGACGTTATGCGCCCAGACGGAGCAGGCGACGAATGGGATCTCGGTTTCGAACGGAGAATTAGAGATGTAGCTTCTCGCGCGGTAGCGCATTTGAAGCGCGGGGATTGCGTGACCATCATGACGAACGCCGGGGGCTCGGCGCGCGCCGACCGCACCGCCGGCGCGGACCCCGTCCTGCGCTACCTCGCGCTGCTCGGTCCGTCCGAAGCGAAACGCCTTCCGCCACGCACCGCGCCGGCTTCACGCGACGGCCGGTCCGAACCGACGGCGGCGGAGTAGTCGATGCGTTTCGGGCTCGTCCACCGCATCATGACCGACGCGCTCGCCACGCTCGGCGTGCTCGCCGTCGTCAGCACGGCGTCGCTCCCTCTCGGGACGAACGTCCTCTTGCTCGGCGGGCTGGCGCTCGCGCTCCTCATCCCCGAGGGATGGCAGAGTCGCCCCGCGCTTCGACACTTCGCAACCATCGCGCCCTTGTCGCTCTTCGTGATTCAGGGCGTCCGTCTCCTCACGGGTCGCCCGCCGCTCGACGTCGCGGTCGAGTTCGCCGCGCTCCTGCAGATCGTCCGGCTAGCGACGCGCCGCGGAGCTGCGCACGATCAGCAGATCATCGTCCTGGGTTTGCTTCATTTCGTCGCGGGAACGGTGCTCGGCGGCGGAATCACCTACGGACTCTGCTTCGTCGGCTTCCTCATCGTCGCGCCTGGCGCGCTCGTCCTCAGTCACCTGCGGCGCGAGGTCGAAGGCAACTACCGGCAGGGGGCGCGCGATCGCACGGGCCTCCCCGTCGACGTGCCGCGCATCCTCCGAAGCCGGCGTGTCGTCGGTCGTGGATTCCTGGCAGCGACGTGCCTCTTGTCGGTGCCGATACTCCTCTTCACGACGACGCTCTTCGTCCTCTTTCCGCGCGTCGGACTATCGCTGCTCTTGCTGAATCATCCGCGATCGGGCCACATGATCGGCTTCTCGGATCACGTCGATCTCGGTCAGCACGGCGTCCTGCGGAGCGATCCGTCCATCGCGCTCCGCTTCGATGTCGCCGATCTCCCCGACCCTCCGCCACCACGAATCACGCTGCGTCTTCGCGGCACCGCGTTCGACGCATACGACGGTCGCGCGTGGCAGCGCACGCAGCAAGAGCGCTCGGCGATCCGCGAAGGTCCGTTCCCGTTCACCTACCCGATCACGCGTGCGCCCAATCCCGCGCGCGATCGAAAGATCAGCTTCGATCTCGAGCCGATCGATCCGCCGGTCATCTTCCTGCCGCCGCATTCCGTCGCGGTCACGGTGAAGCCGGCGAACCAGTCGATTCTCGGCGAGCCGCTGACCGTGCAACGTGGTCCTGAAGGCGAAGTGCGTTACGCCGGATCGGACGCGCGCGGGCTGCGCTACGACGTCTACGTCGCGGCCGATTCCGAGGTCTTCGTCGATCCGATGCTCCCCGCCGATCGCACGCGCTACCTCGCGATCCCGTCGGATCTCCCGCCGCGCGTCTCCGATCTCGCGCGACGATGGACCGAAGGCGCAACGACGCCCGAGCAGAAGGCGCGCCTGCTCGAAGAGCACCTTCGCAACGACTTCACGTACGACCTCGGCTCGCCGTCGGGCGGCACGAAGCAGCCGCTCGATCACTTTCTCTTCGAGTCGAAGCGAGGTCAATGCGAGTTCTTCTCGACCGCGATGGCCGTCATGCTGCGCGAAGTCGGCGTTCCATCGCGAAACGTGACGGGGTTCGTCGGCGGGACGTACAACCGATTCGGTCATTACTACGCCGTGCGCGAAGGCGACGCGCACTCATGGGTCGAGGCATACATCGACGAGCCCGGTCCCGCGGGATGGCGCGCGTTCGATCCCACGCCCCCTTCGGCCGCGCAGCCGCTGCAGCAAACGACCGGCGCGTTCGTTTACATGCGTGACCTGGTCGAGGCGCTCTCGCAACGGTGGAATCGTTACGTCGTCGGCTACGATCTGCGGACGCAGGTCCGTCTCTTCGACGAAGTGAGCAAGCGCTACGAGGGCTTCCGTCGCAAGGCCGGCATCGACAAGGGGACCGTCGGCAAGCTCACGCGCGGGCCGTTCGTGGCCGCGGGGGCGCTCGTCGTGTTCATCGCGGCGTACGCGATTTGGCGGAGGCGAAGGCAGTCGACGGCGAAGGCGGGAGAGAAGCCGCCGATGCCGGACCCGAAGCTCGAGTCGGCCGCGGCGCTCTATCGTTTGCTCGAGGTCGCGCTCGCGGCCCACGGCGTGTCACGCCCGACATCGCTCCCGCCACTTCGCCACGCGGAAGATCTAAAAGCGCGGCGCCATCCGCTCGGCGACGAGGTCGTGTCGCTCACGCAGGTGTACCTCGAGTCGCGCTTCGGAGGCGCCCCCCTCACGGAGACCGTCAAACGCGAATACGAGCGCCGAGTCCGCGAGATTCGTGCGCAACGACGATCACCGACGCTGCCCGCCGACGCTGCAGCGGCCGAAGCGTAGCGCGCCACAGACACGGCGTTGCGCCACCATCGCGCGAGCCTCCCGACCCGATCTCAGATGGTGCGGCGAAGGCTGATCTGCACGTTGCGGCCGCCCTTGGCTTCGCCGTAGACGCTTCCGGGCGTGGGGCGCGCCGCGCGCGCGTCGAACTCGAGGTCCGGCTCGCCCGCTTCGACCCACGCGACGACCATGGGATCGTCAGTAGTTGCCGCGTCGGCACCGGACCCGCGCAGCTCGAGAAGGTTCACGTGTACTCCGCGCCGAAGCTCGTCGGCCGTTACCGCGCGCTGCATCGAGCCAATCGGCCGCGCTCTCGCGTCGGGAACGCG
>JBBQXV010000287.1:0-12037 GCA_038209335.1 Polyangiales bacterium | reverse complement strand
GCTCGCGATCGTCTCGACGCCGAACAGTCGCGTGCGAAGCTCCGGCGCCGCTTTGATGCGCTCGGCGATGTGCGCCTGGTCGAGCGAGGCTGTGAGAACGTACGTCGGCTTGGCCGGCGCGATCAGACGTTCGATCGCGCCGACGGCGTAGTAACCGTTCGTCGTGTCGAGGACGATCTGCGGGTGGAACGCGGCGATCTCCTGCGCGCGTCGTTCGAAGTCTGCCTGCTCTTTGCCTTCGACCGCCGCGATCGAGAACTGACGAAACGCCGGCCCGTTCTCCGCGACGGACTTGCCGTTGAAGCGGAGGAGCGAAATGATCGCGTCGGAGACGCCGAGGCCCGAGGCGTTGTCGTAGCAAAGGAGCGCGACGCGGATCGGCTCGTCCTTCGCGCCGCGCGCGCTTCGGATGCGAGGCTCGACAATCTGCTGAGCGAGCGCCGCGATCGCCGGCGCTTCGACGGTCGCGCCGGCGGTGGTGCGCCAGACCATGCGCGGCTGTCCCTGCGGCGCGGGAAGGTTGCTGAGGAGCGTCGCCGAGTTCGACGCGAGCGCGAGCACGCCGCGCGGATTGAAGATCGAATGCGTGAGCTCGGCGACCTCTTTGCTGCGCGAGAATCCGAGGATCGCGGGCACGCCGACGTCGTCGACGAGGTGGCGCGCCGCGCGTTCGGGATCCGCGCCGTCGTTGCAGAGGACGACGCCGATCGGCCGGGTCGGACCGTTCGGGCGCACCGGCGGGAGCCCGTTCGAGATTTCTCCGAAGTCGCGTCGCGCGAGCTCGACGCTGTTGATGGCGCCGATGAATTCGTTCGCCATCGGGCCTTCGGTCGCGAACATGGCGCCGATCCACACCGTCGCGTCGTTCGCGATCTCGTCGGCGCTCGCGAGGGCGCGGCAGTCCACCGACCCCAGCGTCTGGCACTTGCCCGCGCGGCAAATGCGGTCCTTGCCGCACGACGTGTTCGTCGCGCACTCGACGGTCGGAGGAGGCGCGGTGGTCGCCACGGTCGGCGGCGGCGGCGTTCGCAAGCGGGGCACGGCGACGGCGATCGCGGCGACGGCGGCGATCGCCACGATCGCGAACGCCGCGAGCTTCCGCTTTTTCGGCGCGACGGCCGTCGCCGTTCCAATCGCCGGCGCGGACACGTCGACCGTCTCCGCGACCTCACCGACGCTCCGCGACGACAGCGCCGTCACCGCGACTGCGGAGGCCACGTCCGATCCGTAAATCTCGGAGTACGCCTGCGCGATCGCGACTTGCATTTCCGCCGCCGAACGCCAACGGTCCCCCTTCTCGAACGCCAGCGCGCGATCGATCAGCGCCGCGGTTTGCGGTGCGAGCTCCGGCGCGAGCGACGCGACGGGACGCGCGTGCTTCGTCGCCGCGTAGACGAGCATCTCCGCCGCGTTCTCTGCCTCGTGCACGTGCTTGCCCGTGAGGAGCACGAACATCGTCGCGCCCGCGCTCCACACGTCGGAGCGCGCATCCATCTCGCGCGCCCTCCCGAATGCCTGCTCCGGCGACATGAACGCGGGCGTACCCATCGCCCGCCCCGTGCGCGTCGGCTCGGAGCCCGAGAGGCCGCCTTCGACCTTCGCGATCCCGAAGTCGAGCACCTTGAGGATGCCCTGCTTCGTGAGAAACAAATTGTCGGGCTTCACGTCGCGGTGGAGCACGCCGCGTGTGTGCGCGGCCACGAGCGCGCCGAGGAGCTGATGGCCGAGCGCCAAAACTTCGCGCTCGAGGAGGCGCCCGCCCGATCGGCGCGTGCGCGTCTGAAGCGTCTCGCCGTCGAGGAGCTCCATGACGAGGAACGTAGCGCCGTCGTCGCACTCGTCGTCGTCGAGGACGCGCACGACGCCGGGGTGATCGATCGCGTTCGCGGCGTAGCCTTCGCGCACGAAGCGCGCGCGCGTGTCGGCGTCCGAGGCGACCTCCGGGTGCAGGATCTTGAGCGCGACGCGATGGCCGTTGCGGTGCACCGCGAGGTACACGGTCGCCATTCCGCCGATGCCGAGGATGCGATCGATCTTGTACTTGTCGTTGAGCCAGGTGCCCACGCGGCGCTCCGCGCGCTTTTCGACTGCTCCGGCGAGATCGGCCACGGTGCCACTATATCATCGAGGAGGTCGACCGCGACGCGTCGCTCGTCGCCACGCGCCGACGACGAAACAAGGCGATTACGCCGAGCGCACCGAACGCGCCGAACATCGTCGACGACGAGGCGTCCGCGCTCGCTCGCACGGTGCGGCACCCGCACCCCGCGCCATCGCCCGTCGCGCCGGTGTCCCCGCCATCGTCGCTCGAGGACGATCCGTCGCTCGAGGACGATCCGTCGCTCGCGGTCTCGGCGTCTGCATGCGGTCCCCCATCCGGAACGATCGCGCCGCCGTCTGCGCCCGCATCGGGCGGCGCGACGTTGCCATCCGCGCCCGCGTCCGATCCTCCACCGCCATCGGCGCCGCCATCGGGTGACACACAGAAGCCGTGATTGCCGTTCAGCGCATCGGTCTCGCACACCGGCGTCGCCCCTTTGCACCCCGGCTCACCGACCGCGCCTTGGTTGTTGTCGGCGCACGCGCAGAGTCGACAACCCACCGGCGTGTTGGCTCCAGTGCAGACCGCCGGGAGCGAAGGTCTGCTCACGATGCAGTCATTGGCCACGTTGCTCCACTCCTTCTGCACCGTCCACGTCGTCCCGTTCGGATTGATCGTGCCGTGTAGGAAGCTGCAGATGTCTCCGATCTCGCCGCAGGTCACGTCGTGCCATGCGACCGGACGACTCGTGATGTTGTTGGCGATTCCGATGTGCGGATCGGTCACCGCCTCGATGAGCTCGTGCGACGCAATGCCGGTCGTGTTCGCGAAGGCCGGGCCGGGACCGCATGCACCGGCGCACAACCCCGTGATGAGATCCGGAAGCACGGCATACGCGAAGCGTTGACCCTGGTACGTGCCAGTCCCGTGGTAACCGCACAGTTGGACGCACGTGTCGAAGTTGAGACTCAGCGACACCTTCACCGACGAGTTGAAGTTGATCATGTAGAGCGTGTCGTTCTGCCCGTCGCATCCCTTCGTCGGCGCCGGGAGGTGGCTCGCGTTA
This sequence comes from Polyangiales bacterium, assembly GCA_038209335.1. Taxonomy (GTDB): domain Bacteria; phylum Myxococcota_A; class Polyangia; order Polyangiales; family Polyangiaceae; genus JBBQXV01. The sequence goes on along the minus strand of JBBQXV010000287.1, from coordinate 8,930 downwards.
ATCTGCGCGACGAGCTCGGCGCGGAGCTGTGTGTCGCTCACGTTGCACGAGTTCGGGTTTCCCGTTCCGGCGCACAGGCTCGGAACGATCGTCACGCTGCCGGCGAATCGCCCGCGCGATATCCCTTGGTTCGATCCCGGCAAGAGATCGACGCCGTTCAAACCCGTCGTGTTGTATTCCGATAACCAATCGAAGTACGGACTCGCGACGACGTCCGCGTAGAAGAGCGGCATCTGCGCGGTGACCATCGGGTTTACCTGCGTGCCCCAGTTGACGTTGTAGATCTTCACGTTCTGAAGAACCGGCCCGCCGTAGTACTTGAGCTTCGGCGCGACGTTGCAAATGTTCGAAAACGGCGCACCACCGGCCGGCGGCGTCATCCGGATCGCTCCGAGGGGGCCGCGACTCTCGAGCGCCGCGCTGCTCGTTGCCACGTCGGTCTCCTGTGCTGCACCGTCGACCGCGCACGCTGCGAGCATCAGCGACGCGACGAACGGAAGGGCGCGCGCCATGAACGACCCTGAGCACCGAACGTGCCGAAGCCGATTTCGCGGACGGGAGCGCGCGACGCGAGGCCGCAGCTAAGAAGCGAAGTGCGGATCTCGCACTTCTTGCGCAGCGCGTCCGTCCACGTCGCTACGCATCTCGCTCACGGCTGCGTGAAGACTCGCGTGCCATGTTCGAGCAGGTACGAGACGAACGCGCGAACCTTCGGGGGGACGGGCTTTGCAGGGGCGTGGACGACCCACGCCGAGCCTCGCGCGAGGCGGTACTCGGGCAAGACGGGCGTGATCGCTCCGGCCGCGAGCTCCTGGTTCGCGATGAACCAGGGCAGCGCGCCGATGCCCACGCCTGCGACGACCGCCCCGCGCACAAAGAGGAAGTCGTCGCCCGAGACACGTCCAGGCACACGCACTGTGACGGGCCCCTTCGGTCCCTTGAGGTCGTACACGACGCTCTCGCCGGGGAACAGCAGCACGTGGTCGTGGTTCGGCAGGTCACCGGGGTGCCTCGGAAGCCCGCGCCGCGCTGCGTACGACATACTCGCGTAGAAGGCGATGTCCCCGAACCCGAGCCTCCTGGCAATCAGCGTCGAGGCGGGGAGTCGGGCGCGCATCGTCAGCCGCACCGCAACGTCGATGCCCTCGCGTATGAGATCGACGACACGCAAGGTGTGGACGAGCTCAGGCCGGATGCGCGGATGTCGCGCGAGAAATCCTGGCATCAGCGGGGCGAGCACCACCGAGCCCACGTCCGCGGGCGCCGTCACGCGCAAGACGCCGTACGCCTCGCTCGACGTCCGCCCCACGGCTGCCGTCGCGTCGCGTAGTGCAGCCACGTGCGGCGCCGCGAGATCGGCGAGCAGCCGCCCCGGCTCCGTCAGGACCGGGCCACGCGCCATGCGCCGCACCAGCGCTACGCCGAGGTCCTCTTCGATGCGCCGGATCGCGCGACCAACGGTCGATTTCGGGACGCCGAGCCGAGCCGCCGTCGCGGTCAGTGACCCGGCCTCGGCGACGTCGACGAGCACCCCGAGCTCGTCGAGGCGTCCACGCTTCAATGTTTCGGAGAGGAGCGACATGAACCGAGGGTTGCATTTTAGCAACCTCATGTCATCCACATCGCATCTGTGCAACCGCTGTGGAACGGCGCAGCTTGAAGCTCACGAGGAGCAAGCAGCGCCATGAACATGACGAAACGATCCTTTCTCATCGGTGGAGGAGCCCTGGCCGCACTGGGGGCCGCGAGCCTCCTGCAACGGCGGCTCGGACAGGCAGAGACCACGGCGCTCGCGCGCACGCCTCCCGGAGATCTCGGACCCTTCTATCCCGTCGAGAAGCCGCTCGACACGGACGCGGACCTCACGCGCGTCGTGAGTCGGAGCGGCCGCGCGAGCGGCGAAATCATCGAGGTCTCCGGCCGTGTCCTCGCCAAGGACGGCACCCCTCAAGCCAACGCACGCATCGAGCTCTGGCAGGCGAACGCCGCGGGTCGCTACGCGCATGCCGACGACGATCGCAGCGACGTCCCGCTCGACGCCGCCTTCCAAGGCTACGCGGACGTGCTGGCCGACACGCAAGGCTACTTCCGCTTCTTGACCGTGAAGCCGGGCCACTATCCGGTGGGCTCCGGCTCCTTCAAGCGCGTGCCGCACATCCACTTCGACGTGCGCGGCCGCCGCCGCCGGCTCATCACGCAGATGTACTTCGCGGGAACGGACGCCGCCTTGCTCGCGCAAGACAAGCTGCTGCAACACGACATGTGGGGGAAGCCGAACCTCCCTTCCAACATCTTCGCGCAGCGGCAAGCGGTTGCGTCGACGCTGGAAGCGGGAGCGACGCACTACAGGTTCGACATCGTGCTCTGAGACTCTTGATGAGGAGTATGCGCGAGCGCGAGCGGGGGGAATGTTCGTTGAATCGGACGTGAGGGGAACCGAAGCGAGCCACGCCGCCGAAACTCTCGCTCGCCATCAACGGCCGCGCGGCCGATAGTCGCCCGATGCCGAGTCAGCGCTCGCCACCGGTCAGCGAGACCAGCGAAGAGGGACGCGCCTTTCTTCAAGCGCGGATCGCGCTCTTCTGGAAGGTCATCTTCTTCCTGATGCTGCTCGCCAGCGCGCTCGGCGCTGTCGGCCCGATCACGAACGGCCCTGGCCCCGACTTCATCGTGCAGATGGCGCTCGCCGCCCACGCCGGCACGCTCTGGTGGCTGTGTCGGCGTGGACAGCGATCGATTCGGTTCTCGCGAGGCATCGAGGGCGCCGGTCTGTTCATCTATTTCATCGGAAGCTCCCTGGTCGGGCGCTACGTCCTCGTCGGGTTCGCACGAGACCACTCCCTCGTCAGCTCGGAGGGAGCCCTGATGGCCGACGCGTACCTGTCGGCGCTTGGAGCCACCGGAGCCGCGCTGACGATCGTCGTTCGCGCCGCCCTGATTCCATCTTCGCCTCGACGCACGGTCGTCTACACGGCGATCGTCGGCGCGCCGATCGTCCTGACGCCTACGTTCTTGGTGCGGGCTCCGCACGGCGGGCTGGCGCTTCGCGCGCTCGACTCGGGCGCGTATCCCTGGCTGCCTGCGGTTCTCGTGATCGTGTGGGCCTTCGTCATCATCACGTGCGCGGTCATCTCGTGGATCATCTACGGCCTCCGCGCCGAGGTCCGCGAAGCGCGCAAGCTCGGCCAATACGTGCTCGAACGAAAGATCGGCGAAGGCGGAATGGGCGAGGTCTACCGCGCGCGCCACGGAATGATGCGGCGACCATCCGCGCTCAAGCTGCTGCGCGGCGATCGCGCCGGCGAGATGGATCTCCGTCGCTTCGAGCGCGAGGTCCAGCTTACCGCGCGTCTCACGCACCCCAACACGATCACGATCTTTGACTACGGACGAACCCACGACGGCGTCTTCTATTACGCGATGGAGCTCCTCGACGGCGCGAACCTCCAGCGGATCGTGGCGGTGGGCGGCGCGCAGCCGGCGGGTCGCGTCGTCCGTATCCTGAAGATGGCGTGCGGAGCGTTGATCGAAGCGCACGCGATCGGTCTCATCCATCGCGACATCAAGCCCGCCAACATCATGCTCTGCGCGCAAGGAGGCGAGCGCGACGTCGTCAAGCTGCTCGACTTCGGCCTCGTCAAAGAGCTCGCGGTCGATCGCGAAGTGCAGCTGACCGGCGCCAAGACACTGACCGGCACGCCGGCGTACATGGCTCCCGAATCAATCCTCGATCCGAGCGCGGTCGATGCTCGGACGGACATCTACGCGCTCGGCGCGGTCGCGTATTACCTGCTCGCGGGCGGCGAGCTCTTCAACGGCACGACGATCGTGGAGATCTGTGCGCAGCACCTCCATCAAGAACCGGAACCGCTCTCGGCACGCGGCGTCACGGTGCCGGCGGAGCTCGAAGCCGTGGTGCTCGCGTGCCTCGCGAAGAAACCCGAACGGCGTCCGCAGAGCGCCGCCGAGTTACGGCGCCGCCTCGAAGCGTGCGCGGTCGAGGCGTGGGACGCCGCCGCCGCGGAGACGTGGTGGCGCGAGCACCAACCCGACCTCGACGCCGCCGATGCCGTCGCGAGCACGGGCGATGCCAGGGCGATCGCGATCGACGGATCCCTGCGCGACTCGCCGGCACCGACCGGTTGAGGCGTCAGCCGGCGTAGCTGCGCGCTTCCTCGCGTCCGCGCAGATCGACGGCGATCGTCGCGTGCCCTTCGCTGGGCGCGGACTTCGGGCGCGCGCGGAGCACGGCGCCTCGCTCTCGCCACCACCCCCGCGCCGCCTCGACGTCGTAGCTCTCCGCATCGCCGCACGCGAGGAGCGCGTCGCGCAACACGTGCGCCGTCGCGGGGCGATCCTCGCGCCGCTTCGCCAGACACGCGAGCACCAGCGCCTCGATGTCTTGCGCCAGCGGCTTGCCGAGCCGGAGCGACGGCGCGATCGGCTTCTCGAGCAAGTGCTTGCTGCACACCTCGACGACCGTCGCGCCTTCGAAGACATGCTCTCCGGTGAGCAGGTAGTAACCGACGGCACCGAGCGCGTAGAGATCCGCGCGCCCGTCAACGTCGTCCGGCGACGTGATCGCCTCGGGCGCCAGGTACATCGGCGTTCCGGTGATCGTGTTCGCCTTCGTGAGCGCCGGGTCCTCCGTCGCGCGCTCGAGCGTCCTCACGAGACCGAAGTCGACGACCTTCACGACGTCCGATTCGTCGGCGCGCTCGGTGAGCACGATGTTCGCGGGTTTGATGTCGCGATGGATGAGCCCGAGCGCGTGCGCCTCCGCCAGCGCGCCGCTCGCCTGCGCGAGCAGGTGAATCGCCCGTGCGGACGCGAGCGGGCCGTCGGACTCGACGAGCTTCTCGAGGTCGAAGCCGTCGAGGTACTCCATCACGTAGTAGAAGACGCCGTCGGCGCTGCGGCCATAGTCGAAGATCGAGATCGTGTTCGGGTGCGCGAGGCGGCTCGTCTGCTGCACTTCGCGCTCGAAGCGCGCGAGGTCTCGCGGACCCGTGCGGTCGGGCAAGAGAAGCTTGATCGCCGCGGGTCGCCGCAGCATCGTGTGCGTCGCGCGGTAGACGACGCCCATGCCGCCTTCGCCGAGCTTCTCCTCGAGCGTGTACTGACCGAGGCGGCGGACGTCGCTCACCTGCTTGCGCAGCCCATACAGCGCTCGCGAGAAGGCCACAGCCATCGCGACGGCGACCGACCACACGATGAAGCAGTACGTCGTCACGCCGTAGGCGATCTCGCCCACCCTCCCCTTCGGCCATAGGGTCTCGGCCGGCTCGTGCAGCGCAGGATCCCACGAGCGGTAGGCGAGGAAGATGCACGCGAGCAGCGGCAGCGTCATGAGCGATGCCACCACGAACGTGCGACGCGCCGTGCTCGGGACGTAGACCGCGTACCCGAACAGCACGTACGTGAGCGCGACGCGAACTACCGACTCGGGCGCTGCAAGGAGCGGCATGACGAGCGCCATTGCGGAGAGACCGGCGGTACCCACTAAGAGCGTGGCCAGCTCGACGGCGCGAACGAACCCGCGTGGTCTCGGCGGTCCGCGCAAGAGGAGCCACATCGCGGCGAAGGCGACGCTCGCGACCAGCGGCGGAATCGAGATGCGATTGACCGAAGGCCGGCCCATCCAGATCGAGAAGAAGATGTTCAGCCCGGGGTACGCGAGGCAGACGATCGCAAGCACGCGACCGAACCTAGACAGCCGGCTTTGCCAGAGCTCGTGATCGATGGCGGCGCCGGTGGTGTCCATCGGTGCACTCTACGCCCGCTCACCTCGACGACGGCTCGCCATCGGGATCGTGCAAGCGTCGGCGCTCGTCGAGGCTGAGGCGGATCGTGTCGCGCGACTTCAAGAGATCGTCGAGCGAGCGCGTGCTCGGTCGCGGCGAGCGCGACACCGGCGCGTGCACAGACTCCGGCGCCGACGTCGCGACTTCGAGGCGTTGGAGGAGCGCCGCCCGCATGTCGACGGGCAGCACGACGTCGAGGTACTCCAGCGCGACACCGCGCAACGCGGGATCTTTCGCCTCGAGCGCGCCGTAGGCAAGCTGCATCGGCGCGAGATCGAACGTCAGCGAGAGCACGTTGAATGCGTGCTCGAGCCGGCGCGAATCGAGCCGCGCCTCGCCGCCCGCGCCGAGCTCGCGCCGCGCGCGCGCGAGCATCGCGTCCGCGTCGAACGCGAGATCGGCGTTTGCTTCGCGCAAGCCGAGCAGCACGCGACCGCACGCGTAGCGCACGTCGAGCTCGGTCGAATCCAGCGCGAGCACGAGCCCGTGCGCCGCGCGCGGCGACGACACGCCTCCCAAGAGTCGCGCGGCGCGGCGGCGACCGCGCACCAGGCGTTCGTCATCGAGCACGGCATCGACGAGCGCCCCAACGATGCGCGGAACGATCGGCGCGAGCGCGCGCATCGCGTCGCGCGCGACGTCGTCTCGCGCCAAGAGCTCGATGAGCTCGCCCGCGAGCGGCGCAAGGGTCGACGCGTCGCTTCGAAGCGCAGCGCGCACGGTCCCGGCGTCGGGCGACCGCAGCTCGCTCATCAGGCGCACGCGATCGTCGAGCGCCGGCATGTCCACATCAGGAAGCTCTGCGTCGGGCGCGGCGACGGGCGCTGGCGCTGGCTTCGCGCCTTTCGCGGCTTGCAGCGCGGCGATCTGCGCGATTAGCGTCGCGCGGTCCAGCCCTTCCATCGTTTGCGACAGCGTGGTGCGCGTGGTGGCGTCGAGGAGGCTGCGAGGATCGAGCTTTAGCGCCCCCGTGCGCAAGCGTTCCGCGAGCGTCGCGATGTACCCGCGGTGCAGGCGGTACGAGATGAAGAGCTGCACCATCGCCGCGAGGATCGCGCAGATCGTGACCGCCCGCAGGATCGATTGCGGAACGACGGCGATGAGCCCCAGCGTGAGCGCGCCGCCGATCACCATCCCGACGCGATCGAAGCTGACGTCGATCGCCGTCTTGGTCGGTCTCTTGAGCGCCTGCGGCACCGGCGTGAAGAGCACTTCGTACGCGGACCGAAAGAGCGAGGCGCGCAGCACCCCCTCCGCGCCACGTTGCAACGCGACGGTCAGCAGCGAAGGCACGCCGAGCGCGATCGCCCCCAACGCCACGACGCCGCCGGGCAGTAGCGCGATGGTGCCGCCGAGCCCGAGCCGGTCGAGCGCGAGCCGGTTCGTCGACGACTGCACCAAGAACGCGACGACGGCGATCGCGGTCTGGAAGAGCGCGAAGAAGGAGAGCAGCCGGGCGCCCGTGCCGTACGCCGCTGTCGCTTGCACGCCGAGCGCGTAGTCGAGTAGCGACTGCATGATCGCGCCCACCAAGACGACGAGCGCGAGGAGCCGCAGGTACGGTGTGTCGCGGAGGACGCCGAACGTGGAGCCGCCCGGAGCGCTGGAGGGCGCCGGAGTGCGCGCGGCGTCTGAGTTGCGCGAGAGCGAGAGCGTGCCCCACGCGCAAACGAGGCTGAGCGCCATCATCAAGAGGAGCATGGTCGCGACGCCCGTGATTTTGGACGCGCCCCAAGCAAGACCGCCGCCGATCACCCCGCCGAGCGCCGCGCCTGCGCTGATGCGACCGATGACTTGTTTCGCGGTGTAGGGATCGAAGCTCTCGGTGACGGCCGACCAGAACGCCGAGACGATCGTCGCGCCGACGGACGCCGTGTGCACGTAGACGATCACGGAGACAGCCGACTCGAAGCGCCACGAGAGGGCCCACTCGACCAAGAGCCCGACGGCGTGGAGCGCGAAGACGACAGGCACCACGCGCGCGGGACCGCGTCGCTGAATGAGCTTCGTCAGGAGCACGACGACGATCCCCGACACGACGGCGCCGACGATCATCACCTCGGGCAGTCGCGTGACGGGGAAGTGCGACAGGAACATCGCGTCGCGCGTCGCGCGTCCCATGACGTGCTGCGCGACCAACGCCGCCGCCGCGATCGTGGCGGCGAGCGCCGGCGTCGAGATCGCGCGGGCGTTCATTCCGAGCTCCGCTCGCGACCGAGTCCTACGGCGGGGAAGCCGACCGCGGCGCGTCGCCATTCCATGCGCATCTGCATACCACCCGGACCTCCTTCGCCGAGGACCCATGCGAACGCGCATGGAACGGCGTTGGTCGCATGGTCGAACCGATTGACGTGGGTCGGCGGCGGGTTCACGACGTTCGTACCGCATTGACCCTCGACGGATTCTATCGCCGCGCGCTGCCCGAGCGCCTCGTGCCGTTCGCCTCGCCCGAGGGTCGACGACTCTTTCAGGAGGCGCTCGAGGCGGGAGGCATGGAGGGCTATTTCGCGCTCGCCGAGCAGTTCCACACGCAGTCCGATCCGGCGTTCTGCGGGCTCGGCACGCTCGTGATGGTGCTCAACGCACTTGCCATCGATCCGGGACGCACGTGGAAGGGACCGTGGCGCTGGTACAGCGAAGAGCTCTTGGATTGCTGCCGCCCTCTCGACGTGGTGCGCGAGCGTGGCATCACGCTCGACGAGCTCGGATGCCTCGCGCGTTGCAACGGCGCGGCGCCGCGCATCTTCCGCGGATCGAGCTCCACGGAGGAGGCCTTCCGTCAGAGCGTTCGCGAGGCGAGCGCGGTCGCGGGCGAGCCGCACCTCGTGGTGTCGTACGCGCGCTCCGTGCTCGGGCAGACGGGCGACGGTCACTTCTCGCCCGTCGCCGGCTACCACCGAGACCGCGACCTCGCCCTCGTGCTCGACGCCGCCCGCTTCAAGTACCCGCCTCATTGGGTGCCGGTGTCGCTGCTTTGGCAAGCGATGCTCCCGCTCGATCCCGTCACGAAGCAAACGCGCGGCTACGTGATGCTCCGCCGCGGTGGGACGGCGCCGAACCCGTTCTTCTGTCGGCTCGCGCTCGACCGCCACACATGGCCCGAGGTCGTGCAGCACTTGACCGGCG
>JBBQXV010000286.1:0-12140 GCA_038209335.1 Polyangiales bacterium | reverse complement strand
AACGCGGCGGTCGCGCGCGCCGCGGCGTCGACGCGCACGCCGGCCACGCGTGACGTCGCGGAGCTCGCGCCGAGCTGCACGCTCGTCGAAATCATGTAGTCCCGCACGCGATCCGCGTCGCGCGCGAGCACCTGCGAGCCGCCCGCGTTGTCGAAGAAGGTCCATTCGCCGGCGAGCGCGGGGAACTCGGAGCGGACGCGATCGACGTCGAGATCGAGCATGCGCGCGAGACTACGCGTCCCGTCCCCCTTCGGCGAGAGCGCGTAGCGCGTCGCCTTCCATGCGCACCGGCAGCCAGCCGTGCATCACGCGCGCGCCGAGCGATTCGTAGAAACGGATCGACGGCTCGTTCCAATCGAGCACCTGCCAATCGAATCGCTCGCAATCGTTCGCGAGCGCCTCCGCGGCGAGCCGACGCATCAGGGCGATACCGATCCCGCGACCGCGCACCGCGGGGCGCACGAAGAGATCTTCGAGGTAGAGGGTCGGCCGTCCGCGCCAGGTCGAGTAGCTGAAGAAGTAGAGCGCGAAGCCGACCGCTTCGCCTTCCCACTCCGCCACGAGAACGTGAAATCGCGGCCGATCACCGAAGCCGTCGCGCAAGATGCTCGCCTCGGTCGCGATCGCCGCGTCGGGCTCGCGCTCGTACGTCGCGAGCTCGCGAATGAAGGCGACGATGAGTGCGGCGTCGGACGCGGTGGCGGGGCGGAGCGTCAGCATGATCGTCAGTGCGCGCCGGGGATTGCGTCGGGGACGGGTTGGCTCGAGTGCCTCGCGACCGCGCGCCACTCACCGCCCTGCTCGATCCACACGTCGGTCAGCAAGAACTCCGCGCTCCACGAGTCGCCGAGAACGCTCCCGAGCTGGTGGTAACGCGAGTGCACCACAACCGCGCTCCCCCAACGACGCACGCGAAAATCGCTGAATCGAAACGATTCGATCCGCAGCACGTTGGTGATGAAGTCGACGTACTGGCGACGGCTCTGCAAGCCTCCGCTCGACAACGAGCTCGTGAACAGAAAATCGTCCGCGAGGATTGTCTCGAGCCCAGGGACGTCGCGCGCCTGCGCGGCGGCGCTCCATCGTTCGGTCAACGCTCGAAAGCGAGTCGTGTCGTCTTCCGCGTCCACCGACCAATGATAGCCTCGGGTTGGTCCTCATGCCCTTCGATCGCAACGAGCGCGTGCGTCACCAGGTCGAGCTCCCGAGCGGCCGTCGCGTCCGCACCGGCCGGTTTCGCCCGAGCGGCGAGCAGCCGACCGATCATTTTTTCTCTGCGGTCCTCGCGGCGCCTCCGCCGGCGCGCATCGATCTCCGCGACGAGCTCGCGCACATCCAAAACCAACATCAGCTCGACAGCTGCACCGCCAACGCGCTCGCCGCCGCGCACGAGCTCGTCTTGCGTCGCGAAGGTCGCCACGTCAACGCGCTCAGCCGCCTCTTCATCTATTGGAACGCGCGCGCCATCGAGCACGATCTCGACGAGGACGACGGCATCACCATCCGCGACGGCGTGCACGGCATGCGACGTCACGGCGTCTGCCCCGAAGAGGCGTGGCCCTACCTCGCAGCGCGCGTGCTCGATCGACCCGACGAGCGCGCGTTCGAAGCGGCGCGTGATCATCGCATCGACGACGCGGAGAAAGTGCACATCGAGCTCGACGCGATGCGCGCGGCGCTCGCGTCGCACGAGCCGATCGTCTTCGGCATCCAGCTCTTCAAATCGTTCGAAGGCGGAGGCAACCACGGGCGCATCGCCGTGCCTCGCCCCGCCGAAGAAAAGCACATCGGCGGTCACACGATGGTGGCGGTCGGCTACGACGATCGGGAGCGCACGTTCCTCGTGCGAAACTCGTGGGGCACCGACTGGGGCGAGCGCGGACACTGCTTTTTACCCTACGAATACGTCACGAGCCATCGCTTCACGGACGAAGCGTGGGTGCTGCGTAGCGAGCGACGCGCCTCGCGCCCCGCCGACCGCGTGACCGATTCCTGACAGAGGCCCGCCCACGCGTGACACAAGCGTGGCGGCGCGCCGCGCCGACGCACCGCACTATCCCGCGCATGGCGATCATCGTCTTCTTCATCGCGCACTGGCAGATCTCGATCTTCTGTCAGACGTTCTTCCTCCACCGCTACGGCGCGCATCGTCAGTTCACGATGTCGAAGGGCTGGGAGAAGTTCTTCCACCTGCTCACGTTCGCGTCGCAGGGATCGAGCTACCTGAACCCGCGCGGCTACGCGATCCTCCATCGCTTGCACCACGCCTTCAGCGACACGCCGAAGGATCCGCACTCGCCGACGAACCACCCCAACGTCTTCCAGATGATGTGGGCGACGAAGGAGCGGTACGACGACTACGCGCACGATCGCAAAGATCCCGAGCCGCGCTTCGACGGCGGATACCCGGTGTGGCCGGCGCTCGATCGCATCGGACAGAAGTGGGTCACGCGCGTCGCGTTCGGCACGGCGTACACGCTCTTCTACATCGCGTTCGCGCCGAGCGCGTGGTTCTTCCTCCTTCTGCCGTTCCACTTCCTGATGGGTCCGCTCCACGGATCGATCGTCAACTGGTGCGGTCACAAGTACGGCTACCGCAACTTCGCGAGCCGCGACGTGTCGCGCAACACGCTCATCTTCGACTTTCTCACCGGCGGTGAGCTCTTCCAGAACAACCACCACGAGTTCTCGATGAGCCCAAACTTCGCCGTGCGTTGGTTCGAGATCGACTCGACGTACCAAGTCATTCGTGTCCTCTCGTGGCTCGGCATCGTCGACACCACCGGCGCGCAGACGACGCGATGGAGCCGCGGCGACGATCTCGAGCCGCTCGAGGCGCTCGAAGTGCGTGAGCCCGAGAGCGCCGCGACCGCCGACTCTCCCGCAGAGTAAGTGGTACGCTGAGCCCTGCGGCGTTACCGCGAGAGGCTCGAGATGATCCGAGAGACGTGCGCGGCGTGCGGGGTCGGCGGTCCTGAAGCGACGTCGATGCGCACGATGACCGAATCGGGCTGGCGTCTCGACCCGCGCGTCGATTCCGACGGGCGCACGCGCTACGCCTGGTGCTGCCCGACGTGCTGGGAGCGTCGGACGGGGACGGCGCCGCTGCGCGGCAAGCGGAAAACATCGGGCTGACATGTTCGTCGTGGCCATTCTCGAGCTCGCGACGTCGGTCGACGCGGAGGCGGAGTGGCTCGCAGCCGATCTCGGCGCGACGGTGTACGAGGCGCGGCTCGCATTGTCGGCGCCGCCGCCGACGATCGTGTTGACGACGCAGGATCGCGATCGCGCGACGGCGCTTCTCGGCAAGCTGAGGGCACGAGGTCACGGCGCGATCGCGTGCGACGGCGCGGCGGTCGCGGGGGCGCAGGCGATGACGTCGCTGCGGCGATTTCGGATCGTCGAGGGCGCGATCGCGGCTCACGACGGCCCGGGCGACTTGCTCCCGTTCGAGGACGTGATGGCGATCTTGCCGGCGCTGCATCGCAGTCACGTCGAGACGGACACGCAGCACACCGAGAAGAAGTTCAACGTGACGCGCGCGATCATGTCGGGCGGTCTCATCGTCCGAAAGAACGTCACACACACGACGCACGCGACGGCCGACGAGCGCGAGCGCGTTCTCTACTTGTTTCGCGCGAGTGGCGCGCCGCCGTGGATTCTACGCGAGCACGAGGCGAGCTACGCGTCGCTGCCGCGCGTCGCGCCGACGGCGCGTGAGAACTTCGACGTCGTGGTGGCGGACTTTCGGGCGCGGGCGCCGCAGGCGGCGTACGACGCGCGGCTGCTCGCGGTGCGACGCGTTCCGGAGACGCTGCGCGTCGCGGGGGATTCGCGCGCGCGGACGATGACGACGTCGTCGGCGAGCGGCGTCGATCTGCTGGCGCATTTGCTCGCGCTCTGGTTGTCGAAGCGCGCGCGTGGAGCGGAGACTTCGCGATGAGGCGCGCGTTCGCGAGGCTCGGCGTCGTCGCGATCGTCGCGATCGCAGGGTGCGGAACGAGCGGCGGCGGCGCATCGAGCGGCGCCGTGGACGCGTCCGCGCCCGACGCGCCGATCTCGCATCCATGCACGCTCGCATCGGCCGGAGCGCCGACGATCCTCCTCGCGCTCGACGCGCGTCACGTCAGCGCGCCCCAAATGGTCGTGCTCGATCCCGGTAGCGCGTCGGCGCCCGCGAGCGTCGCGCTGCAAGTCTTCGCCAACGCGAGCGTGTCGGGGATCCCGGACGACATCGAGCTCGCGCGCGCGCGCGTGGGCGGCGCATGGCCGTCCGGCGTGACGATCGATCGTCCGCCGCTCCTCGTGGGAGAGCTCGCGCTCGGGTTCGCGCAGCTCGCGTCGTCGCCGCCACCGACCGGCGGTCTCGCGATCGCCTGGCACCGCGAAGAGATCGGCGTCGGCACGCCGCGATTCCGTGCGTTCGACGCGGCGACGTGGACCGCGGGCGACGTCGTCGTGCTCGCGACGAAAGGGGACTCCGTGCTCTCGCTCGTCTCGGGACCCGACGGGTACGGCGTCGTGTGGCGCGATCTCAACGCGCCGGGCGTCGGTCCGGTGACCGCGCTCGTCGCGCTCCTCGACGCGCGCGGCGTCGTCGTGCGTGGACCGTTCGCGGCCGCGGGGCCTGTCGACTACCCGGGACCGGCGCCGTCGCTCGCGTCGGTCGGCGGCAAGTACATGGTCGCGACCGGATTCAAGGAGTGTGGGTTCGGCGAGATCGTTTGCGTGGCGCGCTCGGTCGTCGTGGGAACGGTCGGCACCTCGGGGATCGATCGCGCCGCGGTGATCCCGACGCTCGACGCGGCGACCGCTCCTGGACGCGTCGCGCTCGCCTCGTTCGGAGATCGCGCTTCGATCGTTTGGAGCGAAGGCGATCCGAAGGACGACAAAGCGCCGCGCACCGTCCGCTTCGTCTCGCTCGATGGGCGCGGCGTCCCCATCGGCGCACCGATCACGCTCGCGACGGGTGCGCACATGATCACGCCCGCGTCGATCGCATCGAGTGAGATCGGCATCGTCGTGACGTGGGCCGAGAGCGGCATCGTGGCGATCCCGCAGACCTCGGCAGGGAGCTCGCGCGTGCTCGTTCGGCACATAGGTACCGACGGCAAGCTCGCGGAGCCGCCCATCGTCGTCGACGCGACGTTCGTCGATGCGTACGGCCCGCCCACGTCCGCGACGATCGGATCGCCGCGCGGAGCGCTCGTCATGTGGGCCGGACGAAGCTCGCGCGACGGCGATCCGGACGTCGCGTGGCTCGCGCGTGTCGACTGCGGGGAGCCGTGAGCGCGGCGAGCTTCGACGTCGCGTTCGCGCTCGATCTCCCGCACGGTGCGTGCGTCGCCGTTCACCTCCCCGCATCCGGCGCCGCGATCTCCGACGAGGATCTCGCGCGCCTCGCCCCGGAAGAGCGCGCGTACGCTCGCGACTTCTCGCCGCATCGGTTCGCCGGTTGGGTCGGCGGACGGATCGCGCTCCGCGCCGCTGCAGCGCGCGCCGGTATCGCGTCGCTCGGCGCCGTCCTCGCGACGCCGCGCGGCGCGCCTTCGCTCCCCACGGATCTCGCCGCGTCGATTAGCCACAAGGCGACGATCGCCGTCGCTCTCGCCGCGCGCGCGGACGGCGCGACGCGCGGCATCGACGTCGAGCTCGATGTTCCGCGGCGAACCGACGTCGCCCCGCGCGTCTTGCGCGACGAAGAGCTCGCCGAGATCGACGCGCTCACCGGCGACGCGCGCGGCAGCGCCGTGCTCCTCCGCTTCTCCGCGAAGGAGGCGATCTACAAAGCGCTCGATCCGTACGTCGCGCGCTACGTCGGCTTCAAGGAGGCGCGCGTCTCGCCGCGCGACGACGGAACCGCGTCCGTGTCCCTCGATCTCGCGAACGGCGAAGGCCCGTTCGACGTCGACGTGCGATGGCTGCGACGCGATGGGCTCATCGTCACGACGGCGCGGATTCGAAAGACGAATTAGTCGTCCGTCGTCGAGGAACGCCGCCCCGCCGATCGCGAAGGCCCGCATCACGTCATCGTAGAATCGCGCCGGCGGCGCTCGGACCGTCGACGGACCGAGCCGAGGACGAGCACGACCGCGAGCAGCGCGCCGCCCGAGGCAGAACCGCCGGGCGCCGTCGCGCACCCGGACGAAGACGCGGGCGTCTCCCGATCCGCGCTCCCTTCGGGGTTGTGGCCTCCGCGGTCGCCGTCCCACGCCAAGCTCGCGTCGTCGGCGCCGGCGTCGGGCGCGGCGCCCGCGTCGGGGATCTCGGTGGTGCGCACGTTGGCGCAGCTGTAGTAGGTCGCGCCGTTGGCGACATTCGCCGGCGGACAATCGGGCGTCTCCGCCGCGAGCATGATTTGGCGAACGCGGATGGTGCATTCGTCGCACGCGAGATCGGCCGGCAGGGCGACGGTGGTTTGGTAGTCGCGCGGCGCGGTGCCTTGCGTCGCATGCGTGACGACCACCAGCTGCTCCCACGCCGCGTCGTTCGCCCGCGCGAGATCGACGACGAAGCAACCCGGGTGGTCGACCGTCTCCGTCCACCGCACCACCACCGGATCGCCCGGCGCCACCCGCGTCTGCGGCTGCGTCGCATAACGCTTCGGTCCGCATGGTCCGCTCGGATCCTTGTTGGAATCGGAGTTGTCGCGCGGGGTCGGCGCCACGAGCACGCTGTGCGCCGGCGCGGGCGCGACGCAGAGGGCAACCGACGACACGAGCAGGCCGCTGATCAACCAACGAAGGCGCATGCGAGATCGTAGCAGGCGCGCCAGAGACTGCGCGCGCGACGCTCATGGCGATGATCTTGCCCGAGGGTCGCGCGCCACAACCGCCGCGTCTACTGCTTCGTTCCTTTTTCGCAAAGGCAGTCGTCCGGGTTCCAATACCAACCCGCGGCGCACGTCTTCACCGCGCAGGTCTTCACGTCCGGCACCAACACCAGTGCGGTTCCCGAGTGGCCCGCGTAGGTGGCGGTGATGTGGACGACTTCGGGCGCGCCGCCATAGTGGTTCGTGATGGTGAACGTCGTCGAATGACTCCCCGCGGGGACGACGACGGAAGCGGGAACGGCAATGGCCGAGACGATGCTCGATCCGATCGCGACGATCGCGCCGCCGGGCGGGGCAGGGGTGTTGAGCGTGACGGTGGCGGTGGTCGACTGATTGAGCGCGAGGGCGTCGAGGCCCACGGAGATCGCGACCGGTGCCGACGCTTGGATGGTCGAGGTCGTCGAGACGGAGGTCCCGGCATAAGTTGCCGTGAGGGTCACCGACTCGGGGCTCGTGCGCGGGATGTCGGTCGCGGTGAACGACGCGCTCGTGCATCCGCCGCACGCGGTGATGGTCATGGGGATGACTACGGCCGTCGGATCGCTGCTCGCGAGCGCGATCACCGCGCCGGCCGCAGGCGCCGCGCCGTCGAGTAGAACGATGCCGCCTCCCGACACCCACGAGATGCTCTTGAGCCAGGGCAACGCCGTGTAGGTGAAGAGGTCGGCGCTGGTCCCCGCGCTCGCCCCACCCGCGACCGAGACGGTGACGTGCACCGCGCCCGCGCTGCCCACCGCCGGGCTTCGGACGGTGCACCATTTGCTGCTTTGGCAGAGCACGTAGGTCGACGGCACTCCGTTGAAGAAGGCCTTCATCTGGCCATCCGTCGCCGCCGAAATGTCGAAGCCGGTTCCGTGAATGTCGACGTACGTGCCCCCGCCGATGGGGCCGTGCGACGGGGTGATGCTCGTGATGGTGGGAAGCACGTAGGTGAACTTGTCGGAGGGCGAGATCACCGTGGTCGCGGCGTTGTTCGTCGCGTGCACGTCAACGGTGCCAGCGCCGGGCGGAACCGTCACCATGCAAACGGGCCAATTGCATGTCATGTCAGTGACCGTCGACGTGCCAAACGTGATGATGGGCGTCTGCGTATAGATGCCAATGGTGCGAACGGCGACTCGATCGCCGACGCTGCCCGTCGACGGCGTCACGCTGGCGATGCCGGGTTGGTAGTAGAACTC
The DNA here is from genome assembly GCA_038209335.1 of Polyangiales bacterium. Taxonomy (GTDB): domain Bacteria; phylum Myxococcota_A; class Polyangia; order Polyangiales; family Polyangiaceae; genus JBBQXV01. Next base: position 4,127 of record JBBQXV010000286.1, on the reverse strand, counting down.
GGAGGCTCGCGACGCGCCGGTGCTGAAGTGGTTGTTCGTAACGATGACGCTGGCGGGGCCCTCCCCCGGTGGCGTCGTCGCCATGCAGATGGTGGAGCTGAGGCAGAGAACGTTGCTGGCGGGCTTCCCCGCGAAGGTGACAGTCGTTCGCTTGCTGAAACCGGTGCCGGCGATGACCACGCTGGTTCCCCCGAAGGGCGAGCCAGTCGACGGGATCAGCCCGGTGAGCGTCGGCGCCGGCCCGAACGGAATGGTGCAGGCGTGCTGCGCTTGCGACCAATACGCCTGCACCATCACATCATCCAGGTAGTCGACCGTGTTGTTGCAGGCGTCGCCGAACTCGTTGCCACCGTTGAGATTGCGCGTGATGACCCACGCTTCCGAACTCGGCTCGGGATCGGTGATCATCTCGACGAGCTCGTGGCTGAAGACGTCGGTCACGTAGTCGAGCGAGCCATAGCTGCTCCATCCGACCCAGGCGCGGTCGAGATCGAACGGCGGATCGAAATCCGACGGCGCGCCGTGCGATCCGCGAACATTCGCGTCGTTGAACGACGCGCTCTTCGGCATGAAGAACATGTAGACGACGGCTTCGTCGTCGGGATGCGGGAAGGTCCCGCCGTCGATCCGATCCCACGCTTGGTTGCCGACGTCGCTGAAGTCGAACGTGCTGGGCGGATCCGACAAGAGGGTAGTCGCGCCGCGAACATGAATGTCTTGAAAGCCGTATTGCGTGAGGCCCATGAAGTACGGGCTCTGCACCATTTTTTTCACCGCGCCGACGATGTCGCCCGACGATGGGCTGGTCAGCGTCTGCCACTCGCTTCCCCAAAACACGAGCTCGAGGCTGACGCTCTGCACGAACGTCCCCCCTTGGTACGACGCGGAGTCGTACGACTGCGCGTCGCCCGCTTGGCCGTAGGTGCATAGGAAGTTGGCGCCGGCGGGAGTGCAGCCGGTTGGCGACGAGACGACGGGCGCGGTTCCGTTGGTGTTGCCAGTGAGACCGAAGGTCGGCTTGCTCTTCGCTGGTTTGCTTCGCGGGTGCTTTGGGCGCACCGCGTCCGTCCGAGCGGGGGCGGCGATCGTGCGCTCGACGAAGCTCGACGCCGCGGGGGCGTGCGCCGGAGTCGCCGCGTTTGCAGTGGGCGGAGGAGTGGACGGGCTCTCTTGGGCGCAGCCCACCGCGAACAGAGCGGCGGAAATCAGAAGTGAAGCGGCACGATGGCTCATGGTCGTTCCTTTGCGGGTTACGAACGTCGAAGTCGACGACGTCACCTCCGGTCTTGGCGCGCCGAGGCCAGAACCTGACGCGGACGCGCGCCGATCCGTCTTTCGAGCCGGCCGCACAGGAGCCAGACGGTCCGATGCAGGCGTCGACCTGAACGCGTTACTCGTAGTCGCAGGCGTTACTCCGAAGCGTGACTCCGCTACGATCTCGCGATGCGAAGTACGCTCGCGACGACGTGCGCCGCGCTGCTCGCGTGCATCGCGGGCGGTGCGTGTGCCTCACCTCCGTCACCGAGCCCCGCGCCGCCGAAGTCGCTCGTGACCGCGTCCACGTCCGTCGCGACGACCGCGCCGACTTCCGACGCCGGCACCGACGCAGCTCCTCCGCCGTCCTCGGCTTGGACGCCGCCCGCTCCGTTCACAGCGATCGCGACCGCGTCCGCCGATGCGCCGTTTACGATCTACCCACTGACGACGACGACGCTCGTGCTCGCGGGGAGCGACAAGCCGATCGTCCTCGAGCTCGAAGGCGACAACCTCTCGACGCTCCCGAGCTGGCTCGACGTGCTCGGCCCGCTCGGCCCGATCAACCTGTCCGACGATCCGCTCTTCCCCGCGTCGAATCCGAAACGGCCACCGATGCCGGCGAGGCCCGGCGCGCACGACGAAGCGCAGCCGCGTTCGTTCTCGGGCACGCGCGAGATCACGACGGTCGCAGGCGTGTCGTCGTCGGATGCGTGGCTCTTCGTCAATCGATGGGGCGGCGAGCCGAACGTGTGGGTGCGCTCGGATGCGTTTCGTCGCGCGGCGGGGCAATGGCAAAAAATCGCGACGACGAAGAAGCTCGGCATTCGCTACGCCGCGGCGACGGCGTGGAACGGCGGTGTGCTCGTGCACGAAGCGAACGCGGGTGCCGAGCGGTTCGTCGCGTTCGGCGTGAAGGCGGGCGTCGTCGTCCCGCAGCCGGCGCGCGTTCCTCCGCCGTGCAAGTTCTTCCTGCCCGAGGCGTTCGTGCCGGTCGCGAGCGGCGAGCTCGTCGCGTTCGGTCGCGGTTGCGGAAACGGGACGCTCGCCGTCGAGCGATGGGCGAAGGGCGCGGCGCAAGGCACGTACCAGGCTTTCGATTTCGAATGGAATTCGGCCGAGCCCGAGGGCTTCGCGCGCGTCGTGAGCGCGGACGAGATCCGGATGCGCGTGCCCGGCAGCATCGACGGCGACGAGAGCGCTTCCCGCGGTAGCTCGATGATCGACATCGAGCTGCGCTTCAAAGCGAGCACGTGGATCGTCGCATCGAAGAAGGATGCGCCCGCGGACGGAGCGCTCCTCGCGAAGATCAACGCCGCGAGCGGTGGCAAGTCGGCGCCCGGCGCGCAAGCTTTCGAGCTCCGCGGCGTGCGCACGCTCGCCGACAAAACCGTGCTCGCGTGGGGCGAGATCCGCGTCGATCAAAAGCCGACCGCGAACGTGCTCCTGCGATCGCGCGCGGTCGGAGCGCCGGTGAACCTTCGGTGACGCGCGAGCGCGGCCTCACGTGGAGCCCTGGCGACGTCGTCCGCGGCGACGGGAGGATCCTCGCGCCGTCTCTCGGTCGTGAGCCGGCCGAGGGCGCAGTTTCGCCCGATGGCTCGCGAATCGCGCTCGTCGCGTGGCCGGTTCAGAACAGCGCGGGGCTCGTCGTTCTCCGCGCGAGCGACGACGCGGTGATCGTGACGCGCAGGATCGACGTCGCGACCGTCGGCGCGGTCACGTTCGATGGCGATGGAGAGCGCGTGCTCGTGGTAGGAGGCGATGGCGGCGGGCGGATCGCCTCCATCGACATGCGCGGCGACGTCGTGGTGACCGCCACCGACGAAGGCGCCATGAGCGCAATCGCGATCGGCCCGGGTCGTCTGCTTGCGACCGCAGAAGGCTACGCCTATGCGCTACGCCTCACCCTCCGCGATCCCGACACGTTCGCCGTCATCCGGCCGTTCGTCGACAAGCGCGCCGAACAATACACGGGCGTCGCGGACCTCGCGTTTTCACCGAACGGTCGCTGGTTGGCGAGCGCCGACGATGGGAGCAGTAGCGAAGATGGCGTTGGACGAGAGACGGGGCAGGGCGACATCGGTCTCGTCGTTTGGGACGTCGCGCTCGGGACGCCGGTTCATCGTTTCCCCGGGACGCGCTACGCCGCGTCGGTCGCGTTTCATCCGGACGGCGTGCGCCTCGCGAGCGCGTCGATCGGCGGCGTCGAGATTCGTGACGTCGAGCGTGGCGAGATCGTCATGCGCATCGCGACGCGACACACGAACGCGCTCGCCTTCGTCCGCGATGGCGACATCCTCCTCACGGCCGGCGACGACGAAGGGATCCTCGCGTGGAACATGGCCGACGGAAGTCCCGCGGGTGCGATCGCGGGGCCCGGTCAAGTGCGTGCGCTGCGCTCGTCGCGCGACGGTCGCGTGGCGGTCGCGGTCGGATGGCGGCGCACGGCGGCGATCGCGGTCGACACGCGAGGTCGCGGTGCGATCGGAGAGCTCGACGTCTCCGCGAACGACTTCGGCGACGCCGGCATGGAGGCGCTCGCCGCGTCGTCCGACCTGACGAATACACGAGGACTGCGCGCGCGGTTCTCGCGGGTGCGCGCCGCTGGGGTGATCGCGCTCGCAGCATCGGCGCACTCCGCGCGCCTCGAGGTGCTCGACCTCGGCGGAAACGACATCGGCTCCGACGGCGCGCTCGCGATCGGCGCGACGTGGTCGCATCTCACGTGTCTGCGCGAGCTCGACATCGACATCGCCTGCCTCGACGAAACGGCCCTCGCGTGCCTCCTCGCGTCACCCGCGCTCGAGCGGCTCGTGCGACTCCACGTGTGCGGCGATCTCGTGGCATTCGCGGCGTTTCGATCGACGCCA
>JBBQXV010000285.1:0-12147 GCA_038209335.1 Polyangiales bacterium | reverse complement strand
CCGGCGCGGTGTGGTCACGCAACGGGAACACCGCGTACAAAGTCGCGCGCGCCGTCCAAGCGGGTCGCGTCTTCGTGAACTGCTACCACGCGTATCCCGCGCACGCGGCGTTCGGCGGCTACAAGCACTCGGGCAACGGGCGCGAGAGCCACAAGATGATGCTGAACCAGTACCAGAACGTGAAGAACGTCATGACGAGCTACGGCACCAAGGCGTACGGCTTCTTCTGATGGCGAATGCTCCGGTCGCCCGAGTCGACGCGACGGCCGCGGCGATCGATCTCGTTCGCCGACTGAAGGCCGAGCACGGCAACCTGATGTTCTTCCAGAGCGGCGGGTGCTGCGATGGAAGCTCGCCCATGTGCTACCCCGACGGCGAGATGCGGATCGGCGAGCGCGACGTGCTCTTGGGAGAGATCGAGGGGTGCCGCGTCTACATCGGCGGAGCGCAGTTCGAAGCGTGGAAGCACACCGCGCTCACGTTCGACGTCGTTCCGGGACGAGGGTCGGGGTTCTCGCTCGAGGCGCCGCTCGGGGTTCGCTTTCTCACGCGCTCGCGGGTGCTCTCGGCCGGAGAGCTGGAGGAGCTCGCGCGGAGCGGAAGATGAGCTTCGACGACGTCATCGATCGCGCGATCGACATGCTGCGCAAGCGCGGCCGCGTCACGTACCGCACGCTCCGGCGTCAGTTCGATCTCGACGACGCCACGCTCGAAGACTTGAAGCACGAGCTCGTCACCGGACAGCGCGTCGCGGTCGACGAGGGCGGCGAGGTGCTCGTTTGGACGGGGCCATCCGAGGCGCCGCCGGCCGTCGCGCCGTCGGTCGTCGCGCCGTCGGTCGTCGCGGGGGTCGCGAGCGCGGCCGCGCCGAGCGGTGCGACGATGCGCTCCGCGCCCGATTCGACCGTTCGCCGCACGCCGTCGCAGCTGTCGACGCGCGCGAGCGTGGCGTCGGCGTTCGCGCGCACGGGAGATGCGCTCTCGGCTGCGCGTGAAGCGCGCGCGGGGCGCGCCGAGCGACGCCAGATCACCGTGATGTTCTGCGACATCGTCGACTCCACGACGCTCGCGTCGCGGCTCGATCCGGAGGATCTGCGCGAGCTCGTCCGCGCGTACCAAGAGGCGTGCGGCGCCGAGATCCTCCGGCTCGAAGGCTACGTCGCGCAGTACTTGGGCGACGGCATCCTCGCGTACTTCGGCTGGCCCGTCGCGCACGAGGCCGCCGCGGAGCGCGCGGTTCGCGCGGGGCTCGCTTGCGTCGCCGCCGTTTCGCGCGTCTCGACCGAAGCGTCGCGAACGCTCGACGCGCAGCTGTCGATTCGCGTCGGGATCCACACCGGCGTCGTCGTCGTCGGCGAGATGGGCGCGGGCGCGGGTACCCAGCAGCTCGCGCTCGGCGAGGCACCCAACGTCGCGTCGCGCGTCCAGTCGATCGCCGAGCCGGACACCGTCGTCATCACCGAGACGACGCAGCGACTCATCGGGAAGAAGCTCGACCTGGCCGAGCTCGGCGAGACCGCGCTCAAAGGTTTGACCGGGAAGATCCTCCTCTACCGCGTTCTCGGCGAGGGGCTCGAGCGATCGTGGGACGATCCGCGCGCCATCGTCGGCCGCGAACGTGAGCTCTCGCTCTTCCGCGAAGCGCTCGGCGCGACGCACCGTGGTCGCGGCGTGGTGCTCCTCGTCTCGGGCGAGGCGGGCATCGGCAAGTCGCGGCTTGCGCAAGCCGCGCGCGACATCGCGGGTGAAACCGTCACGTACCACGCCTTCCGCTGCTCGCCGTATCAAGTCGACACCGCGCTTCATCCGTTCATCGATCATCTCGAGCGCCGGCTCGGCTTCACGCGCGACACGAGCGCGGAGCAAAAGCTCGCGCTCCTTCGCGCCGCACTCGCGGAGACGTCGCTGCCTCTCGAGCGCGCGCTCGCGCTCCTCGCGCCGCTTCTCTCGCTCCAGCAGGCGGACGCCGCGGCGCTCGGGATCGCGCCGCAAGGCCACAAGGACGAGACGCTCGGGATCATCGCCGCGTGGATCGCCGACGACGCGCGTCGTCGCCCGGTGCTCGCCGTCTGGGAGGACATGCATTGGGCGGATGCTTCGACGATCGATCTGCTCTCGCTCCTCGTCGCGCAAACCCGCAACCTCCCCGCGCTCCACCTCCTGACGCACAGGCCCGAGTTCGTCCCGCCGTTCCGCGACGCTTCGGTCGTCCGCGAGATCAAGATCACGCGCTTCGCCCGTGCCGAAATCGACGCGCTCGTAAGCCGAATGCTCGGCGACCGACACCTCGCGCCGGGTGTGCTCGCGCTCGTCGCGGAGAAGACCGACGGCGTTCCACTCTTCGTCGAAGAGGTCGTGCGCGTGCTCCTCGAGTCGGGCGAGCTCGTCCAGCGCGACAAGATGCTCGAGCCGAGCGGCGAGCTGTCGACGCTCTCGGTGCCGGCCACGCTTCACGACTCGCTCATGGCGCGCCTCGATCGCATGACATCGGCGAAAGAGGTCGCGCAGCTGGCGGCGACCATCGGTCGCGATTTCTCGTTCGAGCTCTTGTCGGCGATCGCGCCGCTCGACGAGACGGCGCTTCGACTCGCGCTTCGTCAGCTGCTCGACGCCGAGATCCTCTTCGCGCTCGGCCACGATCGCTATCTCTTCAAGCACGCGCTCATCCAGGACGTCGCGTACCAGTCCTTGCTCCGCAGCACGCGGCAGCTCCACCACGAGCGCATCGCGCGCGTGCTCGAGGAGCATTTCCGCGCGGTCGTCGATCAACACCCCGAGCTCGTCGCGCATCACTTCGCCGCTGCCGGTTTGGCGATCGAGGCACTCCCGTACCACAAGCTCGCCGGAGAGCGCGCGGTCGCGCAGTCGGCGTACTTCGAGGCCGGCGCGCACTTGTCGCGCGCGATCGCCACCGTGGTGACGCTCCCGGATTCGCCCGATCGCGATCGCCTCGAGCTCGACCTCCTCATTTTGCGCGGCGTGCCGCAGACGGCCACGCAAGGCTACGGCGCGCCCGAGGTGCGTGAGGGTTACACGCGTGCGCGCGAGCTCGCGGTGAAGCTCGGCGAGTCGGACGAGCTCTTCGCGCCGCTCTACGGCCTCTGGCGCTCGTGCCTGCTTCGAGCGGAGTACATGCCCGGGCTCGATCTCGCCGAGCAGCTGCTCTCGATCGCCGCGCAAGGCGGCCCGCCTTCGTTCGAAGTCGCGGCGCGACGAAGCTTGGGGGCGATCCTCTTTTACACCGGCGACTACACGCGGTGCGCCGAGCAGATGCGCTGGGTGCTCTCGTCGCCGGTGCCGCCGGACGAAGTGAGACGAGACTCTGCACCGTACGAAGTCACGGACAGCTACGTGACCGCGCACTGTTACCTCGGCTGGGCGACGTGGATGCTCGGCGAGCCGGTGCGCGCGTGCCTCGAGAGCGATCGCGCAGTCGACGTCGCGGCCGAGCTCGGCCACGGATTCACGCGAGCGCTGTCGCTCAGCTTCGCGTCGTGGCTCCATCAGTTTCGTCGTGACGTCGCGGCGACGCGTCACCGCGTCGATCAGGCGCTCGCGATCTCGACCGAGAAGAGCCTCGAGATGTGGGTCGGCTGGGGCAAGGTCATGAGCGGCTGGATCCTCACCGAAGAGGGGCACTACGATCTCGCGGCCGAGACGATCCGCGAAGGGATCGCGTCGTGGCGCGCGACGGGGTCCGAGCTCGGGATGTCGTATTTCTTCACGCTGCTCGCGGAGGCCGAAGGGCTCGGCGGAAACGTCGATGCCGCGCTCGAGGCGATCGCCGACGCCGAGCGCTTCGCGTCGCGAACGCACGAACGGTTCTACGTATCCGAGACGCTTCGTACCAAGGGCGTGCTCCATCACGGCGCGGGGGCCGAGCCGGCGATGGTCGAGACGATGCTCCTCGCCGCGCTCGACGAGGCGCGAGCGGTGCGCGCCCCGACGTTCGCCGTGCGCGCCGCGGCGTCGCTCGTTCGCTGCGCCGGACGCAAACACATCCCTGCGCTCGCCGATGCGCTCGCCGAGCTCGGGACGGAGTGCCGCGAGCGCGACGTCACCGAAGCGCAAGGGCTCCTCGAGAAGGAGGCGTCGTAGTGACGAGCGAGCCCAAAGATCCCGTGACGCTCCCGGACGGTGCGCGCGAGTCGGTGACCGTTCCTCCGCCGGCGGGGCGAGCGTTCGACGACGACCGCTACGACGTGCGGTCGCTGCTCGGTCGAGGCGGGATGGCGAGCGTGCACGTCGCGTTCGATCCGGTGCTCCTCCGCACCGTCGCGCTCAAGAAGCTCACGTCCTCCGTGCACGAGGGCGCGGACATCCAGCGCTTCGTCGTCGAGGCGCAGATCACCGGTCAGCTCGATCACCCGAACATCGTGCCGGTGCACGATCTCGTCCTCGACGCCGCCGAGCCGTACTTCGTCATGAAGGTGCTCGGCGGAACGACGCTCGCCGAGGTGCTCGCGAAGCTCCCAGCCCCGCGCGATGCCGAGGTGCTCGACGATCTCCTCGGCATCCTCGTCAAGGTCTGCGACGCGGTCGCGTTCGCGCACAGCCGCGGTGTCGTGCACCGCGATCTCAAGCCCGCGAACATCATGGTCGACACCTTCGGCCGCGTCTACGTGATGGACTGGGGTCTCGCCCGCGTGCTCCCCGGAGGCGACGCGGCGCGCGTCCTCGTCGCGCGCTCGATCGACGAACCGGAGGACGATGGGAGCGGTACGCTCTCGTACATGTCGCCTGAGCAAGCGCGACCTGGATGGCGCGCGATCGGTCCATGGACCGACGTCTACGCGCTCGGCGCGATCCTCTACGAAATCCTCACGGGGACGACCGTGCACGTCGCCGGATCGGTCGACGCGCTCCGCGCACTCACCTACCGCGGCGAGGTCGAGTCGCCGGCATCGCGCATGAAGGACGGGTTCATTCCTTCCGCGCTCTCTCGCATCGCGGTCACCGCCACCGCGCGCGAGCCGCAGCACCGCTACGCGACGGTCGAGGATATCTCGCGCGACATCGGGCGCTTTCGCCGCGGCGGAGGTCGTTTCCCGACGGCGGCGTTCGAGCCGGGCGCGTGCGTCGTCACCGAAGGCGATGTCGGCACCACCGCGTACGTGATCGAGCGCGGTCGATGCGTCGTGTACAAGACGATCGAGGGTCGCCGGGTGGTGCTCCGCGAGATGGGTCCCGGCGACGTCTTCGGCGAGATGGCGGTGATCTCGTCGCGACCGCGCACGGCGACCGTCGAGGCGCTCGAGCCGCTCGTCGTCCACGTCATCGATCGCGAGCTCCTGACGGAAGGTCTCGCGCTCGACACGTGGATGGGAGCGTTCGTGCGCACGCTCGTCGAGCGGTTTCGCGAAGCCGACGAAAAGCTGACGCGCGCGTTGTGACTCTCGACTGCAGCAGTCGAGACGATGCGACGGTCAGAGGACCGGCACCGCGAGCGATACGTTCGCGACGTCGATCTTGCACTCCTTGTCGGTGCAGACGCTGAGCCGAAGCGGTCCGGCGATCGTCGCGGTGCCGGCCGCGGTCCCACGAAAGCGCACTGTGATCGTCGCCGCTGTCTCGCCCTGCTGAGAGAACGCTCCGCTCCCGCGCGAGTAGACGCGATCGCCCGCAACGAATTGCACGCCCGCCGTGTCGTTCGCGGTGAACTTGTACGGGTACTCTTTGTTGATGTGATACGGCGCCTGGGCAGAGAGTCGAATGACGAGCGTGCACTCGGCGCCCGATTGGCAGTTGCCCGGGTTGGAGAGATCGACGGCGTACGCCGAGCCGGCGAAGTGCGCGAAGACGGGTTTTGCGGGAGCGGGCGGCGGAGCAGGCGAAGGCGCGGGCGTTGGCGCGACCGAAGGGGAAGGGGACGGCGGAGCCGTCGTGGTCGTTGTCGCAGTCGCGGTCGTGGTCGTGGTCGCAGTCGCAGTCGCAATCGCGGTCGCAGTCGCGGTCGCGGTCGCGGTCGCGGTCGCCGCGGTCGTCGCCATCGGCGGTGTCGCCGGATCCGCCGCCGTCGATGCCGGAAGCGCCGCGACCGTCGCGCTCGGAAGCGGCGTCGCGCTCGGATCGTTCGCGACTCCGCCGGACGAGCTCTGCTCCTTGCATCCCGATGTCAGGATGAGCGCGACGACGACGAGCGTGGCGATTCGCATGGTCGCCCCATGATAGCTCAGGGATGACAGGCGACGGTCGCCGCGTCGTCGCCGGTGAACTGTTTGATCTCGTCGAGCATCGCCGGCTCGTTCACGTGCGCCCAAATCGGCGTCGACGCGATGTCGAGCACCGCGAACGGCTTCGCTTGCGCGTCCCAGAAATATCCGCGCGCCCAGGCATAGCGCACGAACTTCTGCCACGACGCATCCGCCTTCATCGCTGCGTACTGCGTCGGATGCGCCGTGCGTCCGCGTTTCAAATAGAGCTCGAGGTAATAGAGGTGCGCGGCCACGCCGTCGCGCGCCGAGATCTTGTCGGTGCACTGATCGACGACCGCCGTGATCGCGGCGAGCCCGTTCGTGTACGCGTTGAGCTCGTCGCACAGGAAAATGACGTCGTACGTCCCCTGCGTCCCGGTCAGGTAGACGCCGTCGTATCCCTTCGTCGCCATGTCCGTGATCATCGGGACGAGCTCACTGCGCGGCCACATGTTCGCGAGCTCGGGCGGCGACACCGTGAGATCATCGCGGAACACGTACGCGTGCTTGCCCGACGACGAGTGATCGAAGTCGTAGCCGTGCGTCTCTTCGTGGACCATCGTCATCAGCGCTTCCATCTGGCGCTGCCACGTCGGCGGATCGGCGAAGGCCGGGAGCTGGTTGTCGCTCTTCTCGGCGTCGAGAATGAAGTGCCCCGTCGGCCAACGCCGCTTCAACACCTCGAGCGACGTCGCGAGCCAACCGCCGCTCGTGTATCCGCTCTTCAGCGTCGAGATGTCGGCCATCGGGCTGTACGTCTCCGAGTAGCACGGCGATCCCGTGCTCGCGTCGCCCGCACCCGCGTCGTTCGTCGTGCTCGCGTCGTTCGTCGTGCCGCCGGCGTCGCCCGTCTGCGCGGCGTCGTGGCTCGCTGCGTCTCCCGTCGTCGCGCCCGCGTCGTCGTCCGCGTTCCCGCCGAGGCCCGTGTTCGCCGCGTCACCGCACGCCACGAGCGCCGCCGAGATCATCACCGAACCGACCCATCGAGACGTGTGCATGGTGCATCCTTCGCGTTGTGAGCTCTCGCGAGAATGACCGCGCGCAGGCGCCGGTTCAACTCGTGGAACACCTTAAAACACGCCCAAACGTCGCGATCATCATTTTCAAGCAGGACTGCACGTAAGTTGGGGTTGCCGCGCGCGTGCGGCGTCTCTACGAAGGCTCGAATGGATGACGTGGCGGTGCTCGAGAAGACCGATTCGAGCGGGTGGGGGCTCAACATGCTCGTGGTGCCGCTGCCGAATGGCGGGACGCTCGTGCACAGTCCGACGTGGCTCGGCGACGAAACGTTCGCGAAGGTCGAAGCGTTCGGCGAGCCGAAGATCCTCTTCGCGCCGAACCACTTTCATCACATGAGTCTCCCGCGCTTCCGCGAGCGTTGGCCGAACGCAGCCGCGGTCGCGAGCGACGTAGCGACGCCGCGCCTCCGCGCGAAGGGGCACGATGGGCTCGCGTCGCTCGGGTCGGTTGCGTCGCAGTTGCCGTCGGGCGCGAAGTGGCTGCCGTGCGAAGGGGCGAAGGCGGGGGAGGCGTTCCTGTCGCTGCCGGGAGAGCGAGGTCCGACGTGGCTCGTGTCGGACGCGTTCTTCAACGTCGAGCGCCCGGTGACGGGCGTGTTGGGCATCGCGTTGCGCGCGCTGAAGACGACCCCAGGTCTCGCGATTGGCCAGACGTTCCTCTGGATGGCGCTCGGTGATCGCGCCGTCTACAGAAAATGGATCCTCGATCTGCTCGCGCGCGAACGCCCGGCGCGCATGCTCTTCTCGCACGGCGTCGCGATCGAAGGCGACGCGCTCCACGAGCGACTCGCGGCGCTCGTGACGGCGCGCCTCTGAGCGATCACTCGCAGCTTGCGCTCGGGTGCTCGCGCATCCACGCGTCGAGCTCGCGTGCGATCACGGCGACGATGCGATCGCCCATGTACGCGCCCCCCTTCTCGCTGAAGTGCACGCCGTCCTTGATCGTCATCCCTTCGCGCTCGAAGCGGAACATCGATCCGGGTCCGCCCATCGCCGCGAAGAAATCCCAGAACGCGATCTTGTTCGCGCTCGTGAACGCGCGCTGCGCGTCGCGGACCTCGCCGACCCAAGGCGCGGGGCGCGCTGGAAAAAAACGGTCTTCGAGAAAGTCCGGCGGGCTCATCACGAGGAGCGCGACGTCGGGGAGCGCGGCGCGGTGGCGCGCGACGAGCTTCTCCATGCACGGCGCGTAGTCGCGAGCCTGGCTCAGCGTGCCGAGGTGGAAGACGACGAGATCGTACTTTCGTCGCGCGAGGGTCGCCGCGAAGAGCGCGGGATCGTCGCGGAGCATCCATTCGCAGTTGAGCATTCCGACGCCGATGCCGTCGACGACGACGCTCGGCTCGTCGCGCTCGAGCGTGACGCCGAGGATGCGCACTTGCCGCCAGCTCCGCGCGACGATCTCGATCTTGTGCGGCGCGTCCGGAACGCGCACCTCCGCGAATCCGGCGGACGTCGACGGCGCAGCGGTGTCGACGATGGCTTGCACGACGCCGTCGATCCGAATTTCGAACGGGCCGCCCTTCGGTTGTTTCAAGTAGTGGACGTCGAAGCGGCTAGCCGTTCGGCCGATCGGCGCGTCGTCGCCCGCGGTCGCGAGCCACGTCGTCGCGCCGGTCTGCATGCTGTACGCGGCGATGAGCCCGTGACCGTGAAAGCCGTCGGGGGCGGGCGCGCTCGTGACGGTGTACGAGCCCCACGTCTCGGTCGTCGTGTCGTAGCGAATGTCCATGAACGAGTGCCATCGCCAAGGCCGACCGATCGTGACGAAGCCGTGGCCGCCGTCGCCGTACGTCTTCTGCAGCACGCGGCGCATCTGGCCAGCGAGGTAATCGCGCGTGCCGTTCGAGTCGCCATAGACCGCGATGCGGACGTGGTCGCGCGCGCGCCCACGCGAGAGGGCGGCGAGACGAGAGAGAAATGGGGCGAGGGAGGACGACTGCTCGACGGGAGGGAGCGCGTCGGCGAGTGACGCGTCGAGCGTGCGCGAACGCGGCGGGCAGGAGGTCGAGGTCGAGGTCGAGGTCGGCTTCGACGCCGCCGCCGCGAGATCGGTTCCTCGCGCGTCCGCGCTCGGCTCGCTCCATCGCGCGACCGCGAGGAGCACCCCCGCCGCAATCGTCATCGCGTCGACGCGGTTCATCCCTTCGAGACTAGAACGTTTGCAAGATGCACGTAACTCAGAGCGTCGCGCGCAGCACCCCGCCGTGAAACACCCACAGTTGACCGGGTTTCCCGTGCGTCCACTCCTCGTCGCGGGTCAGCGGCGTGGTCGCGATGACGGCGACGCGATCCTTCGGTGTCGTCACGTCCGCGAAATCGATCCGCACGTCGTCGTCCGCGAGCGTCGCCTTTTGAAACGGCGCCTTCCTCACGAGAAAGCAAAGCTTGGTCGCGCAGCGCGCGAAGAGGTGCGTTCCGTCGCCGAGCAAGAAGTTGAACGTCCCTTCGCGACCGATGCGTCCGCCATACTCCGCGACCGCCTCCCAGAGATCGCGACGCTTCTTCGGATACGATGGGAACGCGCGATCGAGCCGGTACAAGAGCGCGCAGAACGCGTGCTCGCTGTCGGTGTCGCCGATGGGATGGAAGCGTCCGAGCGGATGCGTTCGTCCGCCGCGCACCGTGCCGTTGTGCGCGAAGACGAAGTGGCGTCCCCAGAGCTCGCGCACGAACGGATGCGTGTTCGCGAGCGAGATGCGACCGCGCGTGCGCTTGCGGACGTGCGCGACGGCGAGGAGCGTCTTGATCGGATTTTCGCGGACGTACTTCGCGAGCGCCGAATCCGCGGCGGCGGCCGGCTCGAGGAACGCGCGCGCGCGTCGACCTTCGTAGAGCGCGAGCCCCCAGCCGTCGGCGTGCGGACCTTTACGACCGCCGCGGAGCGCGAGACCGGAGAACGAGAAGACGATGTCGGTCGGGACGTTGCACTCCATCCCAAGCAGCTCGCACACTAGCGATCCTTGTTGAGCTTCACCGTGAGCGGGGACGCCGACGTCTTCGCGATCTTCTTCGCGACCTCGTAGTCGGCCTTTTGGATCACGAGGAGATGCTCGATCGTCGGATCGGCCTGCTCGCCTTTGTAGATGATGTCGCACGGCGTCGACGCACAGATGACGAGGTTGTCCTCTTTGACGCGCGCGCCCGGCGGATCGGTGATGACGTGGAGGATCACCGTCGGCACCGGCGCAGCCGAAACGATCGGAGACGGCGTAGGCGCAGGCACCGTCGACGTCGCGGGCGGCGGCGTCACCACGGCGACCGGTGGCGGCGGCGGCGGGCGCAAGAAGTAGTAAACGCCCGCGGCGAGGGCTCCGATGACGAGCAGTCCCGCGACGACCTTCGGCGTGTTGCTCGCGGGCGGCGGCTCGGAAATCTGCGGCGCGGGCGGCGCGAGCAAATGCACGTTGCTGACGGCGACGTGGTTTCCCGAGTCGACCGTCGCGAGCCCCGCGCCTCCTTGCAGTTTCAGCGCGGCGATGACCTCTTCCATCGAGGAGAATCGTCGCGCCGGATCCTTCTCGAGGCAGCGCATGACGATGATGTCGAGCTCGGGATGGATCATCACCTCGGGAATGACCACCGAGAGCGGCGTCACCGGCTCGGATACGTGCGCCATCATCGTCGACATCTCGTTCGTCTTGTCGAACGGCGGGCGTCCCGCGAGCATCGCGTAGAGCATCGCGCCGAGCGAATAGATGTCGGTGCGGCTGTCGACCGGCTTGCCTTGGATCTGCTCGGGCGCCATGTAGCGCGGCGATCCCATGATCTGCCCAATCTGCGTGTGCTGATCGTTCCCCTCGACCGGGTGCGTCTCCTTCACGAGACCGAAGTCGAGCACCTTCGCGAAATCGCCTTCGTCCTCGTGCTTCACGAGGAAGACGTTGCCTGGCTTCATGTCGCGATGGACGACACCGAGCGCGTGGGCTTCGCGGAGCGCGCGGCACACCTGACGCGCGATGCCGATGGCGCGCTCGGGCGGGAGCTTGCCGTGGCGCTTCATCTCGTCGGCGAGCGTGTTGCCTTCGAGGTACTCCATCGCGATGAAGCAGAGGCCTTCGTCGGTCTCGCCGTAGTCGAAGATCGTGACGACGTTCGGGTGCGTGAGCTTCGACGAGACGCTCGCCTCGAGGAGGAATCGCTTGTTGAACTCTTCGACCTCGGCGCCGGCCATTCGCGGATCGAGGACCTTGATCGCGCACGGCCGTCCCATCGAGACTTGCTCGCCGTAGTAGACCTTGCCCATGCCGCCGCGCGCGATCGGGCGGATGATCTTCACGCGCCCTTGGATGGTCGCGCCGAGCAGCGGATCTTCGACCTCGGGGCGCGTGGGCATCGCGGGGATGACGACCGGCACCGACGTGCGCGCGGGCGGAGGCGGCGCGGAGCTCTGGCCCGACGGCGGCATCGACGAGATGGCGCGCGTCGCGCGCGAGTCAGCCGGCGGCGCCGACTGCGTCGCCGCGGAGGGGCGACTCGACGGCGCGGGAGGCACGCGCTTCGAGTCGGCATCGGTTGCCGCCTCAGGGCGCGACGATTGCGTTGGCTTGGTCCCCTCGCCTGACATCTTCTCCGCAAAGGTACATCGTTTCGGGAAGAAATGCGCCTACCTTCCCCGGTCCATTCCTCACCGCGCCCATCGCGCACGATGGCCTTGCCACGCTGTGCGCGCGTCGTCGATCGAGACCGACGTGAAACGAACGGACGCGCCGGTCGGGCGCGCCGCGAATCGGCCGAGGTCGGCGCGGATGACGACGGCGAGCACGGGATACCCGCCGGTCGTCGGGTGATCGGGGCCGAGGACGATGGCTTCGCCCGACGACGGCACTTGGATCGCGCCGCGGACCATCGGCATCGAGCGCGCGAGATCGGTGTCGCGTCGCGCGAGCCGCGGGCCGACGAGTCGCGCGCCGGAGCGATCGCGCGTGGGCGAG
>JBBQXV010000284.1:0-12155 GCA_038209335.1 Polyangiales bacterium | reverse complement strand
TTGCTCGGCGAGTACCTGATTGGCAACGGCCAGCTCACGCCCGAGGCGCTCGCGCACGCGCTCACGCGTCAGCTCCGAAAGAAGCTCGCCTCGCTCGTGAACCTCGCGCCCGAGACGACGTACGAGTTCTACGCCGATGTGAACGCGCTCTCGACCTGGGGCGGCGGTCAGCCGATCGCATGTCACCCACTCGACGCGGTGCTCGTTTGCGCGCGTGGATGGCACGATCGCGCGCGCGTGCACGCGACGCTCGGACGCATCGGACGGCAGGCGCTCGCGCTTCATCCGGACGTCGATCTCTCCGTGCTCTCGCTGACCGACGAAGAAGAGGCGACGCTCGCTGTGATGCGCGTCGAGTCGCCGACGCTTCCGTTGCTCTTCAAATCGCAAGTCGCGGACGAGGAGTCGATCGGCTCGCTCGTCTACACGCTCGCGGTCACGCGACAGTTCGCGTTCGCGAAGGGGCCGCCGATGGGGCTCGGCCTCGCGACGGCCGCGTCGGAGTCGTTCGGCGATCGCGTGAGCGCGCTGCCGATCTCCGCGATCATCGAGCCCTCGTCGTCACGCGCGCGCCCGACGGCCGCGGCCGAACGCATGGTCGCGAGGCACGCATCGACGTGGCGACCACCGAAGGCGCCGCCGCCCGAGATCGAAGCGGACATCGACGTGTCGGTGGACATCGAGCTCGAGACCGAGTCGCCGCGCGCGCCGTCGATGTCGCCTTCGTTGTCGCCGTCGCCTTCGCCGTCGATGTCCGCTTCGGCGGACGCCGAGAAGCGCACGACGTCGACGATGGCGCTCGAAGCGATGACCGACTTTCGTCTCGCGGAGACGGCGCTGCAGCGAAGCGATCTCGCGACCGCCGAGCGCTTCGCGGCGCGCGCGGCCGAAGCGGATCCGACGCAGATCGATCACGGCGCGCTCCTCTTGTGGATTCGCGCGGCGAAGGCGACGTCGTCCGCGGGGACGATCGACGCGATCGACGGACTGACGAAGCTGCTCCGCGAGAGCCCGATGAACGAGCGCGCGCTCCTCTACCGAGGCAAGCTCTACAAGCGCGCGCACAAACTTCGCGAGGCGCTCCGCGACTTCGACGCCGTCATCACGGCGAACCCGAAGCACGCAGAGGCAGCGAGCGAGGCGCGTCTGCTGCGCTCGCGAAAGAAGTAAGCGGGTTAGGCGCTACTTCTTCTTCTGTGCGGTCTTGTGGTGCTCGCACCGCTCGACGCATCGCACGGTGGCCGGGCCCTCGAGCCGCACGTCGGGCCCCGTCGTGCTTCCCCGCACCACGCCGTTAAAGCACGACTCGGCGCTGTAACCGAAGCCGGTGCCGTCGACGCCGACGTCGAGCAGATCGCCGGACGGCGCGAATCGAACCGTCAGCGCCGGCGGCCGAATGCGATGCCTTCCGTCGCTGCGCTCGCTGTACACGCAGCTCCGCAGGCCGCCCATCGTCGCTGCGAACGCGCCGCGCAGGCGCTCTTGCTCCTCCGGCTGGAGCACGCGGTGGCTCGGTGTCGCGATGACGCAATGGAGAGGGCAGGCGGGCGGCCCGTCCGCGACGCCGGTGGCGCCTCCGAACGCGGTGCCCGTCGCGGCCGTCTCCGCGCTGGACACCGGTGTCGGTGCGCTTTGGGCATTCGCATTGTCGACATCCGCGCGGGCGGAAACGCCCTCGTCGCTTTGCGCTCGCACCTGAACGCCTGCCTGGCATGCGATGACGAACGCGCCGGATGCGACCAGATTGGCTACCGCCGAAACAGCCGAAAGAGGTGCGAAGCGGACTCTCATGTCGTTCACTCCATCGTAACTTGCTCTTATGGCTGAGTCCTTCACAATATAGGTTGGCGTTCGGTTGATGAGAACGCGGCACCTCACTCGGGGGACCGATGGCCGACGACAAACCTAGCCGACGCCCGACGCAGGAATTCAAAGTGCAGCCCGTCGGCGAGAAGACGGTGCGTCCGCCGTTCGATCCGGAAGAGTTCGCCCGCGACTCCGAATCACGACTTCGTATCGCGGACGTGGTTCCCGTCGATGTGACGTTCGACGACAGCGAACCGCCTCCGTCGTCGCAAAGTGCCACGCGACTCACGGCCGCGGGCGCATCGCGTGGCTCCGCGCCACCGCCCGACGCCGTTCCATACCGCGTGATGGCTCCGGAGGACGTCGAGTGGTTCGAGCTCGACTCGGACGCGAGCGCGCTCCTCGATCGCGTCAACGGCGTCAAGACGATCGCGCGCATCGCCGACACGATTGGCGTCGCGTCGCCGCTCGCGTGCGCGATCTTCATGCGCCTCGCGCGCGAACGGATCGTCGACTTTCGCTGAGGCGGCTGAGGCGGCTGACGCGTTTGGCTACGGCGACGCGATGACCTTCAGCATGTGGTGCGCGCGCGACAGCTTCTCGAGGTAGTCCTTCAGCGCCGCGAGATCGCGACGCTCGATCGCGCCCTTCACGTCCGCGACCAGGGTGCGCGCGCGTTCGACTCCCTCCGCGCCGCGCCCCGTCGACGCGATGGCCTTCTCGACCTTGGGGAGGATCTTCACGATCGCGCCGACGCTCGCCTCGGCTTGTTGCTTCGCCGCTTCGAACTCTTCGGCCGCGCGTCGATCGACGAGATCGTTCGCGGCCTTCGCCTTCATGGCGCGCACCTCGGGCGTCGTCAGTCCGCTCGACGCGGTGACCTCGATCGCCTGCTCCTTCTTCGTCTCGAGATCGCGCGCGCGCACCCGCACGATTCCGTTCGCGTCGATTTCGAAGCTGACGTCCACGTCGACCTCGCCTGCCTTCGCCGAACGCAGATCGGTCAGCGCGAACTCGCCGAGCAGCTCGTTCATATCCGACTCCTCCGACTGTCCCTGCAAGACGCGAATCTGCAGGCGCGTCTGTCCGTCGCGGTTCGTCGTGAACGGTTTGCTCTGCGTCGTCGGCACCGTCGTGTTCGCCGGGATGATCGCGTCGAACTTTCCGCCGTGCATCGCGATGCCGAGCGCGTGCGGCGTGACGTCGAGCAGGACGACCACCTGCGTTTTGTCGACGAGCGCAGCGCCTTGGATCGCGGCGCCGAGCGCGACGCACTCGTCGGGGTGAATCCCTTTGCACGGCTCGCGTCCGAAGAACTTGGTCACCTCGCGCTGCACGATCGGCATGCGCGTCATGCCGCCGACGAGCACGACCTCGTCGACGCCGCTCGCCGCCAATCCTGCGTCCTCGAGCGCTTGCCGGCACACGTCGATCGTCTGCGCGACGAGATCCGCGCACAGCGCCTCGACCTCCGCGCGCGTCACCGTGCGCTGCATGTGGAGCGCCGTCTTGCTCGCGTTCGCTCCGATGAACGGCAAGTTCACTTCGGTCTGCTCGACGCCCGACAGCTCGCACTTGGCTTTCTCCGCCGCGTCCTTCAAGCGTTGAAGCGCCATGCGATCGTGCCGGAGATCGACGCCGTGCGCCTCATGGAACTCGCGCACGAGCCACTCGTCGATCCGCGCGTCGACGTCCTCGCCGCCGAGGAACGTGTCGCCTGCGGTCGAGAGCACCTTGAAGACGTTGCCGGATCCGATCTCGAGGATCGACACGTCGAACGTGCCGCCGCCGAAATCGTAGACGGCGATCGTCTTGTTCATGTCGCGGCCGAAGCCGAACGAGAGCGCGGCCGCTGTCGGCTCGTTGAGGATGCGGAGGACGTCGAGCCCGGCGATCTCGCCGGCGTCTTTCGTCGCTTGGCGCTGGTTGTCGTTGAAGTACGCGGGCACTGTGATGACCGCCTTGGTCACCGGGGCGCCGACGAAGTCTTCGGCGATGACTTTCATTTCTTGGAGAACGAGCGCGGACAGCTCGGGAATGCTGAAGTCTTGGTCGCGCAGCTTGATGCGCACGTCCTCGTGTGGGCCCGCGACGATCCGAAACGGCGACGTCGCGATCGCGTTCTTCACGAGCGTCGAGCCCCACTTTCGCCCGATGAGCCGCTTGGCCGCGTAGACCGTGTTCTCGGCGTTGGTGATCGCCTGGCGTTTTGCGATGTGACCGACGAGGCGCTTGCCCGCGTCGGTGATGGCGACCATCGACGGCGTCGTCTTGTAGCCGCCGCGGTTGGGGATGACCGTGGGCGTTCCAGCTTCGACCACACCGACGCACGAGTTGGACGTTCCGAGATCGATGCCGATGACGCGGTCCATCGTGGAGTCGGAGAATACGCTAGCTCGGCCCGATGAAGCGCGCGATCAGCTCGAGGAGCTCGTTGGTCGCGACGGTCTTTGGTCGCACCGCAAAATCGCGTGCGCCGGACGCAAGGAGCCGGGAGTTCGCGGTCGCGACCTTGTCGGCGCGCGCGACGATTGCGACCGAGCCGGGCGCTTCGGTGACCGCGCGGATGATGGCGTCGAACTCCGCGTGGTCGGCGTCGAGGAGCGCGACGTCGATCTTCTCGGCGCGGAGCGCGGCGGCCGTCCCCTTGACGTCTTCGGCCGCGGTCACGTCGCATCCGCCTCGCACGAGCGCGCGAGCGAGCGGCGCGCGCCCGAGGCGATCGGCGTCGACGAGCAGGACGGAGCAGTTCAGCGCCGTCATGCGCGGCGACGACGAGCGATCCGGCGGGATGATCAGCGGCGGCGCGAGCGGCGTCGGAAACGGCATCGGCGGAGTAGGGAGGGCGCTGAGCTCCTCTTCGAAGTCCGCGATGAACGCCTGCGCGAGGCGCGCGCCGATGGCGGTCGCGACGACCGGCGCGACGAACGCGCGCGCAAAACCGAGGATGGTCGCCGCGTCGTCGGGGAGCTCGCTGAGGCGCGCCTGCGAAAGCGCGGTGAGCACCGTCTCGTTCGCGCGGCTCGGATCATCGAACGCCGCCGAGAGCAGACGCCGAAGCGCCCTCTGCGCGGGCGTGACGAGCAAGGAAGAGACGCGGTCCGTCATTCGTCAGGCCAGCGTGAAGTGTATACCTGTCGGCAACCCCGTCTCTGCGCTAAAAGGCCACGCATGAGCGTGCGCATCGAATCCGACAGCATGGGCAAGGTCGAGGTCCCTGGAGATCGCTACTGGGGCGCTCAGACACAGCGAAGTCTTCAGAACTTCAAGATCGGTGGACATCGGTTCCCGCCGTCGGTCATCAAGGCATTCGGCATCGTAAAGAAGGCCGCCGCGCTGACCAACTTGGATCTCGGCAAGCTCCCCGAGAGCAAGGTTCAGTACATCACGCGAGCGGCGGACGAGGTGATCGCGGGCAAGCTCGACGATCATTTCCCGCTCGTGGTCTGGCAGACGGGCAGCGGAACGCAGAGCAACATGAACGCGAACGAGGTCATCGCGAACCGCGCCATCGAGCTCGCGGGGGGCGAGCTCGGATCGAAGAAGCCGATTCATCCGAACGACGACGTCAACCGCTCGCAGTCGTCGAACGACGTGTTCCCGACGGTGATGCACGTCGCGGCGGTGATGCAGATGCGCGAGCGCCTGCTCCCCGCGGTCAAATCGCTGCGCGCGACCCTCGAGAAGAAGGCGGACGCGTTCAAGGACATCGTGAAGACGGGGCGCACGCACTTGATGGACGCGACGCCGCTCACGCTCGGACAAGAATTCTCGGGCTACGCAGCGCAGCTCGAGTTCGCCGAGGAGCGGCTCGTCGAGGCGATCGATCCGCTGCACGATCTCGCGCTCGGCGGCAGCGCGGTCGGCACGGGGCTCAACACGCACCCCGACTACGCCGAGAAGGTCGCGAAGAAGATCGGCGAGCTGTCGGGGCAGCCGTTTCGCACGGCCAAGAACAAGTTCGCGGTCATGGCGGCGCACGACGCGATCGTCAACGCGAGCGCGGCATGCCGGACGCTCGCGGTCGCGTGCATGAAAATAGCGAACGACGTGCGCCTTCTCGGCAGTGGGCCGCGCTGCGGGATCGGCGAGCTGTTG
Organism: Polyangiales bacterium; assembly: GCA_038209335.1. Classification (GTDB taxonomy): domain Bacteria; phylum Myxococcota_A; class Polyangia; order Polyangiales; family Polyangiaceae; genus JBBQXV01. The sequence continues at coordinate 6,251 of JBBQXV010000284.1, read as the reverse complement.
CTTCCGGAGAACGAGCCGGGGAGCTCGATCATGCCGGGCAAGGTGAACCCGACGCAGGCCGAGGCGATGACGATGGTCGCCGCGCAAGTCATGGGCAACGACGTCGCGGTGGGGATCGCCGGCAGCAATGGGCACTTCGAGCTCAACGTCTTCAAGCCCGTCATGATCCACAATCTGCTCCAGTCGGTGTCGCTCCTCGCGGACGCGTGCAACTCGTTCAACGAGAACTGCGCCGTCGGCATCGAGCCGAACCGCGAGCAGATCGCGAAGCACCTCGAGAACTCGCTGATGCTCGTCACCGCGCTGAACGAGACGATCGGATACGACAACGCCGCGAAGGTCGCGAAGCTCGCGCACGCGAAGCACCTCACGCTGAAGCAAGCGGCGTCCGATCTAAACCTCGTGACGCCCGAAGAGTTCGACAAGCGCGTGCGTCCCGAGAAGATGTGCGGGCCGGGCGGCGACGACTGATCCGCGATTACAGATCCATTGCGTAGACGAAGCTCGGCTTCGGGTGACGCAAGAGGCGCTCGGTGATGAGCTTCTGCGGAACCGCGTCGCCGTCGACGTATTTCTTGCTCAGCGCTTCGGCGCCCGCTTTGTCGCCGCTCGCTTTGATCGCGCCGACGAGCTTCATCAGCTTGTCGGACGCGGCGGGCATCTTCGCGAGGAGGATGGTGAACGCGCCCTTGTCGGTGCCGTTCGCCGCCGTCGCGTTTGGATCAAACGTCATCGCGCCCTCGTCGAGCAAAAATCCGATCTGAATCGCGGCCAGCTGGCTGTACGGCTTTCGCTTCCCGTCGCTCTCGTACATGCCACGCGAGATGTGGCCGAACGCCCAGACGATCCCGTCGGTGTACGCCTTCTTCGCGAGCTCGGGATCGAAGACGCCCTTCTTCACGAGCCAATCGGTGAAATAGAGCGCGCCGGTGTCGGCCTTCAGCTCTTCGAGCATCGACGCGAGGCCACCGCCGAACCACTGTTGATCGGTCTTCCCTTTGTGCGAGTACTCGTGAGCCGGGCCGAGGTTGTGCGTCGCTTCGTGAAGGATCGTCTTGATCATCCCGGCGACCGGATCGTCGGAGTACGCCGCCATCCCCTCCTTCGTCAGGAGCGACTCGGCGCCGACGCGACGCACGCGCATGCTGTCCGGATCCGTATAGAGGTTCGACATCGCGACGGTGCGCCCGCGCCCCTCGTTTGCGACCTTGCCCCAGTTGGGGAGGCTCTGACCGACCGTCGCGCCGATCGCGCTTCGATCGTCGCCGGCGTTGAAGACGATGTCGATGAAGTCCGGAAGATGAAACGTCACCTTGCGCGCTTTGTACGGAGCGCCGATGTGCGCGCCGAGCGCGTTCTCCATCTCTTGCTGCACCGGCGTGAGCTTTCGCTGCCACTCGAGCGAACCCTCGTTGATGCGCGCGAACGTGACGTGAAAACCGGCCTTGTGGTTACACGGCTCCCAATAGATCTCGTCGGGACCGATCCGCAAAAACCATTTCGAGTTCTGCGCGTTCATCTTCGACCATGCTTCGTCGGCGTGACCCCAATCGTTGTCCTCGAAGCTCTTCGCGGCCGCGTCGAGGTACGTGCGAAGCGCCGTCTCGGTCGTCCCGTCGAGCGCGGCGCCCGCGGCGCGCAGCTCGGTCGCGATCTCTTTCATGCGCGGGTACGCCTTCGGAAGCGGCACCGCGACGAGCGCCCCCTTCTGTTCGCGCACGACGGTGAACGGTCCGAGCAGCGCCTTCGCGTCGGCGCGCTTTTCGAGCGCTTCGCAGAACTTTGGATCCTTTTGCATCGTCACCGGATACGGATCGACGATCGGCGACGGCGCCCCCGGGATCGCGCTGCACTGCGGATTCTTCTCGGTCTTCGGGCCGACGCACTTCGGTCCCCAGTTGCGACGGAAGAGGCTCTGGCTCGCCGGATCGTCGCCCGGCACTTGCGGCAAGAGGGCGACGATCCCCGCCTGCGTCGCGTAGAGCGCGTCGATCAGCTTGGTCGCCGCGACGACGTGCTTCACCATCGCGCGCTCGGCGTCGCTCACGCGGCGCATGTCGGTGTAGACGAGCGTCGGCGCGCCTTGCTCGAGATCCTCGATGACCAAGCGGCGTCGCTGAGCCTCCGCGTCGTCGCCTGCCGGCGGCGGAGCGTTCGCGGTCTTCTCGATCTTCGCGTACGCGGCCTCGAACTCCGCGGTGAGCGCTCCGCCGTCGACCCACCGCGACGGCCCGCCGATGTTGGTCGCGTCGTAGAACGCGAGCTCGACGATCTCGTCCGCGTCGACCGCGCCGTCGCCGTTCTTGTCGTTGTTCCAGAAGAGCGGCAAGTCGAGGCGCACCGCTAGCTGATTGAATCGTGCGCGCGCAACGACGGCGTGCGGGCGCTTCGTCGTCGGAGCTTCGAGCTTCGCCCCGGGCGGGACCGGAATCTCCGCCGCGGGCGGTACTTTGGGCGGATCCGCGGGACCGCAAGCGAGCGAGAGCAGCGAGAGGGTCGCGAGCGAGACGAGGCCGTTTGTTCGGTTCATCGGGCCGCGAAGATAGCACCTGACGCTCAGCGCGTTTTGGTGTCGCCCGCGCGAAACCTTGCCAACGCTGCGACGACCGCCACGAGCTCCTCCGGATCGAGCGGCTTCGGCACGTGCATCAAGTACCCCGCCGCGACGACCTCGCGTCGATCTTCGGCGCGCGCGTACGCCGTGAGCGCCGCCGCCGGGACGTTGCCTCCACGCTCGGGCGGAAGCGCGCGCACGCGCCGTATCAGGTCGAACCCGCTTTCTCCCGGCATCCCGATGTCGGAGAGCAAGAGATCCGGCGGGCTCTCTTCGAAGACGCGCATCGCGGCGGCGACGCCGTCGGCGGTCGTGACGGTCGCGCCGCACTGTTCGAGGATCGCTTGGAGCAGCCCCCGCGCGTCGTCGTCGTCGTCGACGACGAGGATTCGCTGCCCCTGGAGATCCGGTTGCGATCCGAACCCGGGCGGCGCGACAGGAGAGATCCGATCGCGCGTCCGTTGTCCCGCGGCGGTCGTCGGCGCGGGAAGAGTCAACGTGAACGTCGAGCCCTTCCCGATCCCGTCACTCGTCACGACGATCGATCCCCCGTGGAGCTCGACCAGCTGCCGCGTGATCGCGAGCCCCAACCCGAGCCCGCCCGTCGATCGCGAGATGCCCCCGTCCGCTTGGCGGAACGGCTCGAACACGTGCGGTAGAAACCGCGGCTCGATGCCGATGCCTGTGTCGCTGACGGTGATCTCCATGCACGACTCGTCGTGTCGCAACACGACCGAGACGCGCCCGCCTCGCGGTGTGAACTTGACCGCGTTGCTCAGGAGATTCCAGACGATCTGCTGAAGGCGCGCGGCGTCGCCGACGACCGGCCCCGTCGTCCGATCGAGCGTCTCGACGATCGTGATTCCCTTCGCGTCGGCCGCGGGACTGATCGAGGTCACGGCCGCTTCGGCGACCGGGGCGAGGTCGACCGACCCGACGTCGAGCCGCATTTTGCCGCTGACGATTCGGGAGATGTCGAGGAGATCCTCGATGAGCTGCGCCATCGCGACCGCGTTGCGCTCGATCGTCTCGGTGGCCTTCGCGCGTTTGGATTCTTCGAGGCCGGTCAACATGCGCGACCAGCCGAGGATCGCGTTGAGGGGCGTCCGGAGCTCGTGGCTGACCGCGGCCAAGAACTCGTCCTTCGCCAAGCTCGCGCCGTCCGCCGCTTCGCGCGCGCGTTGCTCGGCGGCGTAGAGCTGCGCATTGTCGATCGCGGTCGCGCACCGGCGCGCGAGATCCTCCGCGAAGACGAGATCGTCGTTCGTGTACGTCCGCCCCGACTCCGCGTAGATGAGCGACATCGCGCCGAGGATGCGACCGCGCGCGGTGAGCGGAACGACCAGCGCCGAGCGAAGCCGGAGATCGCGCGCGATGCGCAGATGCTCCGCGTCCACGCAGCCTGCTTGCAGCATCTCGTCGCTGATCTCGGGGTAGAGCTCGGAGCGTCCCGTTCGCAGTACGTTCGGAACGCCGGTCGGTGCGCTCGGATCGGGTGGGTACTTGATCCCGAGGTCGCGCGCATACTCCACCTTCGCCGGATCGACGTGCGCCACCGCGACCTGTTTGGAGACCCGCGTGTCTGGATCGACGAGATCGACCGAACACCAGTCCGCGAGGCGCGGAACGGCGAGCCGCGCGACTCTGGTCAGCGTCGCGACGCTATCGAGCGAATCGCTCAGCGCCGCGGTCGCGTCCGCGAGGAACGCCTTTCGCGACTCGTCGCGCTTCTTCTCGCCGACGTCGCGGAAGACGAGCACGACGCCTTCGGTGGGACCTCCGTTCCGACGTATCGGCGCGCCGCTGTGGTCGATCGGCGTCTCGCGCCCGTCGGGCGCGACGAGCAACGCGTGGTCGGAGAGCCCGACGACGCGACCGTGCTCGATCACCTGGTCGACGGGGCTCGGGACAGCCGCGCGTGTCTGCTGGTCGATGATTTGAAACAAGTCGTGAAGCCGACGACCGTGCGCCGCCGCCTCGGTCCAGCCCGTCAATCCCTCCGCGACGGGGTTCATCAGCGTGACCTTGCCGCCGGCGTCGGTCGCGATGACCGCGTCGCCGATGCTGCGCAACGTCGTCGAGAGCGACGCCTGCAGGTTCTCCGCGTCCGTGCGCGCGGTCCGCTCGGCCTCGTGACGGCGTGCGCGGAGCAGTGCCTGCGCGCAGTGCCGCGTGAACGTCTGCACGAACTCCCGCTCTTCGATCGGAAATCGATGCTCCGCGTAGAACCCCATCCCGAGCAGTCCGATGACGACGCCTTCCGCGATGAGCGGGACGCTCCAGAACGCGCGCGCGCGCGGGCCGTCGACCTTCATCGTCGCGAGCGCTGGGTAGAACGCGAGGTACTCCGCTTCGGTCTCCGCCCAGATGGCCGCGCGTGTCGTCACCGTGCCGCGGACGGGATTCGTCGACTCCGGCGCGATGTGTCGGATCTGCTCGATGATCCGCGCGTCGCAGCCGTGCTCGCCGATGAGATCGAGCGACCCAGTGCGCTCGTCGAGCGCGTAGAGCGTGCACGTGTCGGCGCCGGCGATCAGCATGCCTTTGTCGACGACGACGCGCGCGACGTCGCACGTCGTGAGCGCGATCGACAACGCCTCCGCGATCGTGCCTAGCGCTTCGAGCCGCCGCCGCGCCGCGACCTCGCGGGCGAAGATGTCGGCGCGATCGAGCGCTTGCCCGGCTTGGACGGCGAATGTCTCCATGATGGATCGTTCGTCCGGAGCGAACGTGCGTGGGCGATCGAAGCGGAAGGCCATCACGCCTCGCACGTCGTCGCCCACCTTGAGTGGCAGCACGACGAGCGCCATCGTCGTCGCCACGAGGTCGAGCGGCCCCTCCGGATAGCGACGCGCGTACTCGTCGCCGTCTTCGATCCATTCGGATTGGCCGGTACGAAACGCGACGGCCGTCGATCGGCGCGCGTCCAAGGGGAAACGGTGGTGCGACGGAAGGATCGACGGGAGAAGTCCGCGCGACGCGACGATCGCGAGCTCGTCACCGTCGGGACGCACGAAGATGCCGGTCGCTGCGCCGAGCGCATCCACGCCGTCGCCTACGACGACGGCGGCGAGCTCTTCGGGCGTGCGCGTGGCGGCGACGCGACCCGTCAGGAGCTGCAGGCGCGTGATCCGCGCGAGCGAGCGTTCGGTGGCGGATTGATCGGCGCTGCGCTGCGCAGCCTCGAGACGGATCTCCTCCGCGCGCCGTCGCTCGGTCAGATCGCGCGTGACCTTCGCGAACGCGACGAGCGCGCCGCTGTCGTCGCGGACCGCCGTGATGACGACCGATGCCCAGAAGCGCGAGCCATCCTTTCGGATGCGCCAACCTTCCTCTTCGAATCGTCCCTCGCGCGTTGCGATCTCGATCTCGAGATCGCACTTGCCGGCGCGGACATCCTCCTCCGGATAGAAGCGCGAGAAGTGCTCGCCGATGATCTCCGGCGCGCTGTACCCCTTGATCCTCTCGGCGCCAGCGTTCCAAGTCGCGACGTACCCACGTGGGTCCAAGAGGAAAATCGCGTAGTCGATGACGCTCGCGACGAGCAGTCGAAAGACGCCCTCACTCTCTTGAAGAGCGCGCGCCTTTTCGAACGTGCGATCTCTCTTCACCTCGGCGCTCGACACGACGCTGAATTCTAGCGATTTGCGCGACGCGGTCCAAGGGGAAGAACGCCACAGAAGGTGGTGGGGCGGCT
>JBBQXV010000283.1:0-12196 GCA_038209335.1 Polyangiales bacterium | reverse complement strand
GCGCGATGCGTCGCGCGTGCGGTACGCGCCGCGCACGCCGAGCACCATGTCGTCCTTGATGCTCACGACGACGCGCGTGACGACGCCGCTCTTCACTTTGCGCTTCGTCCGCTTGCACGTGACGCCCGGCTCTTTGCACTTCGCGTCGACGATCGACACGTTCGCGCCGAGCGAAATGCCTGCGACCTCGGTCGGTGGTTTCGTTCCGTCGCCGGCGGCGGGTCCGCCGAGCGCGACTGCCGCGCACATGGCCCCGCCGAAGATCGCGATGCGCTTCATGCGGAGCCGCTATCGCAACGGGCGTTCCAAGATCGCGCTCCGCGAAATTCGCACGATCGCGCCGCGCTTGGCCCTCGACCGCAACGTCGTGCGCGTTGCGGTGCAACGCCGAGATGCGGCGCTCGGTCACGCGGTCACACGACGAGGAGCTTCACCTTCGGACCGATGCCGAGCTCGACCTCGCCGCGGACCTCGTGGAGATCGCCGTCGATCATGTAGCGCATGACGCCGTCGTGGCTCCGCACCACCGCGCTCGGTACGACCGCCTCGTGCGCTTTGCCTGGACGCATCGGTCGCGCGCGCCAGATGCGCGGCATGTCGCGGATGAACTGCATCGGCGTCGCGTGGATGCCGAGAATGTGAAAGTGCTCGGGGCGCTCGTCGAAGCGGTAGAACGGGCGGAAGTTGAGCCCCATCTGATCGATGGTGCCGGCGGCGACGGCGAGGTAGTCGCGCTCGCGCCACGTCGCTCCGTCGGGCAAGACGACCGTGCCGCGAAACGGCTCGGCCATGCGGCGGATCATCTCGCCGCGGACGATCGAGCTGCCGACCGCGCGGGACAGCGTCTTCGCGGCGACGAGCGGCGACGGATCTCCGCCCGCATAGTACTCGGCGAGAAATCCACGGACGACGCCGGTGCCGAAGAGAAATCCGTAGTCCGCCTCGCTCGGGCGGCCGAGCGGGCCGATGCGCATGACGTGGCGTTCGACGTCGGCGAGCGGACGGCTTGCGCGCGCCGCGTACGAGCGGATGACGCGACCGAGGACCCCCTCGGGTTTGTCGCGCTTCACGCCGACGGAGTTCGCGACGGTGTTCATCGTGCCGCCGCGCAAGAATGCGAGCTTCGGGAGCGGCATGCCGTCGTAGACGTTGAGAAAGCCTGTGATCGTGACATGGTTCGTTCCGTCGCCGCCGCTGATGCCGAGGACGTCGATGTCGAGACGCTTGAAGTCTTCGGCGATCCGGTAGAGCTCGTCGATCGAGCTGGCCTCGCGGAGGACGCCGTGGTCGCCGAGCGCGCGCGCGAGTCGTCCCGCCGCGCGAGGATCGCGCAGGTTCTTGCGGCTGCGCGGATTGAGGACGACGCCGATGCCGGACACTGCTTCGAGGTATGCGGTACGGACGCGGGGGTCGTCAACTCGACGGCGGCGCGAATCGTCTTTCGCATGCACCGCATCCGCACCACCGTGTTCGCGCACGACGCATCGAAACGCGGTAAGAGCCAGCGATGACCGACACGGCGAATCAGGTGAAGAGCGCGCGGGCTACGGTCCTCGTCGTGCCTGCGTCCGAGCTCGCGACGCTCGTCGTGACGGGCGGTGATCGGCTGACGTGGCTCAACGGCCTCGTCACGTGCGATCTCGCGAAGCGGCGACCGGGCGACGCGGTCTATGGGCTCGCCGTCGCGAAGAGCGGGAGGATCCTCGCGGACATCGTCGTCGTCGTCGACGACACCGAGCTCGTCATCGTCGTCCCCGTGGCGGCGGCGGAGACCGTGCGCACGTCGCTCGATCATTACCTCATCATGGAGGACGCGGAGATCGCGGCGGGGAGCGACGCGTTCGCGGTGTGGCTCGCTCACGGACCACGGTCGGCCGAGCTCCTCGCGGCGGCGCGCACGGCCGGCGCGATCGGCGGCGTGATCGATCGCACCGGACTCGGCGGCGCGATCCTCCTCGCGCGTCGCGACGTCGAAGCGACCGTGCGCGCGGCGATCGAATCGTCGGTCGCGGCGACGGGCGGCGCGATCGGCGACGCGAGCGGATGGGATGCGCTCCGCATCGAACAAGCGGTCCCTGCGTACGGCGCCGACTTCGACGGCGAGACGTTGCCGCAAGAGGCGGGTCTCGAGAAGACCGCGGTGTCGTTCGCGAAGGGTTGCTACCTCGGCCAAGAGGTCATCTGCATGCTCGAGATGCGCGGCAAGGTGAAGCGGCGCATCGTCCCGCTCCTCGTCGAAGGCGGCGCGACTCCCGCGCGCGGCGCGACGGTGACCGACGCCTCGGGCGCGAACGTCGGCGAAGTGACGAGCGTCGCGTTCAGCCCCACGCTCGCGCGGACGATCGTGCTGGCGATGGTCAAACGCAAGCTGAGCGAGCCGGGGAGCGAGCTTCGCGTCGGCGATGCGGTCGCAAAAGTGGTCGAGCGGCCGGTGTCCTAGTAAGCAGTGCCGATGCGGATTTGGATGTTGTCTCTCCTGGCGCTTGCGGCCGCGACGCAAGGCGCGTGCGTGCCGAAGACGCGCTACGACGCGCTCGTCGCCCAAAACGCGCAAGCTGCGAAGGCGAAGGACGAAGCCGACAAACGCACGCTGGCCGATCAAGCCGAGATCGCGCGGCTCAAAACGGCGGTCGAAGCCGCCGAGAAGGCGTCGGGCGAGCGCGACGTCACGATCGCCGATCTCCGCACCGGCCAGCACAACACGCAGGCCGCGCTCGACGAAGCGACCGCGATCAACCAACAGCTTCGCGGCGAGCTCGAGCGCCTCGGCAAAGACGTCGACAAGATCCTCACCGACAAGGGGCGGCTCGCGAAAGAGATCGCGGATGCGAAGGCGCGGCTCGTCGAGCTCCGCCGCGCGCAAGCGTCGGCCGAGGCGCGCACCGCGCTCTTCCGCGATTTCCAAAAGAAGCTCACGCGCATGATCGAAGGCAAGCAGCTCGCGATCGGCGTGCGCAACGGATTCCTCGTGATGACGCTGTCGGACGATCTGCTGTTCGACAGCGGAAAGGCCGAGATCAAACCCGCAGGGCAGGGGGCGCTCCTCGAGATCGCGCACGCCTTCGCGTCGGCGACGGGCCGGCGGTTTCAGGTCGCGGTGCACACCGACAACGTGCCGATGAAGAAGAACACGCGGTTCCCGTCGAACTGGGAGCTCTCCGCGGTGCGCGCGGTGGAGATCGTGCGCTTCCTCATCTCGCAGAGCGTCCCACCGCAAACGCTGACCGCGGCGGGCGGCGGCGACGTCGATCCGGTCGCGTCGAACGACACCGCCGACGGCAAGACGAAGAACCGCCGCGTCGAGTTCATCCTGATGCCGAACGCTGACGATCTCGCCGTGCCCGTCGAATACAAACCGTAAAGTCGCGGCGACGATGTTCGTGCACGCCGTTTCGCCACACGCATGGCATGCTTGTCGCTCCAGCGTTCCGCTCGCCACGTCGACGCGCGCTGACCGTGCACGCCGTCCGCGCAACCAAACGTCCGCGCTGAGCCCGCATCCCCGTGTCCTCTCAACATCCCAAAGCAATGCGCGGGACACACGTCGCTGCGGCCACGGCCGTCGCGTTGATTGCGCAGCAGGTGGCGGGGAAGGCGGCACGCGACGCGCTGTTCTTGACCAGCTTCTCCGCGGCGACGCTCCCGTTGGTGATGGCGGCTGCCGCCGTGCTCTCGCTCGTCGCGGTCCTGTGGTTGTCGCGACTCATGGCCAAGCACTCGCCCGCGCGCGTGATGCCGGTGCTCTTTGCGATGAGCGCGGTCGGACTGGCTCTCGAGTGGGGCCTCGGCTTCGCCTCCGCTCCTGTCGCTGCCGTGGCGGTCTACCTGCACACGGCCGTGTTCAGCCCGGTGATGATCTCGACGTTCTGGTCTCTCATCAACGAACGCTTCGATCCTCACACCGCAAAGTCAGCAGTGTCGCGCATCGCCAGCGGCGCGACGCTCGGCGGAGTCCTCGGAGGGATCGCGGCTTGGCGCGCGTCGACGCTGATGCAGCTGCCGACGACGGTCCTCTGTCTGGCCGGTATGAACGCCGCGTGCGTCGCCGGGACGCTCGTGTTCCGCGCTCGCACCGCCGCGACGTCCGCGACCTCGTTGCCACCGCCGATTTCATCGACGAGCGCGGTCGAGCGAGGCTCGGCCGTCGACGCGCTGAAGGCGATGCCCTTCCTCCGCAACATCGCGATGCTGGTTGCGCTCGGCGCGGCCATGTCGACGCTCCTCGACTACGTCTTCAGCGCGCAAGCGGCCGCTGCGTACGGCACGGGAGCTCCGCTGCTCGCCTTCTTCTCCCTGTTCTGGTTGGCCGTGAGCGTCTCGTCGTTCCTCTTGCAGCTGACGCTCGGGCGCATCGCGATGGAGAAGCTGGGGCTGGCGGTGAACATCGCGGTCCTGCCCGGAATCGTCGTCATGGGCGGCGCGTTCGGCTTGGCCGTCCCCGGGCTTCTGAGCTCGGCGCTGTTGCGCGGCGCGGAAGCCATCCAAAGAAATACCCTCTTCCGATCCGCCTACGAGCTCCTCTACACGCCTCTGTCGGAAGAGCGAAAGCGCGCGACCAAGGCGCTGATCGACGTGGGGTTCGACCGGTTCGGCACCGTCGTCGGCAGCGGCGTTGCGATCCTCACACTGCACCTCGTCGCGACGAGGCACTCCTCCATTCTGCTCGGCGTGGTGGTCGCGCTCGCGCTCGTCACATTTCCGATCGCTCGGCGATTGCAGTTCGGATACGTCACGGCGCTCGAAGAAGGGCTTCGCGAAGGGGCGAAGAAGCTCGAGTTGCTGCCTGTCGAACCGCGCGCTTCCGTCGTGGGCCCTCAGGACATCGCGGTTCGCGACGAGCTCATTCGACGCGTCGAGGTCCTGCGCTCGGCGGATGGTCCGTCCCCCACGGGCGGCGTCGCGAGCACCGTTCTTCTCGACCCGAAGCAGCTCGTCTCCCGCGTCGAAGCCGTGCTCTCGCAAGAAGTCGATCGCGCGCGCCAAGCACTCCGCGACTGGCCGACGTCGGAGCCGCAGCTCGCGACGTTCGCCATCCTGCTTCTCGCGCACAACGATCTCCGGTCCGATGCGCAGACCGCGCTCCGTCGCATCGCGGGCGTCGTCACCGGTCAGCTCGTCGACACCCTCGTCGATCCGTCGATGGACTTCGCGGTACGCCGGCGGATCCCGCGCGTGCTCGCGTCGTGCCCCACCCAGCGCGCCGCCGACGGGCTCCTCCTCGGGATCGCCGACGAACGCTTCGAGGTGCGTTACGCATGCGGCCGCGCACTCCTCAAGATCACCGACGGCGAGAGCACCATCGTCGTCTCGCGAGAAAAGATCTTCGAGGCCATCGCCCGCGAGGCGGAGAGCAATTCCGCCGATCCCATCGCGCTCGACGAGCTCGACGACGACGCGAACGAAGCCGAGTCGCTCGCGTTCGTCGAGAACATGCTCGCGCGCGACCGGATGGATCGGCGCCTCGAGCACATGTTCACCATTCTCTCGCTTCACCTCGATCGAGAGCCGCTCCGCATGGCGTTCCGCGCGCTCCACCACGAGGACATGAAGCATCGCGGCACCGCGCTCGAGTACCTCGAGACCGTGCTCCCGGTCGAGCTGCGCGCGGCGGTATGGCCGTTTCTAGGCGAGACGGGACCTCTACCGGCCGCCCGACCCGCTCAAGAGATTCTCAGCGAGCTCCTCCAGGCGACAACCGGCGCCCCTCAGAAGATCCCAGCGAAGCCCAATCCGCCGCCGCCCTGATAGACCTGCGGGATCGGCGCGACGTATCCGAAGGACGTCTTCATCACGGTCGACACCTTCTTCCGGGAATCGCCGAATCCGTAGTGGAGCCACGACGGCAAGATGTAGCCGTTGATGATCCCGACTGCAGTGCCGACGAGAACGTCCGACGCATAGTGCCGATCGGCGACGAGCCGCAGAATTCCGGTCGTCGTGGCGAGCGCTCCCATCGTCACGCACGCGAGAATGTCGGCCGCGCCGCCTCCATACAGCGGCAAGTGCTGGTGGTGCACGCAGGTGAGGCCCGCCATGGTGAACGTGGCCGCCGCGTGACCGCTGTAGAAGCTTTGCAAATCAGTGAAGCCGCGATCGCAGTGATTGAATCCGACCTTGTCGGGCACGTCGACGCCGGGCGGGCAGTCCTGCACGTACGGACGGGCGCGCCCAACGGCGTGCTCCGCCGCCAGCGTCATGACGCCGCTCAATCCTAGCGACTGCAAATTGATGAGGGTCATTTGCATGGCGACATCGGCGTTCTGGTGGACGCCGAGCGCGACGATGTAGTTGTCGATGACGTACGGGGCGAGGACCATTCCTTTGTAGAGATAGTCACTCGTCAACGCCGCGAACTCCTGCGTCCCACGCGTCGTCCCCTTGAAGAGGTTTCGCGCCGGGGTGTCGAACAGGATCGGGCCGCTCCAACGGGCGTGATCGGCATACGGCGCCCCGTTGATCAACACCGAGCCGATCGTGAGGCCGACGATCGCGCCGACCTCGAGGAGATGGACACGCGGCCAGTTGTCGTTCCATACGACCGTCTTCTCCTGATCGGCGTTCGCCGGCGCGGCACACGCGAGAATGCCGGCGAGTGTCATGCAAGCGGTGAACGACCGAGCGCGGCGGGCGAGCGTCGTCATCGTTCGATTCCCACGAGGCGATGGCCTCTCGTCGGCCCGAGATCGTAGAGGTGCGCGCGAAGAGGCTCCGCGGCGATTCCGTTGTCGAGCTTCACGACGACATACCGCGATGGCGAGTCATCGCGCTCGCCGCCGTCCGCGCCGACGCGCGGCAGCGTCACGCAGACGCGCCCCTCGTCTCCGACCGCGACGGCCGCGACCTGCGTCGCGTCGAGGTCCACGCCGGTGTGAACGACAGCGGAGTACCGAAAGCGCGACCGCGCATACGTATCGGTCTTGCGCGCGAGATCGACGCCGCAGAGCTGCGAGCCAGAGACCGTGAGATCCGTTACCGGCGAGAGCTTCGAGAAGTAGCGCGCGAGGATCTTCTCTTGCCGCGCGACCATCGTACGAACGACGTAGGCCGTGTGCTTCGGCTTCGTGAAGTCGCCCACTCCCACGGCCGCTTCGATGTGCGCCGTCGTGAGTCGCGCGAGGATACGCGCCATCCACGCGCCGTCCCGCTCGGTCATCCGCAAGAACGCCGGATTCTGATAGCCCGGCTTCCACTGGTCGGGCTCGTAGACGTCCGCTTCGAAGTACCCGAAGATATCCCCGTCCGGACTACGCTGAACGCGATCCCACGGTCGCTCGGGGATGCCGAGTGTGATGAAGTCGCGCCCGATGTCTTTGGCGTCGAAGTAATACGAAAAATTGATCCGCTTCGACATGTTCTCCCATTGCCATTCGCTGCCGAAGCAATCGTTGAGGTCCATGATCCAGTGGCGGATGTGTCCGGGCGACGCGTTCGCGTCCTTGGCGTCCACCGACATCCACGTGTTCATCGAGTTCTGCTCGCGCGAGTCGAAGTGATTGAGCCACGCCGCGAGCATGCGTTGCCCGCGAAGCTCGCGCCGGTCCTCGTGCCGAACGACGTCGTTGGGATCGTCTGGGCGAACACCCTCGTATCGGAACGGCCCGATCGTTCGCCCGGGGAGCCACTTGGACGCGACCATGCGATAGAGATCGCCCCGGCGTGCCGCTCCATTGAGCACTTTGTCGAGCTGATGTTGGCCGAACTTACGCGTGACGCCTGTGTTGTCGGAGTGCGTGAGCCCGGGCGTTAGCTTGAGGAGCGACCGCCGCACGTAGATGACGGAGTCGCAGCCCGTCCAAAAGCCCGCGGCGTGATAGAGCCGCGTTGCGATCGCGGTCGCGCCGGTCGCGCGCTCCGGATGGTCGCCCTCGTCGGCCTTCAAGAGGAACTTGCCGACGCCGGGGATGTTGACGCGAAATCCCGGGTTCGCGCCGTTCTCTTTTCCCTGATCGATGACCCATGATCCGTCGGGATCGTCGGCGTGGAGAATCTTGTCGTCGCACGCTCCCTTCCCGACTTCCTCCGGCGTCATCGCGGTTCGGCCAATGCGATTGGTAAACCACGTCGAGTCGGGGACCTCGTCGAACGCATTCACGTCGATCGATTCATCCGCGGGATCGACGGCGAAGAAGCGCGTGACGGGGTGAAGCAGCATCGCGTCGACGCCGTCCCAGACGAACGGTGATTCGTAGTCCTCGGGGGCGCAGATCGGATTCGTCGGCTTCTTCGGATCGGGTTTGCAGTCAACTCGGTACGGACGGGCGTCGTCGTCCTTCCACATGACCTCGCGAAGCGGAAAGCGGCGCGACGCGAGCGAGCTGCCGCATCCGGACAAGAGCGCGAGCGCGGCCAGGGACACGAGTGGGGAAGTCCAGTGCGAAGTCTTAGAAGCCACGGGTTGCTCCGAATGCGAGGCGGAAGGAAGTGACCTTCGCGCCGTTGTCGAACGTGTCGGTGCCAAAGCCGGCGATCACCTCGAACTGGTGGTCGGGCGAGTTGTTCGTGCGGACGCCGAGGCCCGACGAGAGTCGAAGCTTCCCGGTCGAGAAGTCGTGCAGCCCCGCGCCGAACACGTTGCCCGTCGACACCTGCATGGTGCCGTCGAGAAAGACCCAGATCGGCCATTGGTAGCCGAGCGTCGCGACGAAGGCGCTGCGATCGATGAGACGTCCCGCAAGGAATCCGCGCATCAGACCGGCCCCGCCGAGGGAGACGAGCTCGTTGAACGGAATGGCGTCGCCGCCGCCGCTCATCGGATCGGCGAAGAGGGTCGACACCGAAAGACTCACGACGCGCGCTTTTCCAGTGACATCCCAGAACGCGCCGGCGGTCGCGCCGTACTTCAGCCAGGAGTTCCCGGGGCGATGCGAGACGTCGACGGCGGGTTGTCCGTCGAGCGCGAGGCGAACGCCACTCTGCGAAAACGGGCGACGCGCTCGCGTGTCGAGTGTCAGCTCCGCGCGCTGGTAGCCGATCGTGTATCCGTCCGCGAGGCGCGGAGGCGCCGTGAGCTCGCCGTTGCGGATGCGTGTCTGCAGCGACGGATCTCCACAGCAAGATCCCTCACCGAACGACGTGTCGCGCACGCCGACTGCCGTCTTCAGCGTGATGCCCGGCGCGAGTCTCATCTCGTACGCGGGTCCGACGTCGAAGATCGTCGCCGCGTAGCGCGATTCGTTCTCTTGCTTCGAGTTCGGCCCGAGACCGAAGAAGGGATTGTCGCTGCGTCTGGACCACGACGCGTTGATGCTAGCGGTGGAGTCCTTGGTCACGTCGTATCGGTCGCTGACGCCGACGTTGATCCAATCCGGTCCCCAAGTGCCGGCGTGAACGCGAAGGTGATTGTGCGTGGTGAAGACGTCGTCGGCGAAGAAGTAGAGACCGACGCTCGGCAAGACTCCGAAGTCGACGAAGAACGTCGGGACGAGGCCGATATTTTCTTTTCCCCCGAACGTGAAGAGAACGACGGCTCGCTGCGCGAGACGATCGTGCTCGACGCCGGTGATGAGCCCGCCGAGCGGACGCCGAATCAGGTATTCGCTCGTCAGGTAGATCGGCGACACGAGAATGCGAGGTATCCAAATCGCGACGTCGCCCGCGGTCGTCGGTTTTGGACCGCGACCGTCGTAGTCGGGGACGGTCCGCTTGGCCGGCGCCGCGTCCGCCGGCGGATCGAAGTCGACCATGTGCGTCTCGCCGAAGTGCTTCGTCTTCGGAGGCGCCGCAGGAGGCGCCGCAGACTGCGAAGGCGCCGCAGACTGCGAAGGCGGCGGAGGCTCTTGCGCGAAAGCGGACGTGGCAAGGAGCGTCGCGGGGATGGCGGCGAGGCTACCGAGGTACCTTCGAACGGTATGAGAGCGTGGCATCTAGCTCGGGTGTGGCGGAAATGGGTGTGGCGATCGCGTCGGCGTAACAGCGTCGCAGCCGGAATGTGAGGTGAATGGGCACGACAATGCACCGGATGTGCCTCGCATGAGCCTCGGCACGGGTTCCGCATCTGTGCCGTACAAGGAGCTAGAGATCACCTTGGCAGAGACGACCGCTGACGACCAGGCTCGCGCCGCGCGAGGGCCGCTGGAAAAGGTACTGAGCATCTTCGCGGACACACGCAAAGGCGAAGGCCTGACCGCCGTGCTGCTCACCGCGAGCGTCTTTTTTCTCCTGACCGCGTACTACCTGCTCAAGACGGCTCGCGAGCCGCTGATCTTGGAGAGCGGCGCCGAGGTCAAGAGCTACTCCTCGGCGGGCCAGGCGCTCCTACTCATTCCGGCGACGTACCTCTATGGCCGGCTCGCCCAAAAGGTGGGGCGCATCAAGCTCATCACGGTGGTGACGCTCATCTTCGCGTCGAACCTCTTCATCTTCTTCGCATTGCACGCGATCGGCGTGCACATCGGGATCGCCTTCTTCCTCTGGGTCGGCGTCTTCAACATGATGATCGTGGCGCAATTCTGGAGCTTCGCCGCGGACGTCTACACGGAAGAGCAGGGGAAACGCCTCTTCGCGATCCTCGGAATCGGCAGCACCGTGGGCGCGGTGGCGGGGTCCGCGCTCGCGGGCAAGCTGGTGCATCCCATCGGCGTGTACGGACTGATGCTCACGGCGGTCGGATTTCTCATCGCGTCGCTCACGCTGACGATCGTCGTGCATCGCCGGGAGAAGGCCGCCGGCGAAGCGCGCGCCGCCGAGCGCGACGCCAAAGGAGACAAGACGTCGGTCGAGGTCGTCGACGCGCCGCTCGGAAAAGAAGGCGGCTTCGCGCTCCTCCTCGCCGATCGGTACCTCCTCCTGATCGCGGCGCTCGCGTTCCTGCTCAACTGCGCCAACACGAACGGCGAATACATCCTCGACCGCACGCTTTTACAGCACGTGAAGGACATCCTCCCCGCGGGCGCCGACGCGCACACCTTCAAAGAGGAGTACGTCGGCGAGTTCAAGGCTCATTATTTTCTCTTCGTGAACGTCGCGACGGTGGTGCTGCAGCTCTTCGTCGTGTCGCGCGTCATCAAGTACCTCGGAGTGCGCGTCGCGCTCTTCATCGCGCCGGTCATCTCGCTCGTCGGATACTCGACGCTCGTCTTTTTTCCCGTGCTCGGGATCATCTTCGCGGTGAAGATCTCGGAGAACTCGCTCGACTACTCGGTACAGAACACGTCGCGGCAGGCGCTCTGGCTCATCACGTCACGGGATCAGAAGTACAAAGCCAAGAGCGTCATCGATGCGTTCGTCACGCGCTGCGGCGACTTTCTGTCCGCGGGGATCACCATGGTCGGCGTCGCGCTCGGATTCGCCACCGTGCACTTCATCATGGTGAACGTCGTGATCGTTTGCGCGTGGCTCACGGTGATCGCGCTCCTCGCGCGACAGCACAAGAAGCGCGAAGCGACTGCTGCTCAGCCGCCGTAGACCTCGATGCCGATGGTGCTTCGGTATTGCGGATAGAGCAGCGGGACGCCCCCGAGCTGCGGCATCGGGAGCGCGATGTTCAACGGATTGATGATGAGATAGAAGACGCGCGACAGCTTCCATTCGAGGCCGAGTGGGCTGACGCCGATGTAGATGCCGTTGGTGCCCGACGGCGCTCCGTAGAAGTTGCTGAGCAGGTGCGACACGCCCAGGTTCGCCGCCGTCCTCAGGTTGAACTTCTCGTACGCGAGCGGGAAGCGAAGAATCGCCGTCCCGTACACGTTGATGACGCCGCGGCGGATCGTCGCCCCGTTCAACGCGAGCCACGGGTTCCATTCGCCGTCGAGCCCGAAGGTCCAGTGGCTGGTGAGGCGCATGCGAGCGGCGAGCGTGCCCGCGAGCGCCGCCTTCTCGATCGAGCCCGAGATACCCGCGTACGCACCCCACGCCACCTTCGAGGGATCCTTCGGCCCCGGCTCCTTGACCGGCACGACCGTCGGCGGCGGCGGCGCGTGCTCGTTCGTGGGGGCAGGGGCAGGGGCGGGAGCGGGTGCTTCGTTGGCCGCGCGCGCGTTCGACGGCGCGAAGAGAATCGCGATCGACGCCGCGAGCGTCGCCGCTGCGAGGGCGGCCTTCTTCCGACGTCGCGTGCGCCTGGCGGCCGCGGTCAGCGCGAGGGCGAGGCCGCATCCGACCGCTCCGAGGCTCGTGTCCGTGTTGCCGACGTTGCATCCGCAGCTCGCCGAATTCTTGTACGCATTCTCGGGCGCGTCGCACCAATGGTTTTGGTACG
>JBBQXV010000282.1:0-12215 GCA_038209335.1 Polyangiales bacterium | reverse complement strand
GCGCTCCCTGCGTTCGCCGTCGGCGAAGGGAAGAACGGATTCCCGAGTTGGTCCGAGCGCGTCATCCACGAATGGATGAACCGCGCGCGCGTCGAGCCGGCGATCGAAATGCAAAAGTGCGGCGCGAAGTGCGGCGACGCTTCGTGCTTCATGCCGGTCGGGCAGCTCGCATACGGCGAGAATTTGAACCGCTCCGCGCGCTTTCACTCCGACGAGATGGCGAAGCAGGGTTACTTCGCACACGACTCGGCGTGCACGCTCGTCGCGAACATCAACACGATCTACCCCGCGTCGTGCGACGGCGCCGCGGCGTGCGCGTGCCAAGGCGGAACGAAGACGTGCACCGGCGCGTGCACGTCGTGGTCGTCGCGCGTTCAGCTCTTCGGCGCGCAACCGAGCGGCGAGATCATCGCGAGCGGAAGCGATCCCGACGGCGCGTTCTACCAATGGCTCTTCGAAAACTACCCCGTCATGCAGACCGGATCGGGATGCCACTACGATCAAGGTCCGCCGACGAACGGGCACCGGTGGAACATCCTCAAGTCGATGGGAACCGTCGGCGTCGGCGTGGCCGCGACGAACGGCTCCGCGGTCGGCGACTTCGGTGGCGGCGGGGCCGCGGCGAAGATCCAATCGGGCTCGCACTACCCGCGCACCGGCACCGTCGACGTCTGGGTCAACTTCACCGACACCGCGCCGCCGAAGCAAACGCTCGTCAACGTCGACGGGAGTTGCACGCAGCTCACGCGCGGGCGCGGCACCGACACGAACGGCGCGTGGACCGCGAAGATCACGACGTCGGGATGCCAGCGCTACTACTTCGCGTTCGAAGACTCGAACGGAACGCAGGTGCTCTACCCGACGACGGGCTCGCTCGGAATGGGATCGGGAGCGACGTGCGCCGACTGGGATCCGGGTCGCCCCGCGGCGGGTGCAAACTGCACGGGACTTCCACCCGGGCAAGACGCGGGCGTTCCGAGCGATGACGGCGGAGGCACGACGGGAGACGACGGTGGAGGCACGCCGGGCACCGACGGCGGCGCGGGCCATGGCAACGATGCGTTCCCATCGAACGATTCCGGATGCGGCTGCCGCATCGGCGCGACGAGCGACGCCACGATCCCACTCACCGCGATCGCCGCGCTCGGCCTCGTGGCCGCGCGACGCCGTCGACGCCGCTGACTCACTGAATCCGCGCGACCGCTTTCGCGCAGTTCGGGTTGATGCACGAGTTTCGCGATGGGACGATCATCAAGTGGATGACGGCACCGTCGTCGTTGAGGAGCGTCGACGCGAGCGGATAGACGAGCGGTGCGCCGCACTTCTTGCACGTGCTCCCCGCGCACTTCTGGCAAATCCACGGACGCATTCCGTCGAGCGCCGACTCGAGCGCGCGCACGTCGGCTTCGTCGGTCCAGCCGCTGCCGAACGTCACGAGCATCTCTTTGCCGACGAGCTTCATCACGCGCGCCGGCGGCCGCAGCTCGCCGAGCGTCGTCTCGGGTCCGCAGACGAGCACGCCGCGGTCTTGCGTTCCAACGACGCGCTTGCCGCCGATGACCGACAGCGGCTCGGCGCACTGCGCGCACGCGGGCGCGGGCGGACGCTTCCTTTTGCTCATCGCCTGTCATTGTCCGATTTTCCGGGCGAGAAGTCGAAGTGCTAGGCTCGGGCGTTGCGCTACCTCAGGCAGGCCGCGGTCGCCGTCGTCGTGCTCGCGTGCGCCGCGAGCGCATGGCCGTCGTGCAAGCGCCGCACGATCGCGACCGAGGGGGAGTGCGCGGCGCTCGTGCAAAAGTATTTCGATCTGCTCGCGCAAGACGACGCTCGCTTCAAGACGCTGCCGCCCGCCGAGCGGGACGAGCTCTTGCGCCGCACGAAGGCCGAGCTCATGTCGACCGATCCCGACATGCGCCGCGTGATCGAGTGCAAGACCGTCGCGCGCGCCGACTACGACTGCGCGATCAAAGCGACCACGGCGCGGAGCTGGAACGACTGCTTCCGGGCGTCCGGCCCGTAGGCGGGTCGCCACGGCGGCATCTCGTGCTAAGGCTCGGGCGTGAAATTCGTCGATTCGTGCACAGTGACGGTGACCGCGGGGAGCGGCGGCACCGGCTGCGTGGCCTTTCGCCGCGAGCGGTTCATCCCGTTCGGCGGCCCTTCGGGTGGCGACGGCGGCAAGGGGGGCGACGTCGTCTTCCTCACGGATCCCGGGCTCTCGACGCTCCTCGACCTCGCGTACTCGCACACGCTCGAGGCCAAGAAGGGCGAGAACGGTCGCGGCAAGGATCAGTACGGCGCAGCGGGACCGGATCGCGTCGTGCGCATGCCGGTCGGCACGCAGGTGTTCGATGCTTCGTCCGGCGATCTCCTCTTCGATCTCGATCAACCGAACGTCGCGACGGTCGTCGCGCGCGGCGGCAAAGGCGGACGCGGCAACATCCACTTCGCGACCGCGCAAGATCGCGCGCCGCGCCGCGCCGAGCCCGGCATGGACGGCGAGACGCACAAGCTCCGCCTCGAGCTCAAGGTGATGGCCGACGTCGGCCTCCTCGGATTCCCGAACGTCGGCAAGAGCACCTTCATCCGCGCCGTCTCGCGCGCGCGCCCCAAGGTCGCCGACTACCCGTTCACCACGCTCGTCCCGCACCTCGGCGTCGTCGCCGTTCACGAAGAAGCGCACTTCGTCCTCGCCGACATCCCCGGCCTCATCCCCGGCGCGTCCGACGGCGCCGGCCTCGGGATCCGCTTCTTGAAGCACGTCGAGCGCACGCGCGCCCTCCTTCATCTCGTGACGCTCGATCCCGGCGAGGGCCGCGATCCGGTGAAGGACTACGACGCGCTGATGAAGGAGCTCAAGAAGTTCGATCCCGAGCTCGCGAAGCGCCCGCAGATCGTCGCGATGAGCAAAGCGGATCTCCCCGACGTGAAGGAAGCGTTCACGAAGGTGAAGGCGCGCTTCAAGAAGAAGGGTGTAGAGTGCACGCTCATTTCCGCCGCGACGGGCGACGGCGTGCGCGATCTCCTCGTCGCGCTGTACGCTATGGTCCACCGGAAGGCGGACGACGAAGCGGATGAGCGAGAAGACGGAAGAAGCGACGCCAAAGCGGCTCCGGCGCGCGCGCGAAGAAGGCGATAGCGGGGCGAGCGCGTTCGCTGCGCAAGCGATCGCGTTCTTGGTGGCGGTCGCGCTCGTGCCGGCGGCGGCGCGTTCGCTCGTGACGCGCGTCGGTGACGATCTGCGCGGCGCGATCGGAAGCGCGCGAGACGGCGCGCTCGCGGTCGAAGCGGCGCGCGCGGTGGACGCGGGGGCGATCGCAACGGAGCTGATCGCACTCGCGCTCCCGATCTTGCTTGCGGCAGGAGCGGCGGGCGCCGTCGCGCACGCTGTGCAGACGGGCGGTCTGGTTGCGACGAAGAAGCTCGCGCCGAAGCTCGAGCGGCTCGATCCGTTCGCAGGGCTGAAGAATCTCGTGTCGAGCGTTCGCCTCTTCGCGATCGCGCGCGCGCTCCTCGGCGCTGCGGTCGTCGCGTGGCTCGCGTACCGCGGGATCGCGTCGCACCTCGTCGATCTCGCGCACCTGAGCGAACGTACGGCGTACGTCGCGCCGCTCGCCGCGGAGATCGCGCGAACCGTCGCGCTCGACGCGGCGCTCTTCGGCGTGGCGCTCGGCGCGTTCGATTTGCTCGTCGTGCGGCGAAGCTGGATGAAGCGCCTTCGCATGTCGAAGGCCGACGTGAAGCGCGAGTACAAAGAGAGCGAGGGCGATCCGCACATGAAGGCGGCGCGCGAACGCGCCCACCACGAGATGCTCGCGGCGGCGGCGATCGGAAACGTGAAGACCGCGACGGTCGTCGTCGTGAATCCGACGCACCTCGCGACCGCGCTTCGTTACGACGAGAAGGACGGCGACGCGGCGCCGGTCGTCGTCGCGGCGGGCGAAGGGGATCTCGCAGCGCGGATCATCGCGGCGGCGCGCGATCACGGCGTGCCGATCGTCCGCGACGTGCCGTTGGCGCGCGCGCTCGCCGAGCTTCAGATCGGCGACGCGATCCCCGAGGCGCTCTACGAAGCGGTCGCGGAGATCTTGCGCGACGCGTGGGAAGAATCGGAACCGACGTAGCGTCGCGCCTACGCCGTCGCGCTCTTCAGCAGCGCCGCATCGTCGGCGCGGCCCGCGCCCGCGTACAGCTTGCTCAGCAGCGCGGCGCACGCATGCGTCGCCTTCTCGTCTCGCGCCTCGCGCGCGCGAGCGAGCGCATCCAGGCCTTCGAGCAGCGCTTCCTCGGCCCGCCCCGCGAGCGCGAGCGCGACCGCCAGCGCGAGCGCCGCTTGGCACCGCACCTCGAGCCCCGCCGTCTCCGCCTCCCCACGCGCGCGACGCAGCGCCATCAATGCATCGGAGCCGGGCGCGTTGTCGACATGCGCGATCGCACGGATCCGATCCTCGAGCGTCACGGCAGGCCGCGGCGGCCGCGCGTCGCGCACGAGCGCCACGCGCTTCGCCGCGGGGATCTCCCCCGCCTCCGCCAGACCGAGCGCCTCGGCCGCAGCGAGCTGCTCACGCGTGAAGCTCGGCACTTGGTTCACTTGGGTCGTCGCGAGATCGTCGTACGACGGCACCGACCCGCGTTGCGAGATCGTCGCCATCTCTTCGAGATCGATCGACGCCGGCGCCGACTCGGGTAAATGCAGCATCGCCGGCAGCCGCGCCGACGACGGAACGCGCCACGGCGTCCTCGTGTTGAGACGCCAGCCGCGCACGCGCTTCCCCGAGTCCGTCGACACGCGCGAGCCCATCACCGCCAGCTCGCCGACGCGCACCGCGCGCACGTCGCCATCGAGAAGCACTTCGCCCGGACGCGCGACCCGCGCGAGCGACACCGCCGCGACGAGCGCGTCGCCCCACGCGAGATCCGCGCGCTGCCCCGTCGGCGCGAGGAGCTGCAGATCCCCTTCGGCGATCCCGCACGTCCACGCGTCGTCTTCGTTCGTCACCCCTTCGCGCAGGCTCACCGCGAGCGAGATGGCTTCCTCGATCGACTCGGCATCCCACGCGAACGCGAGCGTCGTCGCGCTCCACGCCGCGAGCGTCGCCCCGAGCGCCTCGGCGCGCGTCATGAGCAAACGCGCGCGCTCGAGGTAACCGCCCGCCGCGACGGCGCCGTGCCCCATCCGGCAACTGACGACGATCTGATGCGTCATCTTCGCGCGTTCCTCCGACTCAGACGCGAATCCGCTTCTTGAGCGCGGCGAGCTCGTCGTCGATGTCGTCGCCCTTCTTCGTCGTCCCCTGCCCTGCTTCGAGATCGCGGAACTTCGCTTCGAGCTCGCGCTTGTCGGGACCGTTGCCGAGTGCCTCTTCGACCTCGGCCATCGCCGAGCCCTCGGCCTCGCGCCCTTCGATCTTCTCTTCCATCCGCCGAAAATTCTCGAACGCGCTCGATCCGCCGCGCGCGCCGAGCTGCTCGCTCGAAGCGCCGCGCGCCTGCTCGGCCCGCGCGATGATCGTCCCTTTGCGCAGCTTGAGCTCGGCCAGCTTGGCCTTCATCCGCTCGAGCTCGTCTTTCATCCGGAGCGCGGTGTCGCGCTGCTCGACGCGCGACTTCTCGACCAGCTCGAGCTCGGTCGTCGTGCGCTTCTTCTGCTTGAGCGCCTCGCGAGCGAGCGCTTCGTCGCTCGACTTGAGCGCGAGCTCGGCGCGCTTTTCCC
Organism: Polyangiales bacterium; assembly: GCA_038209335.1. Lineage (GTDB taxonomy): Bacteria > Myxococcota_A > Polyangia > Polyangiales > Polyangiaceae > JBBQXV01. The sequence continues at coordinate 6,502 of JBBQXV010000282.1, read as the reverse complement.
AGCGCTCTTGATCGGCCTTCAGCGTCTCGGCTTTCTTGCGGAGCTGCTTCTCGGCCGCGATGGCGGAGACGACGTCTTGCTCGCCCGTCTTGAGCTGTTGCTCCATCTCTTCGAGGTTTAGCTCGATGAGCTTCTTGTCGTCTTCGGCCCTGTCGAGCAACGAGTTCATGTTGCTCGAGATGACCTTCCCCATCTTGTCGAAAATCCCCATGGCGAGTCCTCTGCCCGTGGCCCGTGAACGAACGTCAGCCGTTTCGCAGTCCCTTTGAGGGTACCATGCGCACGAGTCCACGGTTACGCTAGCGGCATGGACGAATGGCGGCAGCGTCTTCTCGGGGACCTCGTTCCGGAAACATCGCGGCCGACCACGGATCTCAGCGCCGCGACGGCGCTCGAGATCGCGCTCGGGATGGCGCGGAGCGAGATCGCGTACGTGCTCGAGCTAGGGCGCGCGCACAAGCTTCCGGTCGCGGGGAACGTGAACGGCGACGACGTGTGGATGACGATCGGACCCGCGCGCGTGCGGTTCACGTACGATCGGCGGAAGGGCGTCATCGCGGCGACGGTGCCGGGGCATGAAGAGGCGGCGATCGCGTGGGACGCGTCGGCGCGCGCGCTGCGTGGACCAGCGGCGGGCGGGAATGCGTTCGACGCGCGCACGTTCGTGAGGACCGCGCTCGATGCGGCGGTGGCGGCGTGGAAGGCGGCGCCGCCGGGATCGGTTCCGCCGCGATGGGATGCTCCCGCGCAAGCGCCCGCCGCGCTGCCGGAAGACACGAAGAAGAGCGAGGGTTAGATCATGGCGACGTGCAAAGAGTGCGGCGATGAATCCGATAGCCTCGTGAGCGTGAAGGTCGACGGGAAGGCGAAGAAGCTCTGTGAGGACTGCGCGGATCGCGCGCGCGAGCAGGCGGAGGTCGCCGAGGCGAGCGAGGCCGTCGTGCAGGGGATGATGGGGTTCAAGGGGAGGCGCTGACGGGCGGAGTCGACTTCGACCCGGCTCAATGCGTGACGACGGTAGGATGAGTAGTAGGATGAAGCTCATGACCTCGTCGCCCAAGCTCAAGGTGAGCGTGACGCTCTCCGCCGACATTCTCGAGCTCGTCGATCGGGACGCGCGCCGTCGAAGCGACACGCGAAGCGGCGTCATCGAGCAGTGGCTTCGTCGCGCTGTGAGCGCGAGTGTCGCGAAGGAGATCGACGACGCCACCGCCGCGTACTACCTCGCGCTTCGAAGCGACGAGCGAGCCGAGGACACCGAGCTCGCGCGTGGACTCTCCAAAGCCGCCAGGCGAGTGTCGTACGATGACGACGCCCGTGCGCGCCGCGGCAAGAGAGCACGCGCGTGATCACGAGCGGCAAGCCGCCCGAGCTGCGACGAGGTTTCGTCCACCTTGCTCGGCTCGACAAGCTCCGTCCCGTTCTCGTCGTCTCGACCGACATCCGAAACGCGCTCGCCTCGGACGTCATCGTCATTCCGTGCACGACGACGTTGTCCATCGCACCGACGCACGTTCGCGTCCGAAAGGGCGAGGGCGGCCTCACGTCCGCGTCGGTGCTCAAGTGCGAGCAGATCACGACCTTGCACAAGGAAGACGTCCGGCGCGACGCGCTCGGTCCGCCCCTCTCTCCGAGGCGGATTCAAGAAGTCGAGCGTGCAGTCCTACGCGCCATCGGCGTTCCCGTGCCGCTCGAACCTGGCTGAGCGAAGGCGACTTCTCGTCACTCCCCGGCCGCGATCATCGCTGCCGCCACCGACCGCACCGTCGCATCCGCGTCGCGCTCGCCTCGCTCCTTCACGAACGCGACGACGCTCGGATCGCTCGAGCGCATCGCGTACAGCGTCCGCAAGAGCTCCGCGCGCACCGCGGCGTCCGGCTCATCGACGACGCGCGTTCGCTGCGTTCGCGCGCTCGCCTCCGTCCAGTCGCGGTACGCGAGCGCCGCCGCGGCGCGCGCACGGACGAGCACGTCGTCATCGCGCGCGAGCAGCTCGAGCAAGCGCGCCTCGGCCGCCTCGTCGGCGACGAAGCGCAGCGAAAACCCCGCCTGCGCACGCACCGACGGCGTTCCCGATCGCGACAACCTCACCACGTCGTCGACGATCCGCGTCGAGCCCGTGTTCCCGAGCACGGAGAGATCGTGCTTCACCGCCGCCTCGTCGCGTGCGTCACGCTCATCGCGCGCGAGACGCGCGAGCGCTTCGTCGACGATCCGCGTCGCGCGCGCCGGCGACGTTGCGGCGATCGATCGCGCCATGATCCCGAGCGCGAGCGCCGCCGTCGCCGCGACGTCCGCGCGCTTCGACGTGTCGCGCAGCGTGCGCACGGCGTCCTCGGTCTCTTGCAGCGGCGACGCGAGCATCCCGAGCGACGGCACGATCCGCAGCATCTGATCCGCCGTCGCGCCATGCGCCGTAACGACGCCGACGAGCGCCGCCTGCGCCTCCTTCGATCCGGTGGCCGCAAGCGCCGCGACGATCGTCGCCGACGCCGAGCCGCGCGGAGGCCGCGCATGAAGCAAGCGCGCGATCGCCTCGCACTCTGCCGGATGAAGAAACGCGTACGCCTGCACCTTGAGAAACAGATCGAAGCTGCGACCTTCGCGTGGCGCACGCGCTTCGTCGTCGAGGCCGCGCGTGATCTCCGCGAGCGTGGCTCCGCCGAGCCAATGGCGGCTCGCCTCCGCTTTCGCCGAGTCGCCCAGCGTGGCGTCGTGTGCATCGAGCGCCATCGGAGCCGATTCCAGCAGCGGCGCGATCTCCACCGCGAGCGCCGCGAGCGCCGCAGCGTCGAGCACGCGCGCCGACGTGCGCTCCGCATCGAACGTCGTCCTCGTGTGAGCGAGCGATTGCCCCCCGAGCGTCGCATCGGTCGTCTCGTCGCCGGCGATCTCGACGACTTCGCCTTGCGCGACGTCGACGTCGATCTCCACCACCGCGGTCGATCCCGTCTCCGCGCGCAGGAACATCTCGCCCAATGCCGCGCGCTCGCCCTCGCGTGTACCAAGCGGCCGCTTCGTCTTGCGCAACGAGAGCACGTCACCGAACGACGATGGCCGCGGCACGACGCCATATGCGGCGGCGAGCGGTCCGTTCGTATCGATCTCGCGCGCGATCCAGCTCGTCGCATCGGTCGACACGAGCGCGACCTGCGTCCACGCCGCGAGCGCCCGCGCGAACGCGCGACTCAGTGACGACGCCGCGGGATCCATCCGCACCGAAGCGATCGTCCCGGACCGCGTCATCTCGACGACGAGACCGCGCGCGAGATCCGCTTCGATGCGCGCCGCGTCCGTCGCGCGCGACGACTCGTCGATCGCGATCGCGATCTCCGCGCCGACGAACCGATAGAGCAAGAGCTCGATCCCCTCGCGCGGCGACGTCCCGAGCACCGTGCGCACGAGCTTTGCGCGAACGCTCGAGACCAAGTGCGACGCCTGCGCCGCCTCGCCCACACGCAACGCACCGTCGCTCGCGTACGTGACGGCGTACGTCACCTCGCGCCCCGGGACGAACCGATGCGCCGCGACGCGCGACGACGCAGACGATGCCGGCGCCGCATCCAACGCGAACGCGCTCTCACGCGCGCCGGTCCGCGATCGCATCACGACGAACGCCGCGACCACCGCAACCGCGACGAGCAGCGCGCCCACCGCAGCCGCGCGTCGCGACAGCATCAGCGTCGCGGACCGACGGTCCCGCCGTGCGGAGGAGTCGGAGCCGGCGCCGGTGCCACGCCGCGCGGCGGAGCCGTCGGCGTCGGCACGTACTCGGGAGGCTTCGGCGGAGGCGGGGGAGGAGGTGGAGGCGGCGGCGGCATCAGTGGAATCGTCGTCGCCACGTTGAGGAGAAGATCGTCCTCGTGTGCGCCGCCCGCCGAGAAGATGTCGATCTCGAACGTCTTGCAGAACGGGCAGATGCCGACCTTCGCGAACGCCGAGAGCGTCCCCTTCAAGTCGTCGAGGTGCTCGACGGCCACGCAGCTCACGGCGAGCTTCGTGTCCGTGCCCGGATCGACGATGTCGACAGCGCTCGTCACGTCGGTCGTCGAATCGAAGACGCGCACGCGCCCGTTGACGCCGAGCTCGACCGCGGGAAAGCCGATCGCCGCGCGGATCGCGACGTCGAGCGTCGCGTGCGGGAACAGATCGACGCGCACGCTCGAGTACGCAATCTTGTACGCGGCATCGAGATCGACGTGCGCCGACTGCGTGACGGTGAACTCGACGTCGAACGGCCCGACGCCGATCTTCACGCTCGGGAAATCCGGGCTGTACGTGTGCGCGAAGAAGCTCCGGCGGTCGCTGTAGAGCTCCAACTTTCCGATCGCCCCCTTGAAGTGTTGCGCCGGGAACGCTTCGTCGCCGAACACCGTCATGTCGATGTCCGCGCTCGCCGTCCCATCGATGAACCCTTCGTTGAGCACGACGCTCTTCGCCTGCGCGTGCGCGTCGCCCATCGTCATCCCGTTGCCGAACACAGTCCCGCGTGCTGACGCGCGCGCCGAAACCGTCTTCGTGATGCGCGCGCTGTCGACGCGAACGTCGCCGCCGAAGTCCGCGCCGAACTTGTCGCCGCCCACCGGCAGATCGATCGCCCACGCGAGATGAACCTCTTTCTCGACGATAGCGTTCTTGTTCTGCCCGACGGTCGCACCCTTCCCCGGCTTGTTCACCGCCATGTGCGACGCCGCTTCGTTCTTGTGCTTCTGCACCTCGACCGGCGTGAGCGGAACGCGACGCGCGGCTTGCAGCGCGAGGACCGCGGCCGTCACCGGCTGCCTCAGCTGCTGCATTCGCGCCGCGCGCGCCTTCACGATCGCTTCGTCTTGCTGCAAGCGCTCCATCTTCGTCACGGGCGGTGCCGTGCGGATCGAGAGCCCGCGCTCATTGAGGTACTTCTCGAGCTTGTTGACGTTGTCCCAGTAATCCTGCGCGCGCACCGGCTCACCGCGCGCGCCAAGGATCATCGCCGAGCCAGCGACCGGCTGGTTCGTCTTCGGATCGGTGATCGGAAACGGCTGGTGCACGATGGCGGCGCGCGTGACGACAGGCTTCACCGTCGCGCGATCGATGACGATGCGCTGCTTCGCGCTGGGCGGCGGTGGTGGCGCCGGAGGCTCGGCGTGCGCGGCGGGGGCGATCGTCGCCGCGCCGACAACGAAGACACCGAGAGCGAGCGCCGCGATGGACCGCGAATGCATGAGGAGCCTCCGAAGGCTGCAAATACATTGCGCAGCGGTGGACAGACGGACGAGCCGTCCAATGATTCAAACCTTACGCATTTCAACGGGAATGCGCTCGCGGATTCACAGGAGGCCGCTCGCGAGATCGATCACGACGTGGCACGTGATTCCAGGCAAGAGACTCCGTCTCCATCGCGCGAGCGCGCCGAACGCGACGCCGTAGATCGTCATCCGAATCACGGCGCCGGCGCCTTGCTCGCCGTGCGCGATGCCGAACAGGATCGCTTGAAGAACGATCCCGATCGTCGCGCTTCGCGCGAACGCGCTGAGCTGCGTTTGGAGGTAGCCGCGGTAGACGATCTCTTCGCAGACGCCGACGCTGAGCGCCACCGCGACCCACGTGAGGCGTTCCGCCCACGTGTGCGGCAGCATCGTGGCAATTCCCCCGCGCTCGCCGCCGAGCCAGCGCGCCCACGCGAGGTCGAACGCCACGATCGCGACCCAACCGATCAGCGCGAGGGCGACATCGGTCGAGGCGCGCGCGACGCTGTTCCAACGTCGACCGATGAGCGATGCGAACGCGTTGTGCGCGCGACCGATGCGGCAGACGTAGATCGCGAGCGCCCAGCTCACTCCGATGACCGGAAGATAAACGGCGGTGATCCGCGAGCTCGGCGGCGCCGCTGCGATCGCCGAGCTTCGACTCGCGAGCCACGCGCCCGTCGACGACACAGCGAGAAGAAGCGCGACGAGCGCAGCCGTGTGCCACGCGGGGGCGAGCGCGATCGCGCATCGCGCGTTCGTCGACATCGGAAGCTCGGCGGTCGTCGTTGGCAAGGCGGTTGCTTAGAGAAGCAACGGACGCGCCGCAAAGGGCGACGCGAACAAACCCATCCAACGACGGAGATCGCACGCCATGATGACCGACACACTCGCCAACGCAACGCCCGTTCTCGCCGCCGGTTGGTCGCTCCTGTACCTCCTTTTCGGAGGCGGGCTCGGCGGCGCGATCCTGATCTTCTTCGGGCTGAAGGCGATCGGGCGGTAGAGGGCTCCTCTTCGCTCACGTCGATCGCGTCTCACTCCGACGGATCGTGCGCGTACACCTCGCGACCTCGACCTCGACCTCGACGTCGACCTGAGGAGAACGAGAACGTGCCGGTCCCTCAACACCGCGGCAACGAAGTGGGTTGGTGCGACCGACCGAGTCGGTTCGTTCGCCGACGAAGTGGGTTCGGTGGAGCAACGAAGTGGGTTCGTTGGAGCAACGAAGTGGGTTCGTTGGAGCAACGAAGTGGGTTCGTTGGAGCAACGAA
>JBBQXV010000281.1:0-12236 GCA_038209335.1 Polyangiales bacterium | reverse complement strand
TTGCGCGTCGAGCGAGACGAGCGACGCGATCGGCGCACCTTTCGCGAGGCGCCCTTCGGCGCGTTCCGGGCGTCCACCGCCGCGTCCACCGTGCTTTGCGGCGGCGGCTTTCAGCCACGCGCCGCAGTCGATGGTGACGTTCGCACCGCGCTGTACGACGACCGCGAAATCGCCCGAATCCATATCGGGGCTCGCGCAAACGGCGAACACGTCGGGGCGCGCGGCGAAGCGGCCGGCGAGGACGCGGAGCATCCCGACGTCGTCGCGCTCCCGAACGACGGCGATGCGCGTCGTGCCGCTCGGATCGGGAGGGTGCGCGGCGAGGACGCGCTCGGCGACGAGCTCGACGAGCTCGCCGCGCGCCGACGACAGCGCTTCGAGTCGCGCCTTGAGATCGTTTCGCAGCTTGCCGACGGCGTTCGGTACGTCGAGCAGGCCGCACGTGAAGTCGCGCGCGAGATCGGAGAGTACTTTCTCTTTCGCGCGTGCGTCGTCGATCGCGCGCCGCCCGGCGTGGAACGACACGCGGAGCCCGCCCTTGTAGCGCTCGACACCGACGACGCGCGCGACGCCGATCTGTCCGGTGCGCGTGCAGTGCGTGCCGCCGCACGGCGTGAAGTCGAAGCCCTCGACCTCGATGATGCGGATGTTGATGGCGACCTTCGGTGTGCGACGGAGGGGGATTTTCGCGAGCTCGTCGGGGGAAGGGAAGAGCGCGCGGACGACGACGTCGTCGGTGATGCACGCGTTGACCAGATCTTCGGCGCGCGCGATGTCGCGCTCGGCGATCTCGGCCACGCCGACGTCGATGGTGCAGCTGGTCGCGCCGAGTCGCGCGCTCACCGTCTCGGCGCGCGCGACGTCGAGGAGCGCACGCGACAGCATGTGCTGCGCGGTGTGCTGCGCCATGTGATCGCGGCGTCGCGCGCGATCGATCGTGCCGCGTGCGGGGCCGGTGATCTCGGCCGCGTCGGGGGGCGGATCCGCGAGGAGGTGGTGGATGACCCCCGCGTCGTCGATCTGCGCATCGGTCACCGCGAGCGTGCGTCCGCCGATCTCGAGCGTGCCCGTGTCGGCGAGCTGGCCGCCCGCTTCCGGATAGAAGAGCGTGCGCTCGAGGACGATCGACGGGCGTCCACCGAAGGTCGAGAGCTCGGCGTGCTCGGCGGCGAGCTCGGTCGCGAACGGATCGGTCCAGTAGAGCTTCTCCGTCGACATGACGCGATCGATGTAGCACGCTCGCGATGCATGGAGATCTCGCTGAACGGCGCGGCGCGCGATGTCCCCGAAGGGCTCACGGTGTCGGAGCTCATCGCTCACCTCGGGCTCTCGGACGGACCGGTCGCGGTCGAGATCAATCGCGCGATCGTTCCGCGCGCCGAGCACGCCGAGCGTCGCGTGGCGCCCGGCGATGCGATCGAGGTCGTTCACTTCGTCGGCGGCGGCTGATCCGCGAGGGCGCGCGCGTCGTCGACGAGCGACTGCACCGCGGCTTGCGTCTGTTCGCGGAGGCGCACCGAACGAACGCGCTCGGCCGCGACGATCGGCGCGCCGATGCTCATCACGACGCGCGTCGGATCCGCCGCCGCCATGCGCGCGAGGTGCTGCGGGAACGACTCGTCGACGAACGCTGCACCGGATCCGCGCTCGTACGCGATCCCGACGGGCACGATCGCGGCGCCGGAGCCTGCGGCGGCGACGAACGCTCCGCCGTGAAACGGACGCACGACGTCGTCGGCGAACGTTGTCCCTTCCGCGAACACGATCACCGTGCGGCCGCGCTGCAAGAGATCGCGCATCGCGCGCACGGCGCTCGCGCCGCTCATCGCGTCGGCGCGGTCGACGAAGACAGTGCCGACCTTGCGCGCGGCGACGCCGATCAGCGGCCAGCGCGAGAGATCGCCGCGGCTCACCATGTGGCCGCCGAACGTGCGCAGGAGGACGGCGATGTCGATCGTCGACCGGTGGTTGGCGATGACGAGGCGACCGCGATCGCTGCTCGCCGGCGGCTCGCCGCGCACGTCGACACGCACGGCAAAGAGACGGAGGAGCGTCGTGCACCACGTCGCGATCCAGCGATCGCGAATCTCGTCGCGCGCGTCGGGCGCCGCGAGCACATCGCGGAGCGCGTACATCGGGAGCATCGCCGCGGTGACCGCGCCGAACCCCGCCACGCGCGCCGCGCGCCGCAAGCGAAGTCGCGTGGCCGTCACCAGAGCTTCCTCATGGCGAAGGCTGCCCACTCGAGCCCGCGTCGCGCCAGCGAACGATCGCGCCACGACACGAGATCGATCCGCGTCGCGCGCGCGACATCGCGATCGAACCAGCCTCGGACGTAACGCGCGAACGGCGCGTCCTCGACGGCGAGGTTCACCTCGAGGTTCTTTTGCCACGAGCGCTGGTCGAGGTTGTAGCTGCCGATGGTGGTGAAAAACTCGTCGATGATGGCGGTCTTGGCGTGGAGCATCGGTCCCGGCAGAGAGTAGATCTCGACGCCGTGGCGAAGGAGCGTATCGAACAGCGCCTCGGTCGCGAACTGCACGAACGGAACGTCGCTGCGCATCGGGACGAGGACGCGCACGCGGACGCCGCGATCGATCGCTCCGAACAGCGCGCGGCGCACGCGAAGGTCGGGCACGAAGTACGAGTTCGCGATGTCGACGTGCTCGCGTGCTCGGCGAATTCGCACGACGTACTCGCGGTGCATGCTTCGAAGCGAACGCCATTGGCTCGCGAGGACCCACACGCCACCGCGTCGTCGCCGCGAGAGTGGTCGCACGTCACTGGGTGAGCGCTCGCGCGTCATGCTCCGCCACGTTTTGTAGAATAGCGTGCGTAGCTCCTGGGCCGCGTCGCCGCGCACCTCGATCATGTCGTCGCGCCAGCCGTTCCCTTCGTCTTCCGGCGGGAGCCAGCGCGTCGCGAGGTTGATGCCGCCGGTGAAGCCGTCGAAGCCGTCGATGACGAGGAGCTTGCGGTGGTCGCGCCGCTCGACGCGATCCAAACGGAACGTTCGGTCGAGCGGCCAGATCGCGTGGTACTCGAGGACGCGGCCGCCGGCGGCGACGAGGGGCCGCCACCAGGCGAGGTTGATGTCGAGGCTTCCGATCGAGTCGTAGATGACGTTGACGCGTACTCCTGCGGCGGCGCGTTCGGTGAGTGCGTCGCGGAAGCGCAGGCCTACGGCGTCGTCGCCGACCCAGTACATCTCGAGCAGCACCTCGCGCGTCGCCGCGGCGATCGCGGCGAGCATCGCGGGGAAGGCCTGCTTGCCGTCGCGGAGGAGGCGCACGACGTCGCCGCTGCTGCCTTCGGAGGACGGGCCCGATCGTCGCGCGACGGCAAACCACGGGTTTTCGGCGTCGGCGGTCACGGTCCCTTCGTGCGCGCGGGGCGCGCGGCCACGATGACGAGCGCGTCGTCGCGCAGCGTCGCCGCGGCGAATGCGCGCAGCGCGTCGGCGGTCGGCGCGGACGGCGCGGGGCGATCTCCGCGCCACAGCGACAAGAGGCGCGTCCGCGGATCGAGGGCTGCCGCGACGTCGGCGCGTGCGCGTGATTCGGTTGCACGCGTTCGGTCGGGATCGGCGAGACCGTTCTGGCGCAGACGATCGAGCAGCGCGCGCGTCTGCGCGACCGCGGCGTCGAGCTGGCCATTGGACGCGGAGACGCGGACGACGAGCGCCGATGCTCGCGGAGCGCCTGTGACCTGCGCGCTCCACGTCCGCGCGAGGCCGCTCTCGCCGAGGGCGCGCGCGAGCAGACCGTCCGGACCGTCGAGCGCCGCGGCCATCCATTGCGCGTTTCGCCGCGCGTCGTCGGTCGCGGCCAACGCGATCGCGAGCGTCGCTTCGCTCGGCGCGCCGGCCTCGACGTCCACCGCGTACGTCCCGGGGCGCGCGATCGGCGCGGAGCCCGGCGCGCACGCGCGCACTTCGCCGGGGCGACGCGCGATCCATCGATCCGCGGCTTGAACGACGGTCGCGGCTTGCGCAGCATCGGCGTTCGCGAGGACGGCGACGCGAAGCGGACCTGCGCGCATCGCCGACGCGCGCAACGTCACAGCCTCGTCGGAAGTGCGCCCGACGCCGTCCGCGGTTCCGAGCGGAGCGATCCACGAAGGGTGCCCCGGCGCGAGCGCGCCACCGAGCGCGGCGAGGATGCGCCCTTCGCGAGCGGTGGCGCGTGCGACGAGCGACGCGCGCGCGCGGGTGATCTCGCGGGCGAGGATCGGATCGGCGGCGAAGCTCCGCGCGGCGATGTCGGCGAGCCGTCGCGCGTGCGCTGCGGGCGCCTCTCCGCGAAGTGCGGCGCCGTGGACGACGAGCCCGATGCCGTCGGGCGCGATCCATGGTTCGATCTCCGCCTCGCCGGCGATGTGCGCGTGCTCCGCGGCCGCGAGCGCGACCGCCGCGCCCACCCCCGCGTCGCTGTCCACCTCGGCGAGCGTCCCGCACGGCGACGCGACGACGATCCACAGCTCGCCCTGGCCACGTTCGACGCGCGTGCGACCTTCGACGACGGGCGAGTGCCACGCCACCGTCGCTCGATCGAGATCCGCGCGTATCGCCTGCGCGCGCGTTGCGAGCGCGTCGGTCGTCGCCGCGTCGCGCCCCGGCGCGAGGCCGATCGCGATCGCGTACGCCAACGTCGTCACGCCGTCGCGCGGCGTGCTCAGCGTCCACCACGCCGCACGCTCGGCGGCGTCGCGCGGATCGCCCGCGCGCGTCGCCATTGCCCGCGCTGTCGTCGCGTCGCTTGGCGCTTCGCCCACCTCGACAGCGAGCTCTTGCCGCGCGAGCGCGACCGCCGTCGCGATCCGTCCGGATGAATCGCCCGCGAGCTCGCGCCCACCGATGTCGATCGTCACAGCGACGCATCCACCCGACGCGTGCGCCGCCGCCGTCACGTCACGCACGCGCGCCGGCGCCTCGAGCGCGCCGAGACGCGACACGAGTGGTCCGTGGGGATCGCCGAGCGCCCCCGCCGCCATCACCGCTTGCGCCGCGGTGGGCGTGTGAACGGCGATCGTCGCGCGAACGCCGCCGGGTGCGACCGCCCCGATCGCTTCGTACACCTCGACGCGTACGTCGGTCGGCCACGGCTCGCGCGCTATCGGCGCCGCGGCGGGCCACGCGGTCGCGCGTGCGATCGCCGCGCCGACCGCGTCCACGAGCGTCTCCGCGCCCGCCGTCGCGAACGCGACTCGCCCGAGCCCGAGCGCCGACTTCCGCCACGCCTCGAGCTCCGGCGCGCTCGGCCCATCCGATCCCTTCGCGATCCCGAACGCGTCGCCCGTGCATCGCACAGCTTCGAGCAGCGCCGGATCCGGGAGCGGCCTCCGCGCGAGCGCCGCGACCTTCTTCTTGGCTGCCGCGAGCGCCGCCGCGTCGCCGTCGATCGTCGCGAGCATCGCCCCGCGCAGCGTCTCCGCCAACGCCGCGCCGTCCGCATCGTTCGCGACGAGCGCGCGCACGCGGAAGCCGTCCCAACCTCCGACGACGGTCACGTCGCGAACGCCCTTCGCTTCGAGCCGCGCCTCGATCACGGCCGCCAGCGCCACCGCGACTTCGGCGCCGCGCTCCGGCGCGATCCCGCTCGTCGTCACCGCGACGCTCAGCGCGCCTCGCGCGTCGCCGTCCCGCGCCACGACCGCGAGCGGCGGCCGATCGCGCGCGACGAGCACGTCCGCCTTACCTCGCGCTCCTGCCACGTGCCCGGGCACCGTCGAGTTCGTCGCGCATGCCGTGCCGGCGAGGCACGCGGTGCCGGCAAGCGCTACCGGCACGAGCGCGCGGACCCTCATTGAACCAAGTCGTCAGGAGTACGCGGCGCGATGTGGTAGCTGAAGAACCAGGTCACGATCCCGGTCACGGACTTGAACTTCGTCCCCGCCGGGTACTTGTCGTACTTGAGATCGTAGAGCTCGTTCGAGATCGATCCCGAGCCCGACGCGCTGCCGAGCGCGTACGTGACGCGACGCCCGCTGCTGTCGATCTGCCCGCCGAGCACGGTGACGTCCTTGATCGTGACGAGCATCCCGAGCCACTTTCGCCCGCTGTCGTACGCGTTCAAGTCGTCGCCCTTGATGACCGCCGGATCGGGGACCTTGTACTCGTAACGAAACGTCCCGACCGGGGCGGACAGCTGCGACAGGACCTGCGGCGGCGTGAAGTGCGCGGAGCCGATGCTGTTGCGCTCTTGGTACGGTCCGTTGAAATCGAGGATGTCGCCCGGCGCGATGCGGAGATCCGCCGGCACGTACGTCGGCGAGAAGATGCCGATGCCCGAGTACGGCGTCGGGGTGTCGCCTTGCGGGCCGATGTCCTGAACGAAGACGGTGCCGCGGCTCTTGCCGTCGCCTGTCTCGTCGAACGTGTCGTTCCAGAGCACCGTCGCGCCGGTGACGCGAACGGACTGGTTCACGACGACGCCGCCGACGGGATTCGGCGAAGGCTTGGGGTGCGCCGCGAGCCCCGGATCGGTGACCTCGCGGATCCGCATTCCGTTGCCGAGCGGATCGGGCGTGATGACCGAGTGCGGATCGCCGCTCTGCGAGCTGCAGGCGACGACGAAGACGGCGGAGAGAGCAGCAACGGAGAGAAAACGCGGCGGACGCATGACGTAGCGTACGCCCTTACTACAAGGACGGCCCGCCGGGAACCGCGTCAGGCCGCGACGACGTCCGTGCCGAGCATCGCCTCGAGGCGTGACTGGATCTTGTGCTTCTTCGAGTAGACCGTCTTGACGCTGATGTTCATGCGCGTCGCGATCTGCTCGGGCGCCATCCCTTCGCCGAAATAGAGCGCCGCGAACGTGCGATCGCGCTCGCTGAAGCCGGCCATGACGCGCGCCGCGATGTCGGCGCGCTCACGCTGCGCGGTCTGCTCGTACGGATCCGGCAAGTCCGAGCACATGTCGCACGCTTCGGTGAGCACTTCTTTCTGCGGCTCGCGGCGCATCCCGCGGAGGTAGTCGTACGCGCCGTGAATCGCGAGGAGCCCGATCCAGCTCGAGAAGCGGTTGCCGCGCTCGGGATCGAACGTGCGGAGCTTCACCTTGTCATTCGTGAGGAGCGACACGAGGAGCTGCGCGTAGATCTCGCGGATGTCTTCCTGCCCGACGCACGCGAAGCGCTTCGTCACCTTCGTGATGCAGCGGAGGATCAAGCGATCGTAGCGGCGCTGAAACTCGCGCCAGCCTTGCGGGCAGTTCGCGATCATCGCATCGACGAGACCTGCCTCGTCGAGCTCGCTCGCGGGGACACGCGGGCGCTCGATCTTGAAGATGCCGCTCTCGTGACGCTGCGGACCCGGAGCCGACGCCGACGCCGACGCCGTTCCGTGGATGCGCGTCATCACCAGCGTCTTCGAAACCGTAACCGCCAAAGCTGCCTGACCCATCGTGATGCTCCCGTCTGCAATTCGGCGCGAACTCACGCGCCCCCGGTAAGAAGTGCCAGGCAGAAACGCGCTGGCGACGGCCCCTAGAGCAGCCGGCGTGCCAAAAGGTGCGACACCGGGGTGGACGCACGAATGTCCACGTTTCTCGCGGTTTCCGCTCGGGCGAGACCATTCGTTCACGGGCGTAACAGCGTAACAATCGGCGTAACGGTCGACCTCGCGGGCGCTTTGTTACGCGTGCGTTACGCCTCGAAAGCGATCGAATTTCCGGCCACTTCCGCGCGAAGGCGGTGTATCGACGCGCATGCTCTCGATCGATCTCACGGGCAAGCGCGCGTTCGTCGCAGGTGTCGCCGACGACGGTGGCTTCGGATTCGCCATCGCGCACTCGCTCGCCGAGGCCGGTGCGTCGGTGTGTGTCGGGACATGGCCGCCGGCGCTCGGCATCTTCACGACGCTCCTTCGACGCGGCAAGCTCGACGAGTCGCTCGCGATGGCCGACGGCAAGAAGCTCGCGTTCGAAAAGGTCTACCCGTTCGACGCCGAGTACGACACGTTCGCCGACGTCCCCGCCGACGTGCGCGATAGCAAACGCTACAAGGAGCACGGCGACGTCAGCATCGACGGCGCGGTCGCGCGGCTTCGCGCCGACTTCGGCGAAGCGCCGTGCCTCGACATCGTCGTGCACAGCCTCGCCAACGGGAGCGAAGTGAAGAACCCGCTCCTCGAGACGAGCCGCAAGGGGTACCTCTCCGCGGTCGGCGTCAGCGCGTACTCGAACGTCGCGCTCGTTCAGCGCTTCGGACCGCTCGTGAGGCCGGGCGGATCGTTCGTGTCGCTCACCTACCTCGCCGGAGAGCGCGTCATCCCGGGGTACGGCGGCGGCATGTCGAGCGCGAAGGCGGCGCTCGAGAGCGACACGCGCGTCCTCGCGTTCGAAGCGGGGCGACGCTGGGGCCATCGCGTGAACTGCATCAGCGCGGGCCCGCTCGCGTCGCGCGCGGCGAGCGCGATCGGATTCATCGGGACGATGATCGAGTACTGCAAGACGAACTCGCCGCTTCCGGAAGCGCTCACGGCGCGCGAGGTCGGCGCGACCGCCGCGTTCCTCGCGAGCCCGCTCGGCAGCGGGATCACCGGGACCGTGCTCTACGTCGACAAGGGCTACCACGCGATGGGGAAGGCGATTTAGGCAGACGCGCGGACCGCGCGTACAATCGCGGGATGCGTGCCGGTTCGCTCTTGCTCGTGCCGTTCGTCGCGGCGCTCGTGTCGTGCGCGCACGGCGAGTCGATCACGAGCGATCCGTCGGCCGTTCCGCAGAACGCGACCGAAGCGGAAGGCGAGGGACGCGCGCCGCGCGATGGCGCGCCGACCGAAGGCCTCGCGACCTGGTACGGCAAGGAGTTCGCGGGACGAAAGACGGCGAACGGCGAGCGCTTCGATCCGTCGGCGATGACCGCGGCCCATCGCACGTTGAAATTCGGCACGTGGGTCGACGTCACGCGCGTCGACACGGGTCGGACGGTGCGCGTGCGGATCACCGATCGCGGCCCCTTCGGCAACGAGCAGCGGATCATCGATCTGTCGCGCGGCGCCGCGGAGAAGCTCGGGATGCTCCGCGCGGGCGTGGTGAAGGTGAAGCTGACGATCGTGAGCGCGCCGTGACGAAGCTCTTCTTCGCGGAGCGGTAGCTTCTCTCTACGGAGCGGTAGCTTCTCTCTACGGAGCGGTAGCCGCTGCCCGCGGCATGGTAGCCATTCGCTACGGACCGGTAGCCGCTTGCGACTGCGCCGTAGCTACTGCGTACGGAAGGGTAGCGACCCGTCGCGCGATCGTAGCTGCGTCTACCGCGATCGAAGCCGCTCGTTACACTCTCGAAGCCGGATCTTCCGTGGGCCCAGCGATTCAGCCCCCGCCTGCCGTCGGGGGCGTCGCGGGCGGAGGGGCCTTCTTCGCGGCCGTCTTCTTCCTCTTCTTGCCTCCCGCGTTCACCCGCTTGCCACGAAACTCCGCGAGCACGCCTGGATCGCCGCGAAACACGACGGCTGCTGCACGCAGAATGAACGCATGCTTTGCCGACAGCTCGCGCAAGAGGACGCCCCGGCGCACCGTCGCGAGCACCCGCTCGCTCTTCGCCGACCCCTGGTTCGCGTCGGCGGCCGTCAGGTCACGGCGCAGCACGGTCACTTCGTTCATCCGCTTCGGCGTGATCCCCGCCTTCTTCGCCGCGGCGCCCAAATCCGCCTGCACGTAGTTCTGCTCCATCGTCGCGGCCAGCGTGCGAAGCCCCGGCGTGCTTCGGCGATCCGCGCTCTGCCCGTGACCGAACGCGCGGCAGATCGCGATCTCACCCTTGGACTTCCCGCCGTGGACGAGCCCGACCTGGTCACGAATCCCCGCGATACAAAAGAAGAGCGCGTCGCGCTTCGTCTGCTCGGCGACGGTCGCGCGCTTCAACTTGCCCATGTCGACCTGCGACGCCGCCACCGCGGTCCGCGCGGCCTTGTGGAGATCGTTGGTCTCCTTGAGAAACGCCGGCGTCACCGTCGCGATCTTGTTCGCCGCGTCGAACTTCTTGAACGCCTTTTGGTGCTTCGTGCCGGCGGCGATGCTCGTGCGTGCTTCATCGAGCGCCTTCTCTTGCGAGTGCTTCAGACGTGACGCGGAACCGGTCGTGGCCATGTGATCTCTCCCTCCCCCTGGGTCGGCGGAGCCCGCAAAAAAGCGAATTGGCGGCGAGGCGTCAAGTACGAATTGCACTACGATCGTCGGGTGAGAGCAGCCTTCGTCACCACGCTTGCGGTAGCGACTGTCGCGAGCGCGTGCGGCTCGTCCTCTGCCGATCGTTGCCCGGCGGATGGCACGCCCTGCCGGGCTGGGAGCCCGCCGGTCCCGAAGTGCGACCAGTTCGAGGGCTTCACGGTTTGCACCGATGGCGTGTGGTGCCTGCGCCAGCCGTATCTGAATCCGCCCTCGCCCCCCGCAGGTCTCTGTCCGCCGACGGCGCCCGCCGGCGGGACCACCTGCAGCGCGGGCTACGCCGTCTGCGAATACCAGTGCGCGTCGGGCGACCGCCACTGGATGGTCTGCCACGCCAACACATGGTGCGGCAACACGCCGTCGACGTGCATCCTCGCGTCCCTCGCGCCGCCTCCGCCCCCCGACGCCGGCTACCCCGACGCCGGCCAAAGCGATTGATCCAAGGCGTCGGCGCTACCCGACGATCTTGCACCCGCTCCGGAAATCCCGCGCGTACTCCACGTACACGCGGCTCGCGTGGCGGATCCATTCGATGTCCTTGTCCTTGATCGGACGCAGCACGCGCGCGGGGCTCCCGACGACGAACGACTGCGCAGGGACGTGCGTGCCGGGCGTGACGAGCGATCCCGCGGCGATGAAGCAGTCGTCGCCGATCCGCGCGCCGTCGAGGACGATGCTCCCCATGCCGATGAGGCAGCGATCGCCGATGGTCGCGCCGTGGATGATCGCCGCGTGGCCGATCGTGACGTCGTCGCCGATGCGCGTCTCGGCCTCGTCCGCGGTGATGTGGACGACGCAGTTGTCTTGGATGTTCGTCCGCGCGCCGACGCGGATCGGGTAGTAGTCGCCGCGCAGGACGGCGCCGAACCACACGCCGGCTTCGTCGCCGAGGTGCACGTCGCCGATGACCGAGGCGTTCGGCGCGACGAAGACGTCTTTGCCGAGGACGGGGCGTACGCCTTTGAGCTCGTAGATGGGCATCGTGGTCTCCTCTCTCAGGCGAGCAGCGGAAGCATGCGCCGGCTCGCGTTCGTCGCAGCGTCGCGCGGGACGTCGCGCGCGAGCGCCGCGATCGCGTTCGCCGTGAGCGCGCCGTTCAGCGAGTGTTTGTTCGCCGTGACGATGTCGACGTCGACGACGGCGCCGATGATCGCGCGGTCGGGCGGCGCGGCGACGTGGACGATCTCGCTCCGCTCGGTGCGTCCGGTGACCATGCGCTCGCCGGTCTTGCTCGGCCCTTCGACGAGCACGCGCTGGCGCGTCCCGACGAGCGACGCGAGGTGCGCGCGGCCCTGCAGCTCGATCGTCTCGAAGAGGCGCGCGAGTCGCTCGCTCTTCACGGCTTCGGTCACGTCGTCCTTCAGCTTGAGCGCGGGCGTGAGCGGACGCGGCGAGTACTTGAAGCCGAAGAGCGCCGTGAAACCCATCTCGCGCACGAGGGAGAGCGTCGCGTCGAAGTCGTCGTCGGTCTCGCCGGGGAATCCGACGATGATGTCCGTCGACATGGTCATGTCGGGGCGCGCGGCGAGCAGAGCGCGCGCACGCTGCACGTATTCGGCGCGCGTGTAGCGGCGGATCATCCGCTTCAAGACGCGATCGCTCCCCGACTGCACCGGCAAGTGAACGTGGCGCGCGAGGACGTCGATCTCGGCGTGCGCTGCGACGAGCGACGGCGTCGCGTGGCGCGGGTGCGGGCTCGTGTAACGCAGACGCGCGAGCGTCGGGACCTCGCGCGCGATCATGCGGAGCAGGGAAGGGAACTGGCTCTCGTCCGGATCGTCGCTCACCGGCGGCGGGAGCGAAGCGTCGCGGTAGCTGTCGACCGTCTGCCCGAGGAGCAAGATCTCGCGCGCGCCCGCGTCGACCCACTTCGTAATCTCCGCGACGATCTCCGCCGCAGGGCGATACCGCTCCGGCCCGCGCGTGTACGGCACGACGCAGAACGAGCAGCGCTCGTCGCATCCCTTCATCGTCGTCACCATCGCGGCGACCGGCACGCGGCCGGTCGGGTTCGCACCGGGCGACGCGGGGAGAAAGCGCGGCGTGTCGACGTCGAACACCGTGCGCGCCG
>JBBQXV010000280.1:0-12306 GCA_038209335.1 Polyangiales bacterium | reverse complement strand
CGAGTGTCGCCGTCAGCGCGGCCCTTCCTCGTAGAGAGAGCACAGAGAATCTCATGGCGGCCGTCCCCTTCAGATGCCGTGGTTCTAGCCGGACTGTGATCCGCTGAGCCCCGAACGAGTAGGGTGAACCGCACATGGCGCGATGGAATACCGCTCTCGCTGCAGCGCTCACAGCGTGGCTGCACACATTCGTGCAGTCACGACGAACGATTCTTTTAGAGCTCGAACTGGTAGCGCGCCGGATCGTTGCCTCGCACGCGCACGACGATGCGTTCGCGTGACAGGCGAACGACGGCGTGCGACGCGCTGGGGCGCCCCGGAGCGTCGTCGTCGAGGTTTTCGATCAGGCTTTGGATCGTGACGTACGGGATGCCGCGAATGACGTCGACATGGTTGCGATGAAGGTGACCGTTGAACACGGCTCGCACCTTCCCACTCGCTTCGAGGATGCGTCGCAGCTGGGCTCGCTCCTGCACGAGCGCGACGTGCGCACGCCCGAAGAACCATCGTGAGTCGTCGAGATCCTGATCGCTCGCGCTGTGGTGCATGAGCACGATCGTCGGACGCGACGTCGCGCCGAGATCACCCTCGAGCCACGCGAGCTGGGTCGCCGCGATGCGCACGTCCTTGTCTTGTCGCTCGGCGGTGTGGAGCACCGCGAAGTGCCAGTCGCCGTGATCGAACGAGAAGTAGAGATGCTCGTTGTCGTCTCTCTGCCAGAAGCGATTGAGGTCGACGCGCGTGAGGTGAATCGTGTCGTGGTTGCCGGCGACGTTGACGAGGCGCGCGTTCACGCGGCGGAGGATCGCCTGGCACTCGCCGTAACGCGCGAGATCGGCGTCGTGCGATTCGTCCTCGATGTCGTCGCCGAGGTTCACGACGAGATCGGGCTTCACCTCGTCGTTCATCGCGCGGACGAACTCGGTCGCGAGCGCGCCGGCGTGATGACTGAGCTTGCGAAGCTTGCCCTGCCAGCGTGCTTCGGGGCCGAAGTGGAGGTCGGTCACGATGCCAATCGTCAGATCCATGCGCGAATGAAACCTAGTACAGTGCCCTCGTCGTCGCACCCGATTGTCCAGTGGCGTGGTTCTCGAGAGGGTCAATGAAGATCGATCGTTCCGTCTTTCTCGTGCTCACGGGCACCCTCGCGTCGGCCGTTGGCGTCGCGTGCAGCTCGAAGCCGGCCTCGACGCCGGCGGCGTATACGTCGTCCGATGCGGATCCTGCGTTTCCGTCGATCAAGAAGAGCGCACCGACTGCCCAAGCGACGACGGCCGCCGCGGCCACTCCTCCTCCTGCTCCCACGTCCGAAGCGCCGCGGCCCACTCCGCCCCCGCCGCCGAAGCGCGACCCGAAGACGATCGCCAACAACGCCGAGGAAGACGACGCCTGCGGTCACACGACAAAGCGCTTCAACGCGAGCAAGGCGGCGTGCAATGACGCGGCCGGCGGCGGGCTCAACTGCAAGGCGCTCAGCGTGGGCTATTCAGCGAAGGAGGGCTGCCAGAGCGGCTCGAATCTCGTCGAGCAGTGCGACGGGTACAAGCGCGCGTTCAAACCGCGCATCGCGGCGCAAGCGTTCGGCTGTATCGCGCGCATGCCCGCGACGAAGAAGTGCGACGGCTGCGCGACGCAATCGTGCGGGTACGACGCGCTCATGGATGCGTGTCCCGACCCGACGGCCGACGCCGACTGCGAAGAGATCGGAAAGCGCTGCGAGGCATTCGACACCTCACGCTGCCGCGCCTTCCTCTCCGGCATGACGACGCAAGGAAGGCTCAGCATGAAGACGTGCATGATGTCCGACTGCCGCTCCGGCCTCTTCAGCTGTGCGCGGTCGGTGGGCGGCGCGGACTAGTCGCGATGCGCCCGGTCATCATCGGTGCGGGACGCGGCAGTCGCCTGGGGCACTTGACCGATGCGTCGCCGAAGCCGCTCGTGCCGGTCATGGGGCGACCGATGCTCGAATGGATCCTCGACGCGCTCGCCGAAGGGGGATTCGCGCGCAAGGACGTCGTCTTCATCTGCGGCTACCAAGGCGACGTCATCCGCGCGCGGTATCCCGAATTCACGTACGTCGAGAATCGCGACTGGCAGACGAACAACATCCTCGCGTCGCTGCTGTGTGCCCGCGCGCTCCTCGGCAACGGCTTCGTCTCGACGTACGCCGACATCGTCTATCGCGGGCGTGTCGTTCGCGATCTCGTCGCGTCGCCGCACGCCATGGCGCTCGGCTGCGACACGGATTGGCGGCGGCGCTACCGCGATCGGTCGCAGCACCCCGAGACCGACGGCGAGAAGATGCGCGGCGAAGCCGATTCCGATCGCATCGTCGAGCTCTCGCGCCGCATCGCAGCCGCGGACGCTTCCGGAGAGTTCATCGGCGTCACGAAGTTCACCGCCGACGGTACGCGCACCATGCTCGATGCGTACGATCGCGTCGCCGCGCGCTACCCCGACCCGACCCAGCCTTACCGCGAGGGGCGCACGTTCGCGAAGGCGTACCTCATCGATCTCTTCCAGGAGATGGTCGAGGGCGGCGCGGACTTCCGTCGCGTCGATATGTACGGCGGGTACATGGAGATCGACACGCTCGAGGATCACTCGAACGCGCAGAAGTGGTGGGACGAGTCGGCGCCGTGAGCTCCGATGGGTGAGCAGCCCGAGGTCGTCCTCGACAAGCTGTGCAAGCGGTTCGCGTCCCTCGAGGATGGCAAGCCGCCGCCCGCGGCGCTCGCCGAGATCACGATGGAGATCGAGCGCGGCGAATTCGTCGTAGTCGTCGGGCCGTCCGGGTGCGGAAAGTCGACGACGTTGCGGATCGTCGCGGGGCTCGAGGAGCAGGACTCGGGGACGGTGTCGATCGCCGGGCGACCGATGCACGACGTGGCGCCGCAGGATCGCGACGTCGCGATGGTGTTCCAAGGGTACGCGCTCTACCCGCAGATGACGGTGCGCGAGATCCTCGAGTTCCCGCTGAAGATGCGCGGGAAAGCGTCGCGCTCGGAGCGGACGCGCGCGGTCGAGGAAGCCGCGACGCTCCTGCGGATCGAAAAGTTGCTCGAGCGTCTGCCGGGTGAGCTCTCCGGTGGCGAACGACAGCGCGTCGCGATGGGGCGCGCGATCGTGCGAAAGCCTCGCGTGTTTCTCTTCGACGAGCCGCTGTCGAACCTCGATGCGGCGCTGCGCGGCGACATTCGTCTCGAGATCGGCGCGCTCGTTCGCAGGCTCGGCGCGACGTCGATGTACGTGACGCACGATCACGTCGAGGCGATGACGCTCGCGGATCGGATTGCCGTGATGCGTGCGGGGAGGCTCTTGCAGTTCGCGACGCCGCGCGAGGTGTACGAGCGTCCCGCGACGTCGTTCGTCGGCACGTTCCTCGGCGCGCCGCGGATGAACTTGATCGACGCGCGGATCGATGACGGCGCGGTCGTCGCGGGTCCGTTGCGGGTGAAGCCGCCGCGCGACGTGAAGTTGTCGCCGATGATGCGGCTGGGCGTGCGGCCCGAGGACATTCGGATCGTCGGTGCGGCCGATGATGGGGCTGTGCGTGCGACCGTCGTGGCCGTCGAGCCGCTCGGCGCGGAGACGCACTTCGTGCTCCGCGCGGGGGACATCGAGCTGCGGGCGCGTGCTCCCGGCTTCGATCACCGCGGTCGCGGCGCGGAGGTCGGCGTGACGATCGACGAACGACGCGCGTTGTTGTTCGAGGCGGACGCCGAGGGGAAACGCATCGGCGCGTGAAGGAACACGACGGGGGAAGTGCGAGCTCGTCGCGCGCGCCTCCCCCAACCGCATCGTCCCTCAGTCACTCCAACGTGCGACTGTTCGCTCCGGACGCGACGCCGTTCGAGGCGTTTTTCTCGCTCGTCTTCGTCGCGCTTGCGAACGGTGCGTCTGCTGCCGCGACCGCCACTGACTTTACGCGACGAAACATCGGTCCTTTGCGCACCCCCGGGCTCGTGACTCCGTGTTTGCGCCGTAGCGCTGTGTCCCTGGTGAAGGCGCGGACCAGGCTCGAGTACATCGCCCAGATTTGGGTGAAGGCTTCGGACCGTGCCGCAAGCTCCGCCGAGGCCTGTAGCATCGCCGCCTTCGCCACTTGCACGTTCGTATGCAGCGCCGTGAGCTCCGCGGCTTCTTTGGCCATGATCGCCGGTGTGAAGCCGTTCACCTTCAGCTTTGCTGCGAGCGGCGAGGTGCGCATGGCCGCCTCGGCGAGCGACGCCGAGGGCACCATGTACTTGCGAAACACTGTCTTGGTCGACATTTGAAATCAGTTCCCTTCTGCCGGGAGCACCGGCCAACCTCTTTGATTGAATGTCGGGACATCGCGCCGCCGGTTGCGTCCATTCGTTTCGAGAACGGCGGCTTTTCGAAAATTCGACCGCGCATGCTCTGACACCGTGGCCGCGATCGATCGCGGAGCGGGTGCGAGAGCTTGCACAGGGGGCGCCAGAGCTTGCGCTAGCTCCGCGATCGATCGCGGAGGGCATGCGAGAGCATCCGCGGGGGCCGTCAGAGCTTGCGCTGGCTCCGCGATCGATTGCGGAGGGCGTGCAAGAGCCTACGCCGACGCAGCGCGAGCTGGCGCCGCTGGCGTGCGAGCTTGCATCGACGGGATCGGAGCTTGCGCTTCGAGGCGCTATCGGTCGGTGAGAGATGGTCCGCGCGATCGTCTAGAGTTGTCCCGCAGATGCTCCGCCGCGATCTTCTCCGCGCTCTCGCCGCGAGCATCGCCACCTCCGCCGCGCTCCCGGCGTGCCGTCGCACCCGCCGTACGAACGGACGCACGCTCGTCACGCTCTGGTTCGCGTACGGCGGGAAGAACCGCGAGGTGCTCCTCGATCTCGTCCGCCGCTTCAACGCGTCGCAGTCGCGCGTCACGGTCGAAGCGACGTACCAAGGGGACTACTTCGAAGCGCTCGCGAAGCTGCGGACCGCGATCGCCGCCGACGCCGCGCCGACGTTCAGTCATGTCGTCGGCGAGGTCGTACCGTACCTCGCGCGCGCGAACGTCCTCGAGCCGCTCGACGCTTACGATGGTGCCCGTGCGCTTCCGCTCGTCCGTGCGCTCGCACAGTCCGGATCGTACGTCGGCGGCGCGGAGCAACCGCTCGTCGCCATTCCGTTCAATCGATCTACGCCGATCATGTACCTGAACGGCGACGTCGTCGCGCGCGAGCTCGGCGGGAAAATCCCGCAGACCTGGACCGAGCTCGAGAGCGCCGCCGTGCAGCTCACGCGACGCGACGGCGACGTGCGCTGGGGATTCGAGGTCCCGATCTCGTGGTGGTTTTGGGTCGCGATGGTCGGACAAGCCGGCGGTCGCGTCGTCGCCGACGACGGAACGCCGACGCTCGGCGGCGCTGCGGGCGAGAAGGCGCTTCGCTTCTGGCAGAAGCTCGTTCACGAAGCCCGCGTGATGCGTCCGCCACCCGGTCGCGACTACAACGCGTGGCAGGCGACCAACCAAGATTTTCTCGCGGGACGTGCGGCGATCGTCTGGACGAGCACGGCGTTCCTTCGCTACCTCGAAGAGAACGCGCGCTTCCCGGTCGTCGCCGCACCGCTCCCCGGTGACGTGAAGCGATCGGTGCCGACCGGCGGAACGTTCTTCGTCGTCTTGCGCGCGGCGCCGTCGGAAGAGAAGCAGGGGGCGTGGGAGTTTCTCCGCTGGATGTGCGACGCCGATCAGACGATCGATTGGGCGACGCGCACTGGGTATCTCCCCGTGAGCGAACCCGCGATCGCCAAGCTCGACGGAAACGGCTGGTACGCGGCGCACCCGAACGATCGCGTCGCGTACGCGCAGCTCGCGGACGCCGATCCGTGGCCGTGGGCACCAACACTATTTCGCATCCAGCGCGACGTCATCGAGCCGAAGCTCGAAGAAGCCATTCTCCGCAATCGCGATCCGCACGCGGTCCTCGATGAAGCGCGCGCCGAGGCACTGGCGCGATGAAGCCGCGCGCGCGATGGCATCCGTGGGCGATGCTCGGGCCGTCGCTCGCGCTCCTCGTCGTCTTCTTCGTCGTGCCCGTCGTTCTCGCCGCGTACCAGAGCCTTTTCGCGTGGGACATGCTCACGCCGCCCGAGGCCGTGGGCGCTGACAACTACCGCGCGCTCATGGCACGCGGAGAGCTCTGGCGGATCGTCGGTCGCACGCTCGGCTTCAGCGCGATGGTCGTCGTCGGTGCAATGTCGCTCGGGCTCGCGCTGGCGATCCTGCTCAATCGCCGCGGACGCTTCTTCGCGTTCGTGCGCGGCGCGGTCTTCAGCGCGTACGTCGTGAGCTGGGTCGCCGTCGCGCTTCTATGGACATGGATGCTCGATCCGGACGGCGGGATCGTCGCCGCGCTCTTCCGCGGCGTCGGGCTACCGCGCGTCGGGTTTCTCACCGACACACGCTTCGTGTTGCCTGCGCTCGCGGCGGTCACGGTCTGGAAGATCACCGGCTACGCGATGATCGTCTTCCTCTCTGGGCTCCAGAGCGTCCCGCCGCAGCTGCTCGAAGCAGCCGCGCTCGACGGTGCGGGGCCGTTCGCGCGATTCCGCTACGTCACGTGGCCGCTCCTCCGTCCCACGGCGGCGTTCGTCGCGACGACGAGCCTCATCGTCTCGTTCCAAGCATTCGATGTCGTGCGGATCATGACGCAGGGCGGTCCGGCGAACGCGACGACGCTCTTCGTCTATGCGATCTACGAGCAAGTGTTCTTGAACCTGAGCGTCGGCAAGGCGAGCGCGCTCACCGTCGTCTTCTTCGTGGTGCTTTTCGCGTTGGCGACGGCGCAGCTTCGCGCGTGGCGCGCGCGCGGATCCGGGGCATCGTGAGAGGCCGTCGAGCGAACGTGATGGTGACCGCGATGGCGGCCGCCGCGGCGGCGCTTTGGATCGCGCCGTACGCATGGATGGTGCTCACTTCATTGAAGACGCTCCCGGAGATCGTGCAACGCCCGACCGCGCTGCTCCCCGAGCACTTCGACGTCGGCGCATACCGCGAGGTCGTCGAGTCGATCCCCGTCGCGCGCTACATGGCCACGACGATCGCGATGGCGGTGCTGATCGCGACGCTGCAAATCGCGCTCGCGCTTCCCGCGGGGTACGCGCTCGCGAAGCTTCGATTCGTCGGGAAGAAGACGGCGTTCGGCCTCGTGCTCGCGTGCTTGCTCGTGCCGGCGCAGGTCACCTTCGTTCCGGTGTTTCTGATGCTCGCGAAGGTCGGTCTCGTCAACACGATGGCCGCGCTCGTCCTCCCGTTCGCGGTCAGCGCGCTCGGCATCTTCTTGGTGCGGCAGGCTCTCGTCTCCGTGCCCGACGAGATCATCGAAGCGGCTCGCCTCGACGGTGCGTCCGAGGCGACGATCATCTACCGCATCCTGGCGCCGCACCTGATGCCGACGCTGGTGTCGCTCTTTCTCGTCAGTTTCGTCTTTCACTACAACGACTACTTCTGGCCGCTCGTGATGACGACCGATGACACCGTGCGGACGCTGCCGCTCGGCGTCGCGCTCTTGCGCGAGCAAGGGACGGGCGTGCGATGGCACATCGTGATGGCCGCCAACGTGATCTTGTCGGTGCCCGTGCTTGCGCTCTTCGCGCTCGCTCAGAAGCAGCTCGTCCGCGCGGTCGGCGGACGATGAGCGCTCACGGACTGTGGAAGAACACTTCGCCTGCGAAGACGCTCGCGACCTTGGCGTGCGCGAGCTCGATGACACAATCCTGATCGCGATCGGCCGCCGGACGATTCAAGTCGTCGCGACCGAGCTCGCCGGTGAGCGCCTGCTCCGCCATCTGTAGCCGGCCGACGAGGCACTCGGCCGGCGTGTCGAGGATTTGGTCGCCGTTGATGTCGTCCCATCCGTTGAGCACGAGCTTGTGCAGACGCGCGATGCGATCTTCGAGCACGACGCGATCGATCGGCGCGTCGCCGGGAACGTGGAGAACCTTGTACGTCTCGCGGAGCGCGCTCTGCAGCCACGCGAATCGTTCGCCGTTCATGCGCACTTCGATCGGACCGGCGTCGACGCCGCGGTACATGCGCGCCGCGGCGCTGTAGAAGCCGCTCTCGAGGCGCCGCGCGACCGCGCGCGCTCGATCGCGCAAGGTGACGTCGCCCGTCACGAGGAATCCCTCGGTGAGCGCGCGGATCGCAGCTGCTTGGCTCTCGAGCGTCGCCGCGCCCGTGGCGGCCGTGGCGACTCCGCCGGCGATCGTCGCGCCGTTGGCGACGCTGCCGTCGGGCTTGGTGAGGACGTCGCGTACGAACGCCGCATTCGTCGCGAACACTTGCCGCACGCGCGCGCTGAAGGTCGGCGGCGCTCCGGCGTCGGCGCCGGGCGGATGGATCGGCGACGTGTTGAGGATCCCCTTGGTGTCCGCGGCGGGATCAGGATCCGGCGCACCGTATTGCGTGATCGAGCCGTTGATCGAGAGCAGCGTCTGGCGGAGCGCGATGATCGCGTGCGCGAGCGCGGTCGTCGACGCGGTGGTCGATCGCGTGACCGTCGCGCCGCTCACCGTGGCCGTGTCGACGAAGACACCGAGCGTCGGATCCGCGTGCATGCGATCGAGATCGACGAACGCAACGCGCAGCACCGCGAGCGCGCGATCGTGCACGGTGTCCTCTCCGTTGGCGATGCCGTCGTCGGCGGCGAACGGCGCGCCGTCGAACGTCGCGCGCAACCCGACGCGCTGTCCGAGGCCCGCGTTGCGCGGATCGGTCATCCCGAACAGCATCGCGTGGCCGAGGAGGAGCGCGGAGAGATCCACGGAGCGGCTCGTCGCGTCGGAGATCGCGAGCGACGCGACGGCCGGATACGGGATCGATGCGTTCTCCGTCGCCGCGATCGCGGCAGGAAACCATGCGAGCGGAGAGTTGTAGTCGTACGCCGTCGCCGTCGCCTTCGATGCGAAGCCGCCGAGCGTCGTGCCGTTCGTCGTCATGAGCGACGACACGAGCCACTCCGCCGCGTTCTCCATCGCGGAGAGCATCACGAGCCCCCACATTCCTTCGAGCGGGCTCGAACCGATGTACGTACCAATCAGCGAGCCGGGCGGATCCGTCGCGAGGACGGTATTGTTTCGCTGGCCGACGCGCGCGAGATCGGCCGGCGCCACGTCGTTGATCTGGTTCGATCCGGAGTCGTGGAGGCGACCCGCGAAATCGATCGCCCAGAGCGCTTCTTTCCATGTCGCCATCCCGAGCACGCCGGGGACGATCACCTTCTCGACCTGCGCGTCGCGGTTGGTGAGGTGCGTGCTGTTGTAGGCGCACTCGTAGAGCGGGCTGATGTTCTGGCCGTTACCGACGCCGCCGTAGCCGCCGGAGAACGTGCACGACTGCACGACGTTGAGTGTCGGCACCATCGCGGGGTCGAAGCTCTTGAACGGCGCGAACACCGGCCAGACGCCGGGGAAGCCGAGGTAGTTCTGATCGTTGTTCGCGGGCGCCGGGAGCGTGGCGTAGCCGCCGACGTCGGTGCCTGCGGTCGACAGGAGATCGAACATCCGCCCGCGCAGACGATCGAGCGACGTCGCGCCCGCGAGCGTCGCGACGAGAGGACCGTTCGCGAGCGAGATGCCTGCGGTCGACTCCTGGAAGACCATGTTCATGTGGTACTTCGAGTACTCGTACGACTCGACGGCGGTGCTGAAGCCGAAGAGATCCGTGACCGGGTGCGGGTCGTCGCCGCCGGCCGCGAGGACGTACTCGTCGGTCGGAAGGCGAGCGCGATCGTAATTGGCGAGGTTGCGGCCCGCGAAGCCGGACGCGAACGGCTCGCCGCTGATCTGCATCTCGCCCGCGGCGAAGAGAAGACTCTGCACGTCGACGCGCGTGCTCACGATCTCGGATGTGACCGGCGTGCGCGGCGTCGCGGGCGGCATCGTCGAGTCGTACGGAACGCGATCGTGCGTCGCGTCGCTGATGTCCGTCCCGTCGGCGCCTCCGCCGTCGGTGCTGGCGTCGCCGTCGGTGATCGCGCCGCTGTCGCTGCTGCACGACGCGACCAGCGCGCCCGCGAACACGAGCCCGTTGCACAAGCCGAGTACGCTTCGACGCCTCATTCGGGTGGCACGATGACGCTCGCGGTTGCCTCTGGCAAGCCCCGATCGTACGTTGCGCCCGCTAGCGCGATGCTTCGCGTGCGCTCGGATCATCGTGCGAATCCTCACGGCACTCCTCATCACGGCCGTCGCTGGCGCTGTCGTCGGCGGCACGGCGTGCGGACATTCCAGCGGTCAGGCGCCACCGGCAGGCGACGACGGCGGAGTGCCCGCGGACGCCGGACCTCCGCCGCTCGAACCGAGCCCGCCACCGCTCGTCCCGGAAACGGACCGCAAGGACGCAACGTCGTCGCCCGTCGTGTTCGATGCCGTGCGTGGCGGAGTGTGGACGGCGAACGGCGACGTCGGAACGATCAGCTACGTCGACGTCGAGCAGCGCAGGGTCGTGCGCGAGATCGCGATCGGCAAGAACGTCACGTCGATCGCGCTCAGCCCCGACGCGAAATGGATCGCCGCCGTCGATCGCGACGCCGCGACGGTGACGCTCGTCGACGCCGAGTCGCGCGAGGTCAAGCGCGCGCTGCCGGTCGGGACGCATCCCCGCGCGGCCATTTGGGACGCGACCGATCCGCGCTGGCTCTACGTGTCGATCGAGGACGACGCTGCGGTCGCGATCGTCGATCGCACGCGCGGGATCGTCGATCACACGATCCCCGTCGGTCGGTTGCCCGCCGGTCTCGCGGTTTCGCGTCAGCGGCGTGAGCTCGCCGTCGTGCATCGCATCGACGCGACGGTGACGATCGCGTCGCTCGAAGGGGTCTATTCGCCGGCGGATCAGGCGCAAGCGAACGTCGAAGTGGCGCTCGCCGACGAGCGTGCGGGCGCAGACGACACCGTGCCGCACGGCAAGCCGTTCGCGTTCGAGTCGATCGCTTGGGCCCCGGACGGAAACGTCGCGTGGCTACCGCATCAGCTCCTCGCCAACACGCACCCGATTCAGTTTCAACGGACGCTCTTTCCGTCGGTGAGCGTCGCGGATCTCGCCGCGCGCGCCGAGGTCGTGACGGCCGCTCCGGGATCAGGGAGCTTCGAAGGGCGCAAGCTTCTCTTCGGGGCGATCAACGTCCTCGATCCGGTGGGCAACGCGTCGATCGTGTCGCAGCCGTGTGCGGCCGCGTTCCATCCGAAGGGACAGGTCGCGTACGTGGTCGCTTGCGCGAGCGAGGATCTCCTCACGTTCGATCTCGACCATGGGATCGCGATCGATCTCCTTCGCGACCTGCCCGGCGATCACCCGACCGGCATCGCGCTCGACGACACCGGCCAACGCGCGTTCATCGTGTCGGATCAGTCGCACACGCTCGCGACGCTCGACCTCGCCGACGGGAGCCCGATCCGTCACGCGACGGTGTACGGCGCGCCGATCGGCCTCGCCGTCACGGATCCGATCGATGCCGAGACGCGCGAGGGGCGAAAGCTCTTTTTCAACGCGAACTCGGCGAAAGGGAAGCTGGCGTCGACGGGATCGAACTGGATGTCGTGCGGCGGGTGCCACCTCGACGGGTTCACATCGACGAACCTTTTCTTCTTCGAAGCGCTGTCGCCTGCGGATCCAAAGGTCGACGCGCAGATCGGTCACGTCGGCCTCAAGGATCTCTTCTCGACGGCGCCGACGCCGGACGCGGCGTTCGATCCGCACGACGTCCTCGTCGCGTTGCTCGACCAAGGCGGGCTCGCTCCTGATCGCAGTGGCGCAGCTCGTACGGGGCAAATCGATCCGGCGACGCCGACGGCGGACGCGCGGCAGATGGCGACGCGTCTCGCACGCACGATCGCGAAGGATCTCCCGGTCGGTCCGAGCTGGCTGCTCGGCCCCGGCGACAAACCGAACGCGATGTACGACGCGGCGTGGTGCGGTCAGTGCCACGCGGCGGAGTTCGCGGCGTGGAACAAGAGCGCGCACGCGCACGCGGCGCTCGATCCGATGGTGAAGTTCGGCGCGGGGGTCGAGCAGAAGCTCCGTGGCGCGCAGTACGTGCGGCAATGCGCGGGCTGTCACGATCCGGTGAGCGTGCGCCTCGGCGACACGAACCTCACGAGCGGGCGCGGCATCACGTGCATCGGATGCCACGACGTGTCGCGCCTCATCAACGCGGGCGGCAACTCCGACTTCGAGTCGCGCTCGCAGGATTGGACGAAGGATCACAAAGCGCGCGCCTCGGCCGAGCTGCCGCGACTGCGGAGCGCGGAGTTCTGTGCGGGATGCCACCAGCAGTTCGTTCCGGGCAGCGGGCT